>JAKABA010000110.1 GCA_021802115.1 bacterium | reverse complement strand
GCCGCTCAGCAGCTCCACCACCTCCACCTCCGAGCGCGAGATCTCCTTGAGCCGCTCTTGGAGGGCGGCAAGCCGCCGTTCCGACTCGGACGCCGACAGGGCCAGCGCCGCCTGCTCCAGCTGCACCGCCCGGCGTTCCTCGCGGAGGCCGGCATCCGCCACGTCGGCGGCCCGCCGGAGGAGGAAGCGGCCGCGCTCCACCGCCAAGAACTGCTCCAGCTCGGCCGCGAGGGTTCGAAAGCCCTGGTCGCGCAGCCGCGCCGATATACGGTGGAGACGGAGGCCCTCGCGGGGCACCACCCGCTCCAACGCGGACTGCACGAATCGGCTCGACTGGTCCAGCTCCGCGGCACTAAGGAGGTCGACCTTGTTGAGGGCGAAGATCAGGTGGCTGACCTGCGCTCTGGCCGCAGCCAGGAAGTCCAGCTCAGCCTGGCTCGCCGGGCTGTCGACCGAGAGCACGAAGATCGCGGCGTCGGCGCGAGCCAGCAGCTGATAGGCGACCCGAGTGTTGTGAGCATGGATCGAGCCAATGCCCGGGGTGTCCACCAGAACGACCCCTGAGCGAAGGAGCGCGGCCGGGTGCGCCACCTCCACCTGGCGCACCCGGTGGTGGTTGCCCGGATTCCCGCTCTCGGTCGCGTACTCGCGCAGCTCCCCGAGGTCGATCCGCCGCCGCTCTCCCGACTCGAACTCCACGATCAGCTGCGGCTCGTCGCCATGCTGAACCAGCAGCGGGACCGAGGTCATGGGGATGACCCCCACGGGCATCACCTCCGCTCCCAGGAGGGAGTTGATCAGGGTGCTCTTGCCGCGCTTGAACTCCCCCAGGATCGCCAGGGTGAGCCTCCCCTCGGTGAGCCTCACAGAACCGGCTGAGCAGCGCTCAGCCTGCTGCGGATCGTCCCGTCCCTGGGCGAGATCCGCCAGCTCGTTCAGGATTGCCGCCAGCTGCTCCCGCCGAGCTTGCCATTCGGCCAAGAAGCCCGGGGCGCTCGAGTCGACCCGGTCTCCGGCCGCTTGGAAGAGGCGCTCCGCCATCACGATTTCCCCTGGGTTGCTGGATCCCAGTAGAAGCCATCAGCCGGGACACCCCGGCGGCAGCGGGCCTCATCGCCGTGACCGAATGTATCAGAAGCGGGAACCGGCGGAGACGCTCAGGCAGAAGCCCCCGGGTTGACGCCCTTGGCGAGGCGCTGTGAGCCGAGCACGGTGGTCAGGGATAGCGCCATCCAGGCCGCCGCATAGCCGAATCCGACGGTGGGCGAGACCGCGACGTAGAGGAGCCCGACCACTGCGGAGGAGGTGAAGTCCCCCACCGCCTGGGTCGCCCCCAGGAGGCCGTAGCCGCTCCCGCGCAGATGATCGGGCAATAGCCGCGCGAACACGGTCGACTCCGCGGTCTCGGCCAGGCCGATCCCCGCACCGGCCAGCAGGAAGGCCAGCAGAAGCAGCAGGGGGGCCCGCATCGGCAGCGCGAAGCCGGCGTAGGCGAGGATGTAGAGACCAGCCCCGGTGGCGAAGACCAGGCGCGCGTCGGTCCGATCCAGCCAATGGCCCCCCAGCAGCGCCACCACCGCGGCGCTGGCATTGTGCCCGCTGTACAGGAGGATCGCCAGCAGGGTCGCCAGGGCAAGGGTGGTGGTGCCGTTGTGCAGCAGCTGGGTGGCCCGCAGGATGAGCAGGGTGGTGGCGACGTTGCCCAGCTCGAAGAGGGCGATGGGAACGAGCGCGCGCACCGCCCCCGCCTCACGCATGGCGGAGAGCTCGAGCCGCAGTCGCCGCGGGACAACGCTGTGTCCCTGACGGCGCGCCTCCCGGGCCGCGACTGAGATCGCCACCGCCGCCAGCGCTCCCGGGACGAACGCGAAGTAGATGGCGGGACGAATCCCCACCCAGGCCACGAGCCCGGCCGCGAGCAGCGGCCCGACCACCGCGCCCAGGTTGTCCCCGGCCCGCTCCACCCCGAAGGCCCGTCCGTAGCCGGTTTTGGGAGCCAGGGACGCCAGCAGACTGTCGCGCGCCGGCGAGCGCATCCCCCGCGACGTCCAGGCCAGGGCGCGCAGGACCCCAACCTGCCAGGCGGCGACGCAGAGCCCGATCGCCCCGGTCGCGAGCGCCGTCCCCAGGTAGCCGCTGCTCGCCAGCCGCCCGCGCCGTCGTTGCTCGTTGGCAAGCGGACCGGACACCAGCTTGGCCACCCCGGTGAGCGCGTCACTGATGCCCTCGATCAGACCCAGGGTGGCCGCGCTGGAGTGCAGGACCGACACCAGGAAGGTGGGCAGCACGGCGGTCGCGATCTCATGGCCGGAGTCGGAGAAGAAGCTGGTGAGTCCGACACTGGCCACCCCCCGGCTGAACCAGTGGGTTGACTCCGGCCGGGGAGCGTTAGTGCCGGAGCTCACCGTCCGCCACCGCGGGGGCCGGCCGAGGAACCGGGGCCGGCCCCGACGACCGCCGCCCTCACCCGACTGTCACCACGACCTTCCCGGTGAACGAGCCGGAGGCCAGTTTGACGAACGCCTGGTCCGCCTGGGCGAGCGGGAACGTGGAGTCGATGAGGGGGTGGACCCCACCGAGCTCGGCCCAGGAGAGCAGGGACACGAACTCGGAGCGGGTGCCCATCATCGACCCCAGGATCTGGAGCTGGCGCCAGAAGACCCGTCTCAGGTCAGCGGAAGGTTCACTGCCGGCGGTGGCTCCGGCCACCACGACCGCCCCCCCGCGACGGAGGGCACGAAGGCTGGTGGGCCAGGTGGGCTCACCGACCGACTCCACCACCGCGTCCACCCCCTCTCCGGCGGTCAGCTTCAACACCTCTGAGACTGCCTCCCTCCCGGTCGCCAGCGCATGGTGGACCCCACGCTCCACTGCTGCCTGGCGCTTGGCCTCCGATCGGCTGCTCACCAAAACCCGCAACCCCGCGGCCAGGGCGAGACGCTCGGCAGCGGTGGAGAGACCGCCGCCGGCACCCTGGATGAGCACGCTGTCGCCGGGGCGCAGAGCGGCCTTGGTGAACAGCATGCGGTAGGCCGTCAGGTACGCGGTCGGAAGGCAAGCGGCCTCGGCGGCGGTCAAACCCTGCGGCGCGGGGAGCAGGTTGGCCGCGGGCACCAGGCAGAACTGGGCCAGGGTCCCATCGTAAGGCCCCTCGGTGAGCATCGCGAACTGGCGGCAGAGGGTCTCGTCTGGCCCCAGGCACCAGCGGCAGCGGCCGCAGGTTATGACCGCGTGGGCGACCACCGCCATTCCCACCGGCACGGTCTCTGGGGTGTCGGGCCCATAGGCATCCACCCGGCCGGCCACATCGGAGCCGAGGATCCTGGGATAGCGGCTGGGCGCGGCGCCCACCCCCCGGAGCGTCCACAGGTCGTGGTGGTTGAGGGCGGCGGCGGTCACCGCCAGGCGCGCCCATCCGGTGGGCGGCTCCGGCATGGGCAGATCTCCGATGTCAAGTTTGTCGAGCGGTCGGTCAGCATCCGCCCCGCTCGCGTAGGCAGCCAGCATCACCGAGCACCTCCAAAGCGTTGCCAGGCGGCCCCGAGCCGACTCCGTCGGGTGCCCCCGGGCCAGTCTATCGGTCACCTGCGACGGCAACCGGGAAGGCGCCGGCCATCAGCTGCGTCCTGGTCCGGAACGCTATCGGCAACCCGGCCCGGAGTCCGGCAGCGCCCACTGAGTGATCTATCCTTCGTTGCCAATGGCAGCTGCTCCGCGAGCACCCCGGGAGGCTCGACCGCGCCGCAGAGGCTACGAGGGCATGCCTTCGGTGAGCCCGATCATCATCGAATCCCTGAGGACTCGCATGGAGCGGGTCTCTCGGCGGATGGCGATCGAGATGGCCCGGACCATCCCCCTGGCCGAGAGCGTCAGCGGCGGTTCGGCGTTCGGCAGCGAGGTGCTGGCGGCGTGCCGCGAGGGAGTCGGGACGCTGCTCTCGCTCTGGGCCGAGTCCCGGGGACCCTCGCACCCGGAGTTGCAGCGGCTCTCCCGGATGGGAGGGCGGCTGGCGAGCACCGGCGTCCCCCTGGACGCGATCCTGCGCGCCTACCGCGTCGCAGCCCTCGTCATCTGGCAACACGTGATCGATGTCGTGCGCAACCACCCTGAGATCGATGCCCAGTCCGTGCTCACCGCGGTCGGCCCCCTCTTCGATTACCTGGATTCGATCAGCGTGGCGGTCAGCACCAGCTACCTGGAGACCAGGGAGCGGACCCGGAGGGAGCAGGACCGCCAGTACGACCAGTTCTTCGCCGAGGTGCTGCAGGGGACAGCCGACCAGGAGATGGTGGCGCGCGCCGCGGCGGGGGGTACGCGGCTGGAGTTCCCATATCAGGTGGTGGTCAGCTCCGCCGACGACACCCTGGCCGAGGCCACCATCGCCACCGCCTGGATGATGGTCGGTGCCCAGGTCGCCCTCTACCAGTCGACGGTGGTCGCGCTGGTGCCCGCCAAGGTCAAGATCTCGACCCTCCAGCGGCTTCTGCGGGTGGCCGTCGGCCGAGAGACTCTTCCCTGGGACTTCGCCTGCGGGCCGGTCGCGGCAGACCTGGGACAGGTTCCCGGCGCCGTCAGAGCCGCCCGGGACGCCCTGGTGGTGGGCCAGATCCTGATGCCGGATCTGCACCTCTATAGATCCAGCCAGCTCCATCCCTACCTCAGTTGGCTGCACGACCTGCCCGGGCTGACGGACTTCGTCCTCGACACGCTGGGCCCGATGCTGGCCCGCGAGCGCGTTCGCCGCACCCCGCTGCGACAGACGCTGGAGGCGGTGCTCACCGAGGGTGGGCTCTCCGAGGCCGCCCGCTCCCTGGGCATCCACCGACACACCCTGCTCTACCGGCTGGAGAGGATCGAGGCGCTGATCGGCCCCTGGGAGCGGCCCGACGATCGGCTTCGCCTGGAGCTCGCCCTGCGCGGACACCGGCTGCTCGAGGCGCTCTCTCCGGACTTCCGGCAGGGGACGGCGACGGCTCCCCATCTGGGGGGCTGACGGGGAGCGCCATCGAGCGCTTCGGAGGGCGACGGTTCGGCGGGGCTACCGGGATGGGACGTGGTACATACTGGGGATCGAATGGTGGGCCAACGCATCCCCGCGCACGGCACGGCGAGCGACCCGATTCTGGCGGTGGCGGCGGTGCTGGGGACCGTCGACGTGGGAAGCTTTCTGCTCACGCGCTGGCGAACCCTGCTCTCGTCGGCGCCCGGACGATTGAGTGGCTCCGTGATTGGGCTGGCGCTGTGGGCTGGCTTGGCCGTGGCCATTGGAGTCGAGCGCAGCGGCCGCGGCGGACGCCGCTGTTCCCTTGTGACCACGGGGCTGGCTGCGCTCTGCGGGTTGGGCAATCTGGCCCTGATGGGGGTCCATCTCAGAGTCGGTAAGGGTCAGCGTCGTGGGATCTTCGGCGGCATCCTCGGAGGGGTCGCGCTGACTGGAGCCGCAGCCCGCACATTTCGCGGCTGAGCCGCACCGACATCGGTTTCGAGCGGCCGCTACGCTGCACCGGCCCACGGTGCGGCACCGACGGAGGGGACCGTACATGCGCGAATCCGGGAGCCAGTTCGCGGCTGGCGAGCCCGTCCCTCCACGCCACCGGCAAGCGCTCTCCGCAGCAGGGCGGGTACCCGCACGGGGAGTCGAACCCCGGTTACCACCTTGAAAGGGTGATGTCCTGACCGCTAGACGATGCGGGCGTTCAGCAACTCTTTGCCTATACTCGCAGGAAGAGTGCGGGTGGCTGAGGAGCCTCCGGCTAGGACAGGATGGACATGGTGAGAAGAGAGTCTCCCGAGGACGAGCGAAACCCCGACGATCCAGCTGAGGTGGCCCGGAGATACAGCAAGCTGGGAGCGACCGGCCTGACGGTCAGCAGCGATTCTCGGGCCAGCAGGGTATCTCCCGGCTCACCGTTGGAGGGGTGGCTCGTCGCCGCCGGTCTAATCCTCGCCAGTTGCCTGGCCATGGGGATCTACCTGGTCGTGCTGCACCATTGACCGACTCGTCCCCCGAGTCGGGCCTTCCCGGTCTCAGGAGGCTCCGCTTCGCTCCATCCCCGACGGGAGAGCTCCACATCGGGTCTGTGCGGACGGCTCTGCTGAGCTACTGCCTGGCCGGCCCCGACGGGCGGTTCCTGATCCGGATCGAGGACACCGACAGGGAGCGGTTCGTTCCGGGAGCCACCGCCGGCTACCTGGACGCTCTGGCCTGGCTGGGCCTGCGTTGGGACGAAGGGCCCGACATCGGTGGGCCATGCGCCCCCTACGTCGAGTCGGAGAGGCTGGAGCACTATCACGCGGCTGCGGAGCGCCTGCTGCAGGTGGGCGCGGCCTACCGATGCTTCTGCACCCGCGAGCGTTTGGAAGAACTGCGCGCCGCCCAGAAGGCGGCGGGGCAGGCGACGCGATATGACCGGCGCTGCCTGCACCTCAGCCCCTCGGAGGTCGACGCCGAGCTGGCTCGGAGCACCCCCCACGTGGTCAGGCTTTTGATGCCGGAGGGAACCAGCCGTTGGACGGACCTCGTGCTGGGCTCCCAGGAGATTCAAAACCAGGAGGTCGATGATCAGGTCCTGCTCAAGTCTGATGGCTTCCCGACCTACCACCTGGCCCAGGTCGTCGACGACCACCTGATGGGGATAACCCATGTGGTCCGGGGAGTAGAGTGGGTCCCGTCGACTCCCAAGCACCTGGCGGTCTACGGCGCGCTCGGATGGGAGCCGCCCGCGTTCGCCCATGTGGCCCTGGTGCTGGGGCCGGACCACAAGAAGCTGGCCAAACGCCACGGCGCGATGGCGGTGAGCCAGTACCGTGACATGGGGTACCTGCCCCAGGCACTGACCAACTTCCTGGCCTTTCTCGGATGGTCACCCGGCACCGAGGAGGAGATCTTCACTCTCGCCGAGCTGCGTGGCCGGATGACGTTCGACCGCCTGCAATCCAGCCCCGCGATCTTCGACCAGCAACGGCTGGACTACCTCAACGGGGTGTGGATCCGCAGGATCCCGGTCAGCGAGCTCGCCGACCGGCTGGCGGGATTCCTGCCCGAGGCAACTGCGGACGCCCGCCTGGCGGTGGCAGCCATGGTGCAGGAGCGGATTCACCGCCTGGACGAGGTGCCCCAGCTGGTGGCATTCGCGTTCCAGGAGCCCACCCCCTCTCGAGATGACCTCGCCGGCACTCTCGACCCTGGCTTGGCGGCAGCGTTTCTGGAGGAGGCCGCCCGGTTGCTGCGCGGGCCGGGCCAGGACCTCCTGGAGGGGCTGAAGCAGGCTGCGACCGCCACCGCCCCGCCGGACCCGAAGCTGGCCAAACGCCATCTCCGAGAATGCATGCAGGTGGTCAGGATCGCGATCACCGGACAGAGGGTGTCTCCTCCCCTTCCGGAATCCATAGACCTCATCGGCGCTGACACGGCGCTGAGGCGCCTGGATCACGCCATCGCGCTGCTCACTTCTGCGGCCTGAGGCCGGCGGTTCAGCGATCGGCCCGGCGGAGTTCGCCTTTCCCTTCCGCTGGGAGTGCCGGCTGGGCACGGTAATATCGTCTTCGGCTGGCGGCTGACCGCCCAGCCCAGCTCACCGCTCTGACGATGGCCTGCGCAGTGGGGCGTGGCCAAGTGGTAAGGCGCCTGACTCTGGATCAGGAGATCGGAGGTTCGACCCCTCCCGCCCCAGCCAACGACTTCATCAGGCGCACTCGGATCCTGAGGAAGACCCGCCACGAGTCCGCCTTCGCCCCATCCGGTCGCCGTTTCATCGCCCCACTCCGGGGCCAGCCGTTCCGTCAGGTGCGCTCACTTCCGGGGTGCCACATTCAGCCGTACCGCGACCGAGTCGCCGACGTCGAGCTTCTCGGCGCGGCGCACCGCGTCCTTCACGGGAACTATGTACTGCCCGGCCTTGGGCCAAAGTGACGTCTCCCACTCCGAGCTGCCGATTCGCGCCCGGACCGGGATCATCCCCCAACCGTAGGTGACGACCGAAGACAGCGCGCGGAGGTCACGGCTCTCCTTGTCCGGTACGGAGATGAAGTAATAGGGCGAGGGGCCCCGCCAGTACCAGAGGCCGCCCGTGAAGTCCAGCTCCATGTGGGTGAGCGTACTCAGCAAGACGGGCACCTGCGCCGATGGAGTGGGTGCAGGTCCGGCCGCGGCCGAACCCAGAGTGCCCTGCCCACCGTCGCTCTTGCCCGGCCAGGCATGGAATCGGGTTCGGCTCGGGATGACCGCAGTCCTTCCGGCGTGCCACCCGCAGTCGATCGCGGGAAGCGGCTGGCCAGGGATGTCGCCGAGGGGCCGGCGCCACCGTTTGGCCGGCCATGACACACTGACGCGGTGGCCAGAATCGGGCAGGAGAGTCCACGGCAGAGGATCGCGGCAGAATGCTCACGAAGGGGAACCGCGGCGGTCGTCTCGGGATGTGTTGACCTGCTCCAGGGCAGGGAAGTGGACGATGCCTTGGTGCGGGCGCTCGGCGGACCGCCTGCTGCGCAGGTGCTCGCGGGTGCGGAGGGCGGCAGGAACGGCTATTGGCCGCGAGTCTGGGCGTGTCGGGGGCTCCTGTACACCTGGGAAAGAGCTGCCACGGCGGCCGTCATCCACGCGACCGGCGACGATGCCTGGCGAGTCCGAGAGATGGCCGCCAAGGTGATCGCTCGCCACGGCGTCGAAGACGGCCTATCCGCGGCGGCTGGACTCCTGGACGACCCCGTGGCTCGCGTGCGGGCAGCGGGGGAAAGGGCGGTGATCGCCCTCCACCGTTCGACCTGCAGCACCTCGCGGATTCCGAGAGAGTCTGAGCGAAGAGTGCCGCGGGGGCGATGAACCGCAATGCCCTGGAGGCTGGTGTCGGTGGTCGATTCGCGGAAGGCCCCCACGAGCCCGGGGCCTCAGCGAGCGATCTGATCGACGGCGTCCTCCGGTGCCGCACGGCGCCGTTTCGGCGGTGCTCCCACCCATCGAACCCGCGACAGCCGATCGTGCCGGAGCGGCGACCTCTGCTTCGGCAGGGCGAGGTTGGCCCATCGCCCACCCATCGCCCGCCGCCCCAGGGCGCCGGGGCGCCCTGGCTGTACATCCCCGCGTGCCCGCGGCGGTCCCCCTGGATGCGACGCGTCGCGGCCGACGCAAGGCCCGCGTGGAAGCGGAATGCGGTGTAGAGCGCGGACAGGAGGGGAACCTCGCTCATGGGCACGACGAGCGGCCCCCACCGACTGAGCTGCCGGCCAGGTCGGCTGGGGATGTGGCGCACAGGTGCGGCCTGTGGCGCCCACCTCGGTCCCTGGTGGCGGCGAGGCGGGCCGGTGCCCTATCGACTATCCCGCGAGAGAGCCGCCGCCGCGGCGGCCACCCGGCTGCCGGCATCGGCCATGACACGCTCCAGCTCAGCACCCGGGGCCATCTCCTTGACCAGTTCCGGGTCCAGGACACTGACCATGGTCCGACCCTCGGCCAGCTCCCGAACCGTGACCGAGCAGGGGAGCATCACCCCCACCTCGGGCTCGACCGCCAGCGCCTGGTCCGCCAGCCCGGGGTTGCAGACGCCGTAGATCCGAAACGGGGGCAGCGTCTTCGCCAGCTTCTCATGGAGCACCTGATCGACATCGATCCTGGTGAGGACCCCAAAGCCCTGTTCCTGAAATGCGGCCTCAACCCGTTGGCACGCCGCCGCAAACGGCTCGTCCAGCTCGACGTTGCGCACGTACTTCATAATCATCCTCCTGCCTGCTCCGGACAGCTGGTGCAGCAACCCTGGTGACCTCCGGAGGCGCCACCCGGGATCGCGTCGATCAGCGGCTGAACGTCGCGGGTTGCTCTCGGCCGCGCGCCTGCCGCACCAGGTCCAGCAGCTGAGCCTCCGGGACCGCTCCTTCAACCGCGAAGGTCTCGTTGACGACGGTGCGCGGCACTCCGCGCACGTGGTAGCGCTGGACCAGTTCGGGGAACTCGGTCGCCTCAAAGGCATCGGCCGTCACCCGGGGCGACGCCATCGCCATCTGATGTGCAAGATACACCGCCTGGGGGCAGTACGGGCAGGTCGGAGTCACGAACACCTGAATCGCGATGTCCCGGTCCAGCCCGTTCAGCTCGGCCAGAGTGGCCGGGTGGAGGTCGGGGGCACCCTTGGCGAGCTGGATGAGGTCGGCCACGAGCGTGGAGAACTCATACCCGCTCGGAATCCCGAAGAACCGGATCCCGAAGTCCTGGTGGTTGGGCCCGAGGAGCCTCCAGGCCGGCACCCGGGTCACGTCGGAACCCACCCCATCGCCCGGGGTGGGCTGGGCCAGGTCATGGATCTCAGTGGAGATTCGGGGGGAGACGGCCGCGAGCTCCTGGGCCAGCTGAACCGCTTCGGCGCAGTACGGGCAGGCCTCGAAGTCCAGACCCCCGGAGGATGTGGCTCGCGTGAACAGGGCGATCGTCACCGTCTGGTCGAGATCAGCAAAGCGTTGGGCGAGATCCTGCCGCAGGGTCTCTGAGAGTAGCGCCATCGGATGCACCTCATGTCAGGATGGTCCTGACTCATAGATGCGCCGGCGGCTCCTTTGTGGCAGCTTGGGTCCGGTCCCCTGAGCCGAGCCGCCTCGCCAACCGGTCCCGCAAGTGGTGCCGAGCCCGGTACAGGCGAGATCGCACCGCCAGCTCGGAGGAACCGGTCGCGGCACCGATCTCGGGGATTCCCAGGCCCTGACCGTCCCGCATGAGGAGCACTGTGCGCTCACCCGCGGGCAGCTCCTCCAGGCTGGCGAGCACCGCATTCCTCATCTCAGCCTCGATCGCCGCCTCCTCAGGGTCCGTCACCTGAAGCTGGCCTATGGCAGACGCGTCGTCGTGCCAGGTCGACTCCAGCAGGCGATCGAGCGAGACCGGCGGAGTGCGTCGGCGGAGCTGGCGGCACTCGTTGGTGGCGATGCGATGCAGCCAGGTGCGCATGCTCGCCTCATGGCGAAAGCCCAGAAGGTGACTGGCAGCCTTCATCAGCGTGTTCTGGGCCACATCCTCGGCATCCTCACGGTGCTGGCAGAGATGCCCAGCCAGACGCCGCACCTCGGCACCGTACTGCCAGACCTCAGCCAACGCCAAGGACTCGGCGCCGGCGGCCTCAGGGCCCTCCATCACATCCATTGGACCACTTTGCGATCCCGCGATCCGGCCCAGCAGCGATAGCCCTGAGACCGCGATCATGACACGGCATGGATCCCCAGGTCACGGTGGTCTCGCACCCGGCCGTTTCCCACCGGCTCAGCGAGCTGCGGGACCAGAGGACGGGCCGGGATCGGTTCCGGACTCTCATGGCCGAGGTCGCCATGTTCCTGGCCTACGAGGCGCTGCGTGATCTCGGTACCGCCACCGCCAAGGTGCAGACACCGGTCGGCTCCGCCCTCGGCGTGCGGGTAGTCGAGGAGGTGCTCGTGGTCCCCATCCTGCGTGCGGGCCTGGGCATGGTCCCGGGGGTCGAACGGGTGGCGCCCGAGTGCGAGGTGGCCCATCTGGGGATGAAGCGGAACGATGACACCCTCGACGCGGTCTGTTATCTCGACGGCCTGCCAGCCTCGCTGGCCGGACGGCGAGTCTTGGTGTGCGACCCCATGCTGGCCACCGGCGGCTCGCTCGCCCAGGCCTGCGGCCTGATCCAGCGGCGCGGGGCCTCCGCCATCACGGCCCTCTGCCTGGTGGCGTCGGAGCCGGGGGTGGCCGCCTTCTTCGCCCGCATGCCGCAGGTCAAGGTGGTCTGTGCAGCGGTGGATCGCAGCCTCGACGACCGGGGCTACATCGTCCCCGGGCTCGGTGACGCCGGTGACCGGCTCTTCGGGCCGCCGGGGTCGGGCCTTGCCGGTGGAGCCGGCGGTCCCCTGCAGGGCAGTTGACCTTCCGGCACCGGCGGTGCCTGCCGCCGCACTGGGGTTCGACCCCGATCCAGGGACCGAATGCCAGGCCCCCAGACCCCCAGTTCTATCCGCGATCCGGGTGGGCTCCTTGCGGTGGCCGCCGTCCGTCAGCCACCGTCGTGGCAGCGTGTCCGGGTCACCGACCCGCTAAGCGAGATCTCTCACGCCAGAAGGCCGGGGGTTCACCTCCTTGTGGGAGGGGCCCCCGGCCCGGTCGCGAAGGGCGGAGTTGGCGCCGGTCAGCCGGCGACGGTCATGGTCCCGGCCATGTAACCGACCATCCCCATCGGGGCACCCATGCCATTGGCCCCGTTCCCGCACGGGTCCATGCACTGCCATTCGTAGGTGCCGGGCTTGCCGGTCTTGATGGTGAAGGTGATCCGGGACTGTCCGGCCATGGGAACGTTGATCCCCAGCGCCGGAATCGTCAGGGTGTGGGCGACCAGAGTTGGCGCTAGGTAGCTCATGGTGTGGGCTTTGCCCACAAAGCTGTTGGGGGCCTGGGGATTGATCGGCTGCACCTGCATCGTGCCCCCCACGGTGCCGGTCACCTTGGAGTACTTCACCAGTGGGCCGGTGAGCGGGGTCGCGGTGTCGAAGTCGGTGACCGTCACCTTGACCGTGGAGTCCGCAGGCACGGTGAAGTTGCTGGGAACGTAGGCCGGCCCGAGCGCGCCAGATCCCATCATCTTCCCGGTCACGATCGACAGGTTGAGCGTCGCCTGACTCGTCCCGCTGGACGCCGCCAGCGGCACCGCCGCCTGCGAGATCTTCAGGTGTCCCCCCCACCCCGAGGCGTACCCGCCGATCAGGACCACGGCTGCC
>JAKABA010000109.1 GCA_021802115.1 bacterium | reverse complement strand
GTACCCCAGGGTCGGATCTGGAGCTGGCACTGGGACTCCTGCACTCAGAGGGGGTGATCCGACGGCTGGGGGACGTGAAACGGGTGAGGCTGGCACCCAGCGGCCAGGTGGCCTGGCCCCGGTCCACGCTGGAACTGGAGCCCGACCCTCGGGCGGAGAACCTGGTGGACGTCCAACTCCAGGAACCGGTCCTTGAAGGCCGCCTCGGGTGGCAGCGCACCCTGCCCTCCAGCAGCGCCTGCGGCATCTGCGGCAGCGCCACCTTGGAGGCGCTGCAACGCTTCCAGAAAGCGGTCTCCAGCGACCGCACCTGGCCCCTGGAGGAGATCCTCTCGCTCCCTGGCCGACTGGCAGCCGCCCAACCTGTCTTCAGCTCCACCGGCGGGCTCCACGCGGCCGGCGTCGTCGCCTGGGGTGAGCAGCAGATGTCGGTGGCCGAGGATGTCGGCCGCCACAACGCGGTCGACAAGCTGGTCGGGCAGGCGCTGCTGGAGGATCGCCTGCCGCTGTCCGACTACTGCCTGGTGGTGAGCGGCAGAGCTGGGTTCGAGATCGTGCAGAAGGCGGCGGCGGCCCAGCTGGCCGTGCTGGTCTCGATCTCGGCACCGTCCTCGCTGGCGGTGCAGACCGCGGATGCGCTGGGCGTCACCCTGGTCGGATTCGCCCGCGGCGGCACCGCCAACGTCTACGCCCACCCGGAGCGGCTCCGGCTTGGCGCGCGAGTGGACAGACGCAGCGCCCAGTGAGATCGAACCAGGATCTCACCCTGCTGCTGCTGGCCGGCGGAGGCAGCCGCCGGATGGGGCGGGACAAGGCGTCGATCCCCTTCCCCTCTCCCCTGGACCCGCCCCTCATCCAGCGCGTGCACGATCTGCTCCGGCCGCTGGCGGCGGATTGCCTGGTCGCCGGACCGGCATCCTTTGAGCTGTCCTGCCGGTTGGTGGGTGATGCCCCCGGGATCGCCGGACCTCTGGGTGGGCTGGTGGCCGGGCTGCGCGGGGCAACCACCGAGTACGTCCTGGCTGTGGCCACCGATCTCCCCCTGGTCGAGCCCCAGCTGGCCCAGCACCTGCTGGGCCGGGCCCGTGCCCGGAGGTGCTCGGGCGCTGTCGTCTGCCGCAGGAGCGGGCAGTTGGAACCGCTCTTCGCGGTCTACCGGACCGGGGCCGCCCCGCAACTGGAGGCGGCGGCCGCGCTCGCACCCGCCCATCGCGGGATCTCCCTGCAGCTGGCCATCTTGCGGCTCGACCCGTTGGTCGTGGCGGAGGCCGAATGGCGAAGGTTCGACCCCCAGGGCTCATCATTTCAGGGCTGCAACACCCCGGAGGAGCTGGCGGCAGCGAGCCTGCTGGCCGGCGCTCGACACCAAGGAGGAGTTTCATGAACAGCTGGTTCGACCGCTACCTGAAGGCTCTGGGGGCCGGCGACACCGTGCTGCGAACCGAGGAGGCGAAGTTGGTGCTGGAGCTGGCCGGCGAAGCCGCCCACACCTCCGGAGCGCGCCAGTTCGCACCCCTGGCGGCCTACCTGGCGGGCCGGGCGGCTGCCGGCATGGCTCGCGAGGGGCGGCTCAAGGTGCTGCAGGCGGCGAAGGACGCGGCGGCGGCAGCGGGCAGCGCCGGGGACGACCTGGAGCTGGACTAGGCTCCCAGTGGGATGACGTCCACCGCGGTACCGCGCGGCACCGTCACCCCCCGGGCGGGCAGGACGACCAGGCAGTCCGCCCGCGCCAGGGAAAGCGTCGCCCCGCTGCTCTGGTTGCCGGCCAGCCTGACCCCCGGCACCTTGCCGGGGCGGGGCCGCAGCACGGCTCGGTGGAAGGTCTCAAGCCCCTCCGGCTTCTCGACGTCCTCCAGCAGCTCGGCGGGCTGAGTGGGCGGCTCCGGGTGAGCCGCCCCCTGCATCGCCAGCATCGCCGGGGCACCGAAGAGGATGAAGGTCACGCAGGCGGAGACCGGGTTCCCGGGCAGGCCCAGGAACACCGCGGAGTCCAGGCTGCCGAATGCGATCGGGCGGCCGGGACGCATCGCCACCCTCCAGAAGGCGAGCCGTCCCAGCCGCTCCACCGTCGCTCGGACGTGGTCGTGGTCACCCACGCTCATGCCCCCGACACCAACCAGGACGTCGGCCTCGCCGGCCGCGCGCAGCAGCGCCGCCTCCACCTGCCGGGGGTCGTCGGTCGCGGTCTCGCGCAGCACCAGCTCGCCCCCGGCGGCCGCCAGCAGCGCCTCCAGCGCGGGGCCGGCGGTGTCGTAGATCTCCCCGGGCTGCAGGGCGCTCCCGGGGCGGCGGATCTCGTCCCCCGTGGTGATCAGGGCGACCCGAGGGCGCCGCCCGACGGCCAGCTCACCGGCCCCGGAGGCGGCGAGGGGTGCCAGATCCGTGGGGCGGATCCGATGCCCCGCCGGGAGCACCGCCTGGCCCGGCGACAGGTCCTCTCCGGCACGCCGGACCGCGTTGCCCCGGCGGGGCCGCTCGTGGATCAGCACCTCCTCCGACCCGCGATCGGTCCACTCATATGGCACCACCGCGTCGGCTCCCTCCGGGAGCGGAGCTCCGGTCATGACCTTGGCGCACGACCCCGGCTCGACCACCACCGCGCCCGGCGCCATCCCCGCCCGCATCTCGCCCCTAACGGGCAGACGCCACGGGACCCGGGGTATGTCCGCGGCCCTGACCGCGTAGCCGTCCATCGCGCTGTTGGCGAACGGCGGCAGCAGCACCATCGCCTCGACGGCCTGGCTCAGCACCCTGCCCGCCGCGTCGCCGGCCACCGGCACCCGCTCGGTCGGCAGCACCGGCACCGCCTCCAGCATCTCCCGGCGGGCGGTCGCGACCGCGAGGGGACCCCGGACAGGCGCAGGGCCCACCGCCGACGCCGCGGCCTCCTCCCTATTCACCGATGCGGGCATCGCTCAGAGGTTCCCGCGCGCCTCCTGCTCCTGCTCGATCGCCTGGAACAGGGCCTGGAAGTTCCCCTTGCCGAAGCCACGGCAACCCTTGCGCTGGATCACCTCGAAGAAGAGGGTAGGACGGTCCTCCACCGGCCGGGTGAAGATCTGCAGCAGGTAGCCGTGCTCGTCACGGTCCACCAGGATGTTGAGCTGGCGCAGCCGCTCCAGGTCCTCGTCGATGTCACCCACCCGCTCGCCGAGGGTGTCGTAGTAGGCCTTGGGCGCCGCCAGGAACTCCGCGCCCTGCTGGCGCAGCCAGCCCACCGTCTCCACGATGTCACTGGTGTGGAGCGCGATGTGCTGGACTCCGGGGCCGTGGTAGTAGTCGAGGTACTCATCGATCTGCGAGCGCTTCAACCCCTTGGCGGGCTCGTTGATCGGGAAGGTGATGCTCCCACCGCGGCCCCCGCGAACCACCTTGCTCCGCAGCGCCGAATACTGGGTGGCGATGTCCGACTCGTCGAACTCCTGGAACACGTCGAAGCCGAAGACCCGGTTGTACCAGTCGACCCACTCGTCCATCCGGTGCAGCTCGACGTTGCAGACGCAGTGGTCCACCACCTGCAGACCGGCCCCGGTCCCCTGCTTGAACTCCTCCCGGAAGCCGGGCAGGAATGCCCCTTCGTACTCCGAGCGCTCCACGAAGGTGTGCACGGTGTCACCGAAGGTCCTGACCGTCGCCAGCCGCACCGCGCCCCGGTCGTCCTCCACCACATGCGGCTCGGCGACCGGGCGCGCGCCGCGGTTGACCGCGTCCTGATAGGCGGAGTTGGCGTCCTCGACCTGGAAGGCGAGGGCGCGGACGCCGTCACCGTGGAGGCGCACGTGGTCGGCGATCTCCCCATCAGGCGATAGGGGAGCGGTCATGACCAGATGCACATCCCCCTGGCGCAGGACGTAGGAGGCGCGGTCCCTAACCCCGGTCTCCGGTCCGGAGTAGGCCACCACGTCGAAGCCGAACGCGGAGCGGTAGAAATGGGCGGCCTGGCGTGCGTTGCCCACGTAGAACTCGATGTGGTCGACCCCGTCCAGGAGGGTCTCGCGGTACTCGGGAGCCCGAGGAATCGACTCGGTGTCTGCTTTCACAACCACGCCTCACCTAGTCTGGGCCGCCCGGAGCCCGGGCGGGGGGCATATGCCCCTGCGGCCAAGGTTAGCGCTCCGGGCGAGAGTTTTCCCGGTGGCTCAGGAGCCCTCGACGCTGTAGGTCTCCACGAACTCAGACTTCCCGTCCGTGTAAGCCTCGCGGTTGTCGGCGTAAAGGCTCACCAGGCTCAACTTCAGCGCGACATACTCCTGGCGGACTCTGGGATCCGACCGCAGTCGGTCCCGAAACCGCAGCACCCGTTGGAAGTCGGGGTGGTCGGGCTCGATGAGGTGGAGGTGATGGGTGCGCCGCTCCGGCGAGGGTTTGCAGAACCAGTGCTCCCAGGGACGGAAGGGGCTGTAGCGATATTGCAGAGCCTCCAGGGCACCGAAGTACTCGCGGGCCGCGTCCAGCGACCTGACGCCGGCCAGGATGTCGATCACGGGCTTGCCGGTCATCCCCACCACCGCCGTGCTGCCGATGTGATGGATCCCACCGGAGATCGCCCCCGCCAGGGCGCGCTCCAGCAGTGCCCTTTCCGCCTCGAACCGGGCCGGCCAGCTGGGGTCGTACTCGCTGAGGCGGACCGGCTCATCAACCCAACCCGGGGGCCCTGCTGCCATGGCACCGTGAGAATAGGGCATGTGGCACCTAGCGAGCGAGTTGTTCCGGACCCGTTCTCCGAGCCTAGCTTGTCAGTTGACCCTGGGGACGTCCAGCTTCCCTGGAGATCCTGCTGGCCCACCGCTGACGAGACCGCGCTCTCTTTGTGCTGCCCTCTTGAGGACGGCCCCTGGTTGGCGGCGCGCGCCCTCGAGGTGGTGCGCCAAGTCTCCGGGGCCAGACCGGATCCCTCCAGGGAGCGGTACGCGGTCGGGAGCGGGGGTGGCGCTCCCCTGATCCTGGGCGAGCCCCTGATCTGGCACGGTCTGCGAGCTGTGCTCGAGACCTGCCAGACCGACGGTCAGGCGACCGCCGAGGTGACCCTGCGCCTGCCGCCCTGGGCCGAGCTGGCGCTCGGCGTGGCCGAGGAAGCGGTCTGGGAGCTGGCCGACCAGCTCGCCGTGGAGCTCGGCTCAGCCTGCGGGGTAATCTCCGACGGCCGGGCGGTAGGGTATCCCGACCTCGGCGATCCCCAGAGCACCGCCCGCAAGCTCCAGCTCTCCCATCTGGGGGTGATGGTGCCCCCGGACTGGTCGCGGTTCCTCCGGCCGGCGTCCAGCCCGTACTGGGTGCTGCCCTTGAGCCAGCTGGTGGTAGTCCTGGAGTAGCCCCGGCCGCTGGATCCCACGAGGGGCACTGCTAACAGTCGCTCGCCGCCATGCTAGCGATCGGTCCCAGGCCGCCGCCCCGCCCGCGCCCCAAGGATCCCCGAGCCGCGTTGGGGATCGTGCTCAGGAAGGAGCCGGAGTCAGGCGCCGGCGCTGGAAACCGGGGCTGGTGTCACCGCAGATGGCGGCCAGCAGCGCCTGGACCGCGGCCAGTGAGTGCCCGCTGACCAGGGTGTCGACGTGAGGCAGCGCCGCCGCCATCCCCTGGGTAGCCGGCACGAAGCTGGCCCGGGCACTGCGCGGATTCACCCACACCACCCGGTTGGCGATCAGCCGCAGCCGTCTCATCTGCCGGCCGAGCTGAACCGGGTCGCCCCCCTCCCAGCCGTCGGAGACGATCACGACCACCGCCCCCCGGGCCATCCCGCGGCAGCCGAACCGGTCGTTGAACTCCCCCACCGCCCGGCCGATGAGGGTGCCGCCGGACCAGTCGGGCGCGCGCGCGCCGGCGCGCCGCAGCGCCAGGTCGGGATCGCTGCCACCCAGTTCATCGGTCAGCCGGGTGAGCCGGGTGGCGAACACGAAGCATTCCGCGCCGGTCGCCCTGACCGCCGAATGAAAGAGGTTGAGATAAACCCTGGTGTACGGCTCCATGGACGCGGATATGTCACCGATCATCACCAGGCGCCGGGGCTTGCGCAGGTGACGCCGCGTCACCAGCTGCACCGGGTCGGCTCCGGTGCGGGGGGCCCGTCTTAGAGTGGACCTGACATCCAGCGCCTCACCCATGCGGCTGGAGCGGAGCCTCAGGCTCCGACGCCGGGGCAGGCTTATCGGCAAACACCGGATTAGCTCCAGGATCTGGACGAGCTCTCCCTCGGTGCACTCGCTGAAATCCTTGGTGGCGAGCCGCTCCTCCGCGCCGAGCATGCCCACCAGCTGCTTCTCGGCGTCCTGCTCCGGGTCGGGTGAGGGTCTGAGCTCGGGCCGTCCCCTTTCTTGAGCGCCGCCTGCAGGCCGCGACTCCGCGCGAGCCACGGGAGCTCCTGGTCGCGAGGTGTTGGGGTCTCCGCGCAGTTCGGCGGGATCCCGGCCCCCCCCGAACACCTGCTGGAATACCCGCCGGAAGAGCTCGGCCTGCTCATGCCGGCAGGTGAGGGTTGCCTGGCCGACCAGGTACAGCTCGGCGGCGGTGGAAGGGCGCGCGACGATGATCGCCCGGGCGAACCTCCCATCCATCTCCGGGGTCACCGGCAGTCCCGCCCTCCTCAGCCGGGACCCAAAACGAGCCGCGAGCTCCGCCAGGTCGACGTCGGAAAGCGACGAGTTGGCCGCCGGACCGGGCCCCAGGGTCAGCCTCCCGCCACCCATTCCAAGTCCCTGGCGGAGGCCTCCTGGACGTCCTCGGTGTACTTCAGGACCGAGCCGATGGTCGTCGCGACCGCGTTTCGGTCGAGTTGCGCCAGCCCGAGTTCCTGGAGCGCCGCCAGCCAGTCGATCGCCTCAGCGACCCCGGGCTGCTTCTGCAGGCGGAGCGACCGGAGCCGGGCGACCGCGGCCGCGACTTGCTCAGCCAGGGTCGACCGCGCCTGCGGCACCCGGCGCCTCAGGATCTCCACCGTGCGTTCCAGCCCCGGGTACTCGATCCAGTGATAGAGGCAGCGGCGCTTGAGCGCGTCGTGCAGGTCCCGGGTGCGATTGGAGGTGAGCAGCACCACCGGGGGGACCGCCGCCCGCACCGTCCCCAGCTCCGGGATGCTCACCGCCTGCTCGCCGAGCAGCTCCAGCAGAAAGGCTTCGAACTCGTCGTCGGCCCGATCGACCTCATCGATCAGGAGCACCGCGGGCTGCGGTCCGGGGTGTTCCAGCGCCCGCAGCAAAGGCCGGGGGATGAGGTATTCGCGCTGGAAGAGGTCGGCCTCCGCGAGCTCTCTTCCCCGGGCCTCGGCCACGCGGATCGCCAACAGCTGGCGCGGGTAGTTCCACTCGTAGAGCGCCTCGGCGGCGTCCACCCCCTCGTGACACTGCAGGCGCAGCAGGGGGGACCCCAGGACCTGTGCCAGCGCCTTGGCGGCTTCGGTCTTGCCCACCCCGGGCTCCCCCTCCAAAAGCAGCGGCTGGGGCAGCCGGACCGCCAGGAACAGAGCGGTCGCCAGACCGGGGTCGGCCAGATAATCCACCTCGGCCAGCTGCCCGGTCAGACCCTCCACGTCCGTGATGAGACGCTGCCGATCCGCTCCCATCTCAGCTTGACGGGCCGGCGGCGCGCGCCTGCTGGTAGGCCCTCTGGCAGCCCGGGCCGCAGAAGTATTGGCTGGCTCCGTCGAGGTCCAGGTGCAGGGAGCTCTCCACCGCCGCCACCTCCATCCCGCAGATGGGGTCGATCGCCATCGCGACCTTCCTGTCCTCTATCTCCTCTGAGCCCGCCGTGCGGCAGGCTATGATCTCGGCGAGGATCGACAGCGCCACCTCCCCCGGTCCGCGGGCGCCGATGTCCAGGCCCGCGGGCGTGTGCACCCGCTGCCGCAGCTCGACTGGCACCTCCAGCGCCCCGACCACTCCCGCGCCGCGCCGTCGGCTGGCCACCAGGGCGACGTAGGGCACCCCGGCCAGGAGCGCACAGGTGAGGGCGGCCTCCTCACCCTTCCCGTGGCTGGCGACGACCAGAGCGTCGAGGGTTTCGGCGCCCGCCGGATCCCACTCCTCCATCTGGTAGCCCAGACTTCGTCCCACCTGCACCAGCGCGCGACCCGTCGGACTGTCGCCCAGGACCGCGACCAACAGCGGGGGCACCACCGGCTCCAGGAATATCTCCAAGGTCCCTCCGGAGAGGCAGGGGTTGACCACCGTCACCCGGCCCGGCTGCGGCGGCTCGGCGATGGGTGACACCCGCAAGAGGATAGGACGGCGCTCGGCCAGCGCGAGCAGCCCCTGCGCGCGCAAGGTCGACTCGACACAGTTCCCGCCCACGAAGCCCTCGATCGAGCCATCCTCCAGCACCAGCGCCTCGTCTCCGGGCTTGGCCGAGGTCGGCCGCTCCGCCAGCACCACCTTGGCGCGGACGAAGGGGACCCGGGCGTGCCGCAACTCGGCGGCCCGCCCGAGCAGGTCCCCAGCGCTCACGACGCCACGATGTCTGTCCGCAGCGGCCTCCCCCGCATCGCCAGCCAGACCTGAGCCGGGGTGAGCGGCATATCCGCGTGCCGGACCCCGAATGGCTCGAGAGCGTCGATGACAGCGTTGACCACCGCCGGCGGCGAACCCACAGTGGCCGACTCCCCCACCCCCTTCAGCCCCAGCGGGTGGTGTGGGGAGGGCGTGACCGTCTCCCCCAGCTCCCAGCTGGGACACTCCATTGCGGTCGGGATCAGGTAGTCCATGAACGAGGAACCCAGGCAGACCCCAGTCTCATCGAAGGCGATCACCTCCATCAGAGCCATGCCCACGCCGTCCGCGAGCCCGCCGTGCACCTGCCCCTCGACGATCATGGGATTGACCCTGGGGCCGCAGTCGTCCACCGCGATGAAGCGTTCGACCCTCACCTTGCCGGTGCCCGGGTCGAGGTCCACCACGCAGATGTAGGCCCCATACGGATAGGTGAGGTTGGGGGGATCGTAGACGACCGAGGCGTCCAGATGGCCCTCCACACCCTCCGGCAGCTCCAGGGTGCCGTGGGCGAGCATCGCGATCTCCTGGATGGTCTTGCCCTGTTCAGGGTCGCCCTTCACCTGCCAGCGACCCAGCTGCCACTCCAGGTCGTCGGGCGAGCACTCCAGAGCGGCTGCCGCCACCACCCGCGCCTTGTCGCGGACCCGACGGGCCACCACCGCCGCGGCCGCTCCCGAGACCGGGGTGGAGCGCGACCCATAGGTGCCGAGCCCGAACGGGGTGTTGTCGGTGTCCCCGTGGATGACTTCGATGTCCTCAGGGGGGATCCCCAGCTCGTGAGCGACGATCTGGGCGAAGGTGGTTTCGTGGCCCTGGCCCTGGGTCTGCACCGACAGCCGGAGCTGACCCTTGCCGGTGGGATGGATGCGCAGCTCGCAGCCGTCGGCCATGCCCAGACCGAGGATGTCCATGTGCTTCTTGGGCCCCGCCCCCACTCCCTCGGTGAAGAAGCTGAGCCCGATCCCCATCAGGTGCTCCCCGCCGACCTCGGGATGCTCCGGGGTGCCGCCGGCCGCCTGCCAGCGACGACGTCCCTCGGCCTGCTGCTGCCGCAACTCCTGGTACCCCGCCTTCTCCAGCGCCAGATCCAGGGTGCGGCGGTAATCACCGGAGTCGTATTCCCAGCCAGTCTTGTTGAGATAGGGGAACTGCTCCTTGCGCAACAGGTTCTGGCGGCGCAGCTCGGCGGGGTCGATGCCCAGCTCGTCGGCGAGCACGTCCACCATGCGCTCGACCAGGTAGACCGCCTCGGTCACCCGGAAGGAGCACGCGTAGGCGACGCCCCCGGGCGCCTTGTTGGTGTAGACGCCTGTGACCTGGCAGTGGGCGGCCTCCAGGTCGTAGCTGCCCGGGAAGATGTGGAAGAAGCCGGCCGGGAACTTGGTGGGCTGGGCCGTTCCGTTGAAGGCCCCGTGATCCGCCAGGACCTTCACCCGCAGCCCCAGGATCTTGCCCGACCGGGTGGCCGCGATCTCCCCGTGCATGTGATAGTCGCGGGCAAACGAGGTCGCCATCAGGTTCTCGGATCGGTCCTCCACCCACTTGACCGGCTGGCCGGTCAGGATCGAGCCGACCACCGCCAGCACGTAGCCGGGGTAGATGCCCACCTTGTTGCCGAAGCCACCGCCTATGTCCGGGGAGATGATCCTCACCTTGTGCTCGGGGATCCCGGCCACCAGCGCATAGAGGGTCCGGTGCGCATGGGGCGCCTGGGTGGTCGACCACGCCGTCAGCTGCCCGGTCACCTTGTCCATGTAGGCGATGCTGCCGCAGGTCTCCATCGGGGCGGGATGGACCCTGGGATACAGCAGGTCCTGGGCCACCACCACCTCGGCCCGGGCGAAGACTCGGTCGGTCTCCTCGCGATCGCCGGCCTCCCAGTCGAAGATGTGGTTGTCGGTCTTGCCCTCGATGTCGTCACGGATGACCGGGGCACCCTCGTGCAGGGCCCGGGTCGCGTCCACCACCGGCTCCAGGGGCTCGTACTCGACCTGGATCAGCTCCAGCGCGTCGCGAGCGGAGTAGCGGTCCTCGGCGACCACGAAGGCAACCTCCTGGCCGAAGAACCTCACCTTGTCGGTCGCGAGCACCGCCTGCACGTCGTGGGAGAGGGTGGGCATCCAGGCCAGCTTCAGCCCCTCGAGCATCTTGCCGGTGACTACCGCCTTCACCTTGGGGTGGGCCTCGGCCGCGGTGGTGTCCACCGACAGGATCCGGGCGTGGGCATAGGGACTGCGGAGGATCGCCCCGTGGAGCATCGAGGGCAGCTTGATGTCGTCCAGATAGTGGCCCTGGCCCCGCAGGAAGCGCGCGTCCTCCTTCCGCAGCATCCGGCCGAAGCCGATCGGGTTGCCCGCCGCGCTCAGCGGCGCGGCGTCGGTGACCGTCATGACGCCACCTCCTGCTGCCGGCCCGCGGCCCATCGGACGGCCCTGACGATGTTCTCGTAACCGGTGCAGCGGCAGATCTGGCCGGACAGCGCCTCCCTGATCTCCGCCTCGGTGGGGTCGGGATTGTGGTCGAGCAGCCAGCGCGCCGTCATCATCATCCCCGGGGTGCAGAAGCCGCACTGAAGGCCGTGTTCCCGCATGAACCCTTCCTGGACAGGATCGAGGCCAGTGGGCTGCTCCAGCCCCTCCACGGTGCGGATCTCGTGTCCGTCCGCCATCACCGCCAGCACCGTGCAGCTCTTGACCGGCTCGCCGTCCATCCACAGCACGCAGGTGCCGCAGTTGGAGGTGTCGCAGCCCCAGTGAGTGCCGGTCAGGCCCAGTTCATCGCGGATGAAGTGGACCAGCAGCAGCCGTGGCTCGACATCCCCGCTGACGGCCTTCCCGTTGACCGTCATCGCCACTCTCATGCCCTCAACCCCCCTTGCTGCGCCATCTCAACCGCCCGCCGCAGAGCTCGCCGGCCAAGCTCGGCCACCAGCTCTCGCTTGTACTCCTGAGGCCCCCGTTGATCCGACTGCGGACGGCATCTGGCGGCGGCCAGCTCGGCCGCCGCGGCCAGCGCCTGTGGTGTCGGCGGCTGGCCGCGCAGCGAGTCCTCGGCCTCCCGGGCGCAGAACCCGGGAGCGTTGACCGCGGCCAGACCGATGCCGACATCGCGGATCCGGCCGGCGTCGATCTCCACGAAGCAGCCGACCGCGGAGATCGCCCAGTCGCCGGCCCGCCGCTCCACCTTCTCGTAGGCGCTGCCCGCCCCCGAGCGGATCGGAATGCGCACCTCGGTCAGCATCTCCGCGGGTCCCACCTGGGTCTCGAACGGCCCGAGGTAGAACTCGCGGATGGGCACGGTCCGGACTCCTCCAGAGGAGCGCAGCACCAGCTCGCCCCGCAGAGCGCTGACCACCGCCGCGAGGTCCTCCGCCGGGTCCCCCTGGCAGAGGGACCCGCCGATCGTGCCCCGGTTGCGGACCACCGGGTCGGCGATGAGGCGCTCGGCCTCCTGGAAGATCGGGTAGTGGAGAAGGAGCAGCTCCGAGCGCAACAGCTCGGCGTGTCGCGTCAGCGCCCCGATCGCGAGCACGCCGTCCTGGGCGCGGATGTAGCTGAGGTCGGCCAGGGCGTTGATGTCGACCAGCCGCTCAGGACGGGCCAGTCTCAGCTTCATCATCGGCAGCAGGCTGTGGCCCCCGGCCAGAAGGCGGGTCTCGGGGCCGTAGCGCTCCAGGAGCGCCAGCGCGTCCGCGACACTGGTCGCGCGATCGTACTCAAACGCAGCGGGTGTCTGCATGTTCCCCTCCTGCTTTGACGAGCGCCTAGACTTGTATCGTGGCTGAGTTTACTCGCCGCCAAGCAGATTTTGGGCATCGTCACGGCCCTTCCCCTGAGCTACGGCAGCCGCACTCGGGGGCCGGTGCCGGGAGCGCGGGATGCGGCCCCCCGGCCAGCCAGCGCGCCCATCCCCTGCAGCCCGTTGGGGGATCGGGGTGAAGGAGGTTCTGCCCGACATCGACCGCTGGCTCGCCCGCGGGGAGCGGGTCGCCACCGGGCGCGTGGTCGGCGTCGAGGGATCCGGCCCCAGGGATCCTGGGGCCACCATGGTGGTCTCGGGAGCAGGCGAGGTGGCGGGCTCGGTCTCCGGCGGGTGTGTCGAGGGAGCGGTCGTCACCGAGGCACTGCGCGCGCTGCGGGAGGGGCTTCCGGCCCGAGTGGTCACCTTCGGCTACTCCGACGCCGACGCCTTCGCGGTCGGGCTCACCTGCGGCGGCACGATCCATGTGCTGGTAGCCCCGGCGCTCCCACCCT
>JAKABA010000108.1 GCA_021802115.1 bacterium | reverse complement strand
CCCCACCTGCCTCACGGCGGTCAACGAAACCGCCAGGTGGATAGGGGTGGGACTGGTCAACATGGTGACTTCGATGGACCCCGAGATGGTGATCCTGGGCGGAGTCTTCGAGGACATCCTGGAGCTTGCCCGGCCGGTGCTGGGGGAGCAGTTGAACACCAGCTCCCGCTACTCTCACCCCTCGGGGGTCGCCCTCATGAAACCCAAGTTCGATGGCAGCTCGGTCCTGATGGGAGCAGCGGAGCTTGGCCTGCAGCGCGTCCTCAGCGACCCCAGCACGGTGCCACTGGCGTGTCCGCCGATGGAGGTCATTGCGGGGCAGGCGGAGGCCGACCGGTCCCAGGCCGGAAGCAGCCGAGCGGGGGCCGGAAACCGCAGCGTCTCCATCGTCGACGCGGTGGACGCGGGAGCTCCGGGGGTGGCCCGGCAGACCGCCTGACCGCCCGGACCGCGGCGCGGGCCCTCCCTTGAGCCCGCCGGTTGAGATGACGGCCGACAGCGCTGCGGTTCACACCAGGTCCTGCCGCCCGCGGAGCGCCTGCTGATGACGCCGGGCCGGCCTTAGAGTTGGTGGTGGAGCGCCCCTGGTGCTGGCGACTCACGGATCGGCTGGGGCTGACCCCGTCAACCCCAAGCCCCCGGCTGCCACGTTTCCCGCCCCTCAGGATCGATGGCGGTTGCAGAGGAGATCCCCGATGGCACGGCCCACCTCGAATCCACAAGCGGCGGGGTCGACCCGTCGGGATTGGTGGGGCGGTACCGCAAGCGGGTGAGGGCGCCAGCCGCGGGTCGCCGGTGGGTCGGCGTGCTCGGTCTCCTGATCGCCGCCGGCTGCTTTCGGGCGACTCAGAACATGGCGCTGACCACCTTCTCCCTGCTGGCCCATGACTCGGTGGGTCTGGGCGCGGCTGCCATCGGGACTCTGGCGGCCGTCGGGGGTGCGGTCACGGTGGGGGTGAATCTGGGTGTCGCCAGCCGGGTGCCGGTGGCGCGGAGCCGCCTGGCGGCAGCCGTGGGGATCTGCCTGGTGCTGCCGGCGCTGGTGCTGCTGGCGACAGCCCACAGCTTCTGGCAGCTGGGTCTCGGGGTGGTCGTGCTGGGGCTCGGTGGCGGGGTGGTGTTTCCGGCGTTGGCGACCGCGATCGGCCAGGTCGATCCCGCCACCCGGGAACGCGCACTGGCTCTGTTCACCCTGACTCTGAGCGGGAGCCTGGCGATCGGCCCGCTGCTGGAGTCGGGAGTCCTGGGGGTGACGGGACAGGACCTGCGCAGCCCCTTCTTGGCCTTCCTGCTCTTCCCCTGTGCGGGAGTGGCCGCTCTGGGGTGGTCCAGCCGGTTCAGCCCCGGTGCGCCCACCAGCGCCGCCTCCCTCGAGGCGCCGGTGGTGGAGGAGGAGGTCGCCCTGGCCGGGGCGGTGGCGGCGTCGGCGCCCCCGCTGCGCGCCCGGGCGAAGGCCGTGGTTGGGCGCAGCCCGCTGGGGAATCCCGGCTGGCGGGCGGCGGTGACCGCTCAGCTGCTGTACTCGGTTCCCTTCGCCGCCATCACCGTGTTTGGCGCCGTGCTGGCCCGGTCCGCCTTCGGGGTCACACCCGAGGAGGCACAGCTCGGCTTCAGCTGCTTCTTCATCACGTCTTTGGGAGCTCGGGCACTGGTCGCGTGGCGCGCTCCCATCCGCCGTAAGGTTCCCGTCTTGCTGGGGTCGGGCCTTCTCACCGTCGTCGGCCTGGCGCTGCTGGCGACCGGTCACGGCCTCGGCCTGCTGCTGGTCGCCATGGGGATCCTGGGTCTGCCTCACGGATTGACCTTCCCGATCGTGCTGGCCCAGGTGGCGGCCAGCGCTGGCCCAGATGGCTTGGCCCGGGCCAACGCGGCGCTGCTGGCGGTTAGCAACTCAACCTCGATCGTGGTCCCGGCGGTGTTGGGACTTATAATTCCGGTAACTGGCTATCGGGGCATGGCGCTACTTCTGCTGCTGCCCGTCGTCGGCTTCGGAGCGGCTCTGTGGGGTCAGCGCAAGTTCGAGTTCGACTCGGGCGAGGTTTCGGCTGGGTGACCGGCACTGCCGCATCGGGCGCGCTTCGACGGCCAGGTGCGGATGAACTGGCGCCGGCTCGTCGCTGAGGCAGGGCCGAACGAACGGCTACTGTCATGGAGAATATGGCAACTGACGTGACTGTCGAGAGCGGTGGCAGACGCCACCGTGGTGTGGTCGCGTGGACGGCCGGGGTGGTGGGCTTGGCGGGCCTGGCGGCCCTGATCGTGGTGATCAACCCAGGCCGTCTGGGTCATGCGCTGACTCACTTCAACCTGATCCTGATCCCCGCCATCGTTGCCTGCTCGCTGGCGTACTACGTGATGCAGGGGGTGCGCTGGCAGTTTCTGCTCCGGGACGTGGGCGCCCGGCTGCCCATGGGCGAGACCGTGGCGCTCAACCTGGCCGGGCAGGTGACCACCCTGCTGCCGCTGGGGGAGTTGACCCGAGTCGTGCTGGCGGCAAGGGAGTCGGACTCTTCCTTCAGCGATGTGCTGGCGACGGTGACGGTCCAAGAGCTCATCTACGGGCTGCTGCTGGTGGTGGTCGCCGTGCCTGGGCTCTTCGAGTTTCACATCAGTCCGGCGGTGCCGATCGCGGCCTTGGTGGTGGCCGCGGCCGCGATCTCGGTGCTGACGGTGCCGCCGCTGTTTCACGCGCTGCACACGGTCGGAGGACGGATCCTGGGCGTGCGCCGCCTGCTGGATCCGCTGGATGAGCTGCACGCCGAGACGGTGCAATTGCTGCAGCGGCCCGACACCCTGGGTTGGTCCCTGATCGGCCTGGCCCAGGTCGCGGCGATGACCACCGTCTTCTGGCTGGTCGCCCAGGCACTGGCGCCCGGAGCGCTGACCTGGCCGGAGGCGGCGTCGGTGTACGCGGTGGGCAGCATCAGTGGCGCCATCAGCCTCATCCCCGGGGGGCTGGGGGCATCCGAGGCGACCCTGGCGGGCGTCCTGATCGTGGCCGGCCTCTCGCCGGCCACCGCGACGGCGGTCGCACTCATGCAGCGAGCCGGCGGCCAGGGGGTGGCGACCGTTGCCGGGCTGGTCGCCTACCTGTACGCCAAGCGCCGGTACCACCTGCAGGGCCTGTTCGGCTGAGCTCGACCGAAGGCGCGAGCTCGAGATGGCCGCGGCGTGGTGGTGAGGGAAGACCGAGGATGTGAACGCAGCGCTTCCCACCCCAGCAGCCCGCCGCGGGAGGTCAGAGATGCACCTTGGGGATGGCGGACGCCCACGGCTCGACGTCCCCGCGGGTGAGATCCGGGTTGGAGCCTCTGCCGCGGCCCAGTTCGGCGACCAGGCGCTGGATCGGGATGATTGCCACCAGCGGGCGCAGCAGGTAGTCGGTTCTGGCGAAGGGAAGGTCCGTCTCGCCGGGACCGCTGCTGAGCACCAAGACGCCGAGCTCCCGAAGAAGGGATCTCAGCTCCGGCTCCCGTCCGCCGTCGTCGCGACCGGGTTGGAGCATGATCGCCGCCATCCGGGACTCGAATACAGCCGGCGTCCCGTGCAGCGCCAGCTCCTGGGACATGCCCTCAGCGAAGAGGTACGCCCCCTCCTTGATCTTGAGGGCAGCCTCATCGGCGGTGATCGCGTCGATGCCGTAACCGGTCACGACGATAGGCTCCCGGTTGATGAGTCGGGGCGGAATCCTGATGGGATCGGGGAGCGCCAGGGTCTCGGCGATCGCCTCCGGCACCAGGCCCAACCGGTCGGCGAAGTCGCCGGCATCCAGGGTGGTCGCCACCAGCCGGCCGAGCACCGCCAGGGCCGTCAGATACGAGACGGTGTGGGTGCTGGCGCGCTCGTCGGGGCAGGTTCTGAGAACGAAGTCGGCGGTCGGTGACGGCGCTCCCAAGCCGGTGACCATGACCGTGGTCGCGCCCACCGAGGAGGCTCTGGCCAGCAGCTGATTGGGAAAGCGCTTGGTGCCGCGGTGGGAGACCACCACCACCTGATCATGGGCATGGATCCCTCCATGCAGAGCCAGCTCGTGCGCCTCCACCGCCGCCGGACGCAGGGCGCCGTCCGACAACTCCGCCACCCAGTACGCGGCCACCTGGCACGCGTGCAGGGAGGTGCCGATCCCGGAGAACAGCAGCGGTCGTTCCGGATCCAGGCTGGGGACGCCGCTGACCCTCAGCGCGGCGGCGACCGCGCCGGCCTGGGACTGGATCTGATCATCGAAGGCGAAACGGGTCGCTGCCATCAACTCCTCCATCTCCGCGGACCGGGCTGCTGCCGGCGTCGGGTCGCCTCGGCCGGGCGCCAGTATAGGTCCGGGGCTCAGGGACCAGCCACCTCCGCCAGGGGCGGGTGCCTCCCACCGGCTGCGCCTGCGGTCGGGAATGGGATTAAATTGGCCGGTGCCGGAGCTGCCCGAGGTAGAGGCCCTGGCCCAGGAGCTCAGCACGAGCCTGGGCGGGCAGCGGGTGGTCAGCTGTCATCTGATCTCCTTCTCCGCGCTGAAGACCTTTGCCCCGCCGATTGGGGAGCTCGAGGGCAGCCGGCTGGTCGCCTGCCGCCGTTTCGGCAAGCAGCTGGGCCTTGACTTCGGCGCCCTGTGGCTCGTCATCCGCTTCGCCCGCGGTGGCTGGGTCAGGATGCGGCCTGAGCCGGCCGCAGCGGGAGGGCGCCGAGGGGACGTGGCGTTGCGCCTGAGCTTCTCCGGGTCGGATCCGGAGTCGCCAGAGGTGGGGCTGGAGGTCAGCGAGGCCGGCACCGAAAAGCGGCTCGGCCTGTGGGTGGTGCGCCGCCCCACGGAGGTTCCGTCGGTGGCAGCGCTCGGGCCGGATCCCCTCTCTTCGGAGTTCACCCTGTCCCGGCTGGAGAGCGTCCTGGACGCCTCGAACTCCACCCTCAAGTCAGCTCTCACAGACCAGTCACGGATCGGAGGCATCGGCAACGCCTACTCCGACGAGATCCTGCACCGGGCGCGGCTGTCGCCCTTCCGGCTGACACGCAGCCTCGACTCCCGAGAGCGCCTGGATCTCCATCACGCCATCGTCGACGTGCTCGAGAAAGCCACCCGGGCAGCCATCGCGGCCTCCCCACGTCCGACGCGCCATCGGCGGGAGGGCCTTCGGGTGCATGGCAGGGCCGGGGAGCGGTGTCCGGTCTGCCAGGACGTGATCCGTCTGGTGAGTTATGCGGAGCGCTCGCTGTTCTACTGTCCCACCTGTCAGACCGGGGGCCGCCTCCTCGCCGACCGCCGGATGTCGCGGTTGCTGCGGTGACCGGATCGACCGCCCGCGAGCCCGGTGGCCGACGGGGGCCCGGGCGTGCACCTTTGGCGCTCAGATCCGCCTGACGAAGGCCCCCCGAGTCCCACTACATTGGAGTGGTGACTGAGTCCCCGCTTCCTCGTCGGCGCCTCGGTGACCAGGGCCTGTCGGTCTCTGCGCTCGGCCTCGGCTGCATGAGCATGTCCCAGTCATATGGGCCGGCTGACGAGGCGGAGTCGCTGGCCACCCTGGAGGAGGCGCTGGCACTCGGGGTCACCTTCTTCGACACCGCCAACGCCTACGGCGACGGTCACAACGAGCGGCTCATCGGCCGCTTCCTGAGGGGCCGCCGCGACCGGGTGACGGTGGCCACCAAGTTCGGGATTGTGCATGATTCCGGGCCGGGCAACGGCATCTGTGGAAGGCCCGAGTACGTGATCCGGTGCTGCGACGAATCCCTCCAACGCCTCGGGACGGACCACATCGACCTCTACTATCAGCACCGGGTCGACCCGGGCGTCCCCATCGAGGAGACGGTGGGAGCGATGTCTGAGCTGGTGCGTCAGGGTAAGGTCAGGTATCTGGGACTGTCAGAGGCAAGCGTTGACTCGCTGCAAAGGGCCGCCAGCGTCCACCCGATCTCGGCGCTGCAGAGCGAGTGGTCACTGTGGACGCGGGACCTGGAGGCGGAGGTGCTGCCGGTGGCCAGGGAGCTCGGGATTGGGATCGTCCCCTACAGCCCTCTGGGGCGTGGCTTCCTCAGCGGCACGATAACCTCCCCCCAGGACTTCGCCGAGGACGACTTCCGGCGCCACAATCCTCGCTTTCAGGGCGAGAACTTCGAGCGCAATCTGGCGCTGGTCGGCTTGGTGAGGCAGGTGGCCGAGGAAAAAGGGGTAACCCCGGCTCAGCTTGCCCTGGCCTGGCTGCTGGCCCAGGGCGACGATGTCGTACCCATCCCGGGAACCAAGCGACGCACCAACCTCAGGGAGAACCTGGCTGCCCTTGAGGTCCCCCTGAGCCTTGAGGAGCGAGATCGCCTCTCGAGTCTCATACCTGTCGGCAGCGCCGCCGGCACGCGCTATCCCGACGCCGGCTACCGCTACGGTTCCAGCCCCGCCCGGGTCTGACGGCCGGATCGGTCCTCCCGCTCATCCCGGTGGGATGATAGCTTCCGCAAGCAGGCGGGCGACCAGGGCGGGTTGCTCGAGATAGGGAAGGTGGGCGGTGCCCGGGATCGTTTGATACCGGCTCTTGGGAATGCGCCGGCTGACCTCTGCGGTGCGCTCGATCAGGAACGGTAGATCCAGGTCCCCGCAGGCGCAGCTGGTCGGGACGCCGATGGATTCCAGCCGGTCCCAGGTTGCGAGGCCGGACTTCCCCTGATCCTCGGACCCACCGCGCTCGGCGGTGCCGCGGTTCATGGCCAGCATGAGCTGGCGCGCTGACCCGCCAACGCGACCGGGCGGTCCGGTGCCATCGAGCCAGATCCGCGCCTCGGCCTCGGCGTCGTCCATGGTCCCGCTGGCCACAGCCGCCTCCACCTCATCCACCAGCGCTGCGGTATCAGGGTCCAGGCTGGGTTCGGGCGCGCCGCTGACGGCGGGAGCCAAAAGGACCAATCCCCTCACCAGGTCGGGATGTTCGGCCGCGGCATCCAGCGCTACCCCACCTCCCAACGAGCTGCCCACCAGCCAGACGGACCTCCCCTGGGCCAGCCGCTCGACCAGGACCATGAGATCTCCGAGATGCGTGAACGGCGCCGGCGAGGACGGTGACTCGCCGTATCCCCGCAGATCGAAGGTGATGACCGTGAGTTCGTCGGGGAGGCAGGGCACCACCTGCTCCCAGCAGCGGCGATCGCCGACTCCGGGATGGAGGAGCACGGCGGCCTCGGGCCCACCCGGCCAGATGGTGCCTCGGATCTCGCCTTTGTCGACGGGGAGCTGGAATTGCTCGGGAGGTTCGCTGCGCACCGGACCACTGTAGGGGCCGGCGTGGTCGTCCACACGCTGGCCCGGATGCCTCCAGCCGCGCAACGCGGCCAGCCGGGACGGTAGCTGTCCAAGTGGCAGGCCTGTGCCTGCCCCAACCTGTCCTGGTCAGATCCCGGCTGCTCTGACCAGGCAGTCACGGCCCAGGTCGGAGATGGAGGCGTGACCACTGAGGCCGAGGGTCAGGTCCAGGTCGGCCAGCAGGCACCGGAGCACGTGACGCAGGCCATCGGCTCCCGCCGCCGCGAGGCCGAAGACGAACGGCCGCCCCAGCAGGACGGCCGTGGCGCCCAGAGCCAGCGCCTTGACCACGTCGGAGCCGCCGCGGATCCCCGAGTCGAACAGCACCATCTGGCCCGGGACGGCGTCCACCACCTCCGGCAGGCAATCCAGCGCGGGCCTGGCACCGTCGATCTGGCGGCCGCCGTGGTTGGAGACGATGACCCCGTCAGCCCCAAGGGCAAAGGCCTGGCGGGCATCATCGGGATGGCAGATCCCCTTCAGCAGGATCGGCAGCCTCGTCTGCTCCCGGAGCCACTTGAGGTCGTCCCAGCTCAGCCCCGGGTTGTTGAAGATCCGCGCCCACAGCGAGATCGCCGCCGCGGGGTCCTGTTCCGGGGGAACCTCAAGGCGGGATCGGAAGCAGGGGTCGGTGAGGTAGTTGGCCAGCCCCTGGCCGTTCAGGAACGGCAGGTGACCGAGGGCGAGGTCCCTCGGGCGCCAGGCCAGCGTCCAGGTGTCCACCGTCAGCACCAGGGCCCCGTACCCGGCCCTCTCCGCGCGCTTGACCAGGCTTTGGGCCACCTCACGATCGGTGGGCCAGTAAAGCTGGAACCAACCGACTCCGGCCCCGACCTGATGCCAAACCGCGGCGACCTCTTCAAGAGAGCTGCCGGAAAGCGTGGACAGGATCACGGGGATGCCCATGGTGGCTGCCACCTCGGCCGCCACCAGCTCCGCCTGAGGGTGGACCGTGCTGAGCGCGCCCACCGGGGCGAGCAGGATCGGGGTCGGCACCCGCTGCCCGAACAGCTGCGTTGTCAGGTCGCGCTCGGGGGCGGAGCGGAGATGACGGGGCACGATCTGCCACCGATCGAACGCCGCCAGGTTGGATCTGGCGGTAGACTCTGTGCCGGCCGCCCCAGCAACATACGAATAGTCCCGCTCGGTCATCCGTGACCGCGCCAGCTCCTCCATCCCCGCCGGGGTCATGGGCAGGCCCGGCAGCTCGCCGCTGGCCCCTGCCGCATACACCTGTTGCTGGAAGTCGGCGAATCGGGGACTGGCCGTCATGGCTGGGACCTCCAAAAGTTTGCCGTGCATCCCTGCAATTTAAGGGGCGCCCGCCACCGAGGCCATGATGGCCCCGCTGGTTGCTGGTGATACATCTTCGACGGCAGTTGCGACGGGTTCGTCACGACCAGAACTGTCAAGCACAGGCGAAGGTTGGGGGACGCAGACCGCCGGTCTGGCAGGGCGGCCCCTCGGCCCGCCCTCAGTCTCCATTTCAAAGAGGAAACATGTCGCTCTCCACCCTGCCGGTCGCTCACCCTGCCAAGGAACAGCCGCTGGGCAATCGCCCCTTCCCGCGCACCGCGGTGCCCGACCCCGAGACCACCGCCGGCCGGCGGCTGACCCAGACCGTGGCGGTCGCGGCGCTGTTGGTAACGGTCGGATACCTGGCCTGGCGCACCGTCGCCACCCTCAACCTGGGCGAATGGTGGATCTCGATACCCCTGTTGCTGCTGGAGGTACACGCCGCCTTCGGCCTGCTGCTGTTCACCATCAACCTCTGGGATCTCGACGCGATGCGGCCCCCCAGTCCGCGTGACGGCACGGACCTGAAGCTGGCGCTGCTCATCCCCACCTACAACGAACCGGAGGAGACCCTGCTCCCCACCGTGGCTGCCGCTGTCAGCGCCAACCTCGCTCACGAAACCTGGGTCTTGGACGATGGTGACCGGCCCGAGGTGCGAACGTTGGCCCAGAGACTGGGCGCCAGGTACCTGGCTCGACCCACCCACGAGCACGCCAAGGCCGGCAACGTGAACTACGCCCTGGGCCGCATCGATGCCGACCTGGTGGCGATCATCGACGCCGACCATGTGGTGCGCGCAGACCTGTTCCGCAACACGCTCGGTTACTTCGACGACAGCCGGGTGGCGCTGGTGCAGACGCCGCAAGACTTCTACAACCTGCAGAGCTTCGAGCACGAACGCAACTTCAGCGAGCAGCGCCTCTTCTACCGCGCCCTCTTGGCCGGCCGCAACCGCTGGAACGCCGCCTTCTGCTGCGGCACCGGAGCCATCTTCAGGACGGCGGCACTGCAAGAGGTCGGCGGTCTGGCGGTGGAGACGGTCACCGAGGACATCCACACCACCCTGCGTCTGCACCGGCTGGGTTGGAGAACGGTGTTCCACAACGAAGTGCTGGCGCACGGCCTGGCGGCGGGCAATGTGGTCCAGTACCTGGGCCAGCGCCTGCGCTGGGGGACAGGGGCCATGCAGCTGCTGCGCCGGGAGAACCCGGCCACGGTGAGCGGCCTCTCGCCGATGCAGCGCCTCAGTTACATGACCACCCTGCTGGGATGGTTCGACGCCTGGCGCTCCCTCGGATACCTGCTGGTGCCGATGGTGGTGCTGCTGGTGGCGGCGGTTCCCATCCGCGCCCCGTTCGTGGAGTTCGCACCCATCTTCATCGTCACCTTCGTGATTCAGCGCTACGCCATGCGGCGTCTGGCGCGATCCACCTCCAGCCAGGGGCTGGCCACCATCTTCGAGGTGGTCCGGATGCCCGCCAACCTGCACGCCACGCTGCGCTTGCTGCGGAGCTCTGAGCTTCCCTTCCGGGTCACCGAGAAGGGCCGCACCGGCGACACCAGGGCGCGGATGCCGGTGCCATGGTTGCTGTGGGCGCTGGTGGGCGCCAGCGTGGTGACGCTGGCATGGTCCGTCGCCAGCCTGCTGGGGGCGACCCCGCTGCACTACCGGGTGGTGTGGGTCGCCTACGGCTCTCTCTTCTGGCTGGTTGTCAACCTGGGGATCCTCATGGCCGCAATCTGGCGGATTCGCTCCAAGCGGTTCGGCGCCGAACGCCGGGCGTCGGTGCGCTTTGACCTAGACGCTCGAGTTGAGCTGGGCGGCATGGCGGCGCGCCTGCTGGACGCCTCCTTGACCGGAGCCAGGATCGTGGTCCCCACCCCTGCCGCGGCCCTCGAGGCGGGCGGCCTGGAGACGCTCCGGATCCATCTCGCCAGGCAGACCTACAGCTTCGAGGTCGTCGTCCGCAGCCTGCTCCCCAGCCCCGACCCGGGACCGGTGGTGGTGGCGGGATTGGAGTTCATGCCCGATCAGACGGCCGCATGTGCCGCCCTGGCCCTGGCGCTGTTCCAAACTGGTTCCGAGCCACGAGGGTTCGAGCCCGAAGTTTGGACGAGCAGAGAACTGGCGGCAGCCGCCGCGGGCTGAGCTGTGCGTGGGCCGCTCGGTGCTCGGGGCCGGTGGCGGTCTGCCTTCGGTTGTACCCGCCGGGCCACCTTGGTGCCGATCCCGGCCCTGGTCCTCAGGCCCGCCCGGCCCAGGCGATGGTGACAAGCTCGGTGGCTGCCCCTGAGTCCTGCGAGCGCAGCAGGGATGCCAGTTCGCCGGTTCTCTCTTCTGGAAGGCACAGGCGTCGGCGGATCCAGGCAACACCCCTGTCGTCCAGACGGCTGGTCAGGGGCCTTCTGCCTGTCCATCTGACGATTTCGATCTCGACCCCGAGGGTCTCCCGGATCACGGCGGCGGCGGTGTCGGCGGTTGGGACCCGGGGCCGCTCTAGGTCCCAGAAGTGGCGCCAGAGCCAGTTGAGGGGCTGCTGCGGATGTGAGCCGGTGAGCTCCAGGACCACCCTTCGCCTCGCCACCGCGGACAGGGCTGTGACGAACTCGTCGAGGCCTGGAATGTTGTAGGCGACGTTGGCGCACACCACCACATCGGCCGGACCAACCAGAGCTGCCGCCTCCGGCCACGTGCCTTCGACGGTGGTCACCGGCACCGAGGTCCCGGCCAGGGCCAGCAGCTCCCGCAACATGGCTGGGCTCTGGTCGACGGCCACGATCTGTCCCGCCCGGGATCTCAGCGGCAGGCTGGCGGCTCCCGCGCCGCAGCCCACGTCCAGCACCACTCCACCGACCGGCAGGCTCTCCAGCGCCAGCGTGTGGGTGGGGGTGGGAGGCTGCTCCAGCGCCAGGCGCGCGGACTCGGCGAACGCGTCGGGAGGCAGGGTCCAGGGCGACTCCTCAGCCTGGTCGAGGATCTCCTGGGGGATGGCCCAGCTCCGCAGTGCGTCTGCCCACTGCTCCTGTGCTGACACCGAACGCATTCTCCACCTCGGCCACCGGCCCTGGCGCAGGGGAAGTGGAGCGTCCCTGAGGCGGTTCCCCGGTGGAAAATCCAGGCTGGCGGGGCGCGAGCACGGGCAAGGTGCGAACATCGCCGGATGGCGCCGTCTTCACTGTCGAGGCATCCCGTCTTCGCGCGCTGCTTTGCCTTGGTCTCGCCCCTGGCCGAGAGGGTGGGGGCCAAGGAGGTGAGGCAGGAACTGCTGGCCGGCCTCGCGGGTCGGGTGCTGGAGATCGGGGGCGGCACCGGGGCCAACCTTCCGCACTATCCGCCGGCGGTGGAGGAGGTGACGGTGGTCGAACCGGAGGCGCACCTCAGGAGGTGGTGCCGGCGGGCGGCCGGGCGGTCCAGGGCCAAGGTGGAGGTCCTGGCAGCTTTCGCCGAGCGGCTGCCGCTGCCGGACTCCTCCTTCGACGCTGCGGTCTCGTCGCTGGTGCTCTGCTCCGTGACCGACCAGGGCCACGCGTTGGCCGAGCTGATGCGGGTGGTCCGGCCCGGAGGCGAGCTCCGGTTCTACGAACATGTCCGCAGCTCAGGGGCCATCGGCCGGGCTCAGGACGCCCTGGACCCCACCTGGGGCCTGATCGCCGGGGGCTGCCACCTCAACCGAGACACCGTGGCAGCCGTCACCGCGGCGGGGTTCGAGATCGTCGAGTCGCGGGATGTCCCGACCATGGTCCTCGGGGTGCGGATGCCGGGGCCGCGCATGGTGCTGGGAAGAGCCCGGAGACCATGAGGCCCAGCTGGCAGGGCCCCTGGCGGCGCCGGCCACAGACGTCGTCAGCCGGCGCCGTGGCCCGCCGGGACCGCTTCCGACGGCGGCGGGGGCGGGGGAGGGGATCCCTCGCCGAAGGGTGAACCGGGCAGAACCTCCCGTCCGTGGGGAAGGAGCCAGCCTCGCAGGTCCGGCCCCGCGGGCACGATCCCGCTGGGATTCAGCTGATGGTGCACCAAGTAGTAGTGCTGCTTGATGTGGACGAAATCCACGGTGTCGCCGAACCCGGGCGCTGGGAGCAGCTGGCCGAGAAGTGTGCGGTACTGCCCATGAGAGTAGTTGAGTGAACCGGGAAGAGGTTGGCGAGTTGGACTGGTGGGTCAAGCTGGGGGTGATTTCTGTCGAGGGCGCCCTCCCGACGGCTTCCAG
>JAKABA010000107.1 GCA_021802115.1 bacterium | reverse complement strand
CGGCCAGCTGGGGGTGCGACGAAGAAGCCATGAGTTCGGGATGCTCCGGGCTATTGGCTGGCCGCTGTGGCAAGTGGTTCGTCTGATGTTGACGGAGATGGCGTTGCTCGGGGCGGGGATCGGGGTGGTGACGGCGGGGGCCGCAGTCGGTGTCAGCCGGATCCTCGACCCCGCCATCCCTATCGGACCCCTGCTCCTGGTGATCCCGCTCGTGCTTGTGATGGCGGTGGCCGCCCCGGTGCCGGCTCTGCTCGGCTCGTCGAGGTCCTCGGCATCATCGGCGCTCAGCACGGGAAGCGCGCTGGGGCGTCTCCGTGTACGTTCGGTGCGTTCCCTGGCGTTGCGCGAACTTCTGGGCCCCTGGCAGGTGGAGTCCCTGTTCTGCGCAGGCTCAAGCGCGATAGGGTCGGGTCTGGTGGGAGGGGTGGTGCTGGTCGTCGGCGGCTTCGCAGGTCAGTTGGGGCCGACTACGCTCGGCCACTATCTGGGGGCACAGGTCGGACCGCTTGACGTGGTGCTGGTCTCGATCGCGGCAGTGGCGGGAGCGTCGGCGTCAGCCACCTTGCTGACCCTTGCGTACCTGGAGCGTCAAGTTGAGTTCTCCACTCTGCGGGCGGTCGGTTGGCCGCGGGGCTCGGTCGCAGCAGTGATCGCTATTCAGGCGCTCGTGCTGGGACTGGGCGGAGGGTTGGCCGCCGCCGGGGCCGTCGCAGTTGGTGGCGTAGCGATAGGCGCGCCGGTGGCGGTTACCGTCGTCGCCCCCGTGCTGAGCGTTCTGGTCGCTCTGGTGACCACCGCGGTGGCGATGACGGGAACTCTGTCCCTGGCATATCGCCTCGGACCTGCAGAAGCACTGCGCGCCACGTAGGGTTCTGCCCCTACGGGACGGGCGTTGTCAGCTCCGGGGATGCCTGGGCGGACCCTGTGGGATGTGCACGCCGTCCGTACGTCGGCAATTTTGGACCGCACCAGGTAGACTGTAGCAATGCCGAGGCCGACCCTGGACCGTGAGAGTCCGGTGCCGCTGTACCAGCAGCTGGCGGACGTCCTGCGCCGGGACATCGAGGAGGGGCGGCTGCCCGCGGGGGTGGCGTTCCCGTCGGAGCGCAAGCTCATGGCCCGCTACCGGGTCACCAGGACCACGGTCCGGAGCGCCATCGGGGTCCTGAAGCAGGAGGGGATGGTGGTCGCCGAGCATGGGGCGGGCAGCTTCGTGCGGGATCCCAAGGCGGACCGGCGCCGGGTGGACGCGATCCGGGTGGGCATGATGCGCCCCGCTCCCCCCAGGGAGGATGCCGAAGACGATGCTCCCGCTCGCTCTTTCCGGCTCTCGGCGATCCTGGAGAGCGCGGAGCGCAGGGTGAAGACCGCTCCTTGGATCTCGGAGCTGCTCGAGGTTGAGAGAGGGACCGAGGTCCTGGTGCAGGAGGCCGTGGGGCTCGACTCCCAGGGGGCTCTGTCTCTGTGCCGGGCGTGGCTCCATCCCAGGGTGGAGAAGGAGATGGGGCTGTCCGAGGAGGACCTGGACGGCTACTGGCTCCCCGACGTGCTCGCCATCAAGGGAGTACCGGCCGCGGAGGGGGAGGACCTGGTGGAGGCCGAAATGCCGACCCCCAACATCAAGCGGGTCCTGTCCATCCCGGACGGGGTGCCGGTGCTCCAGCTCTACCGGGTGATGAAGCAGGAGGATCGGGTGGTGGCGGTTATCGAGACCCACCTGCCGGCGGACCAGGCCAAGCTAGTGTTCCCCCGGATCCCGCTCCACAGCTGACCCCGGGGCGCCGCCGCCTGACCTCCTCGATCCGATATTTCTCCGCACCCCCTTGACAGGCCCACTGGTCGTGCTATAACGGACCGTACCACATGGCGCGTTGCACTGCCATGGTTCAGGAGGTGCGACATGGCTGACCACGGGCGACGACAGGACCATCGGAGAGAGCGGAGGGACCGGTCCGGGGGGAGGGAACGATGGGTGTGCCACTTCCCCATCCGGGCAGTGCTCCCTGAGCTGGAGGAGGAAGAGGAGGAGCGGCGGGAGGGGCTAGACCGGCGGCTCTCCCAGGTAAGGCACGCGGTGGAGGCTGGTGACTCAGCTGCCCCTGCGGGCTGGCCCCGGATCCTGGTCGTGGTGGACGAGGTGGCCGAACTGACGGTCCGCGACCTCGGCGACGACCGGGCCGCCCGGGCCGCCCAGCAGGCGGCCACCGGGCGGGTCTGTGAGATCGCCAGGCTCGGGAGATCGGTGGACATCCACCTCGTCTGCTGCACCCAGAGACCGGATGCCGAGGCGGTGCCGGGGCAGCTGAAGGCCAACCTCGACGGCACCGTCGCCTTCCGGGTCAGAGCCGCCCTGAACAGCTTCATCTTGATCGACAGCGACAGAGCCTCGCTGCTGCCGGCGCACCCGGGCCGGGCGGTCTTCGCCCACGAGGCGGTGGAGGTGTTCCAGGCGGTCGACTGCTCGGTGGAGGAGAGCCGGGAGCTGCTGCTCGGCAGGTGGGGTTCCGGGAGGGTCCGACCGACCACTGGCCCTGTCACACAGTGGTCGGAAAATACATGCCCCACTTCAGACGAGCTCTCGGACCCATCGTGATGGACGAGCTCAGGATCCTGAGTGCTGGCGTGGACACGCTCCATTGCTCCGTCCGAGGGGAGCTGCAGGACGGGCTGCTGGCCTTCCTGGAGGCGCTGAAGGCGGAGGCGCAGCGCACCAAGGAGGTCCAGGTAGTCGCCTGGGGGGAGCAGTCCCTCTCGGTCGCGCTCCGTCCCCACGGCTGGCGGAGCTATCCGTTCTGGGCCAGCTCCCCCAACATCGAGGTGGCGATCGGCGGTGCGGCTCCGTTCCCGCCGGTGTTCATCCAGGCTCACTCAGCCTACCTCCACTCACGCGGTCCGGACCGGGCCGTGGCTGAGATCTCGGAGTGGCTGGCCGCGAACGTGACGCGAGCCGAGCCTGTGCTCGGGATCTCCCGTCTCGACCTGTACTGCGACACCGAGAACTGGTCGCCCCCCATGGACAACTTCGACCGATTTCACTGCCGGGGAGTCTGCCGCCGGGTGTACTCGATGCCGGCCCAGGACCAGGCTCTGAGCGCTTGGGAGTTCGGCGACCTCTGGCGCGCCGCCGTCAGCGTTGTGGTGGCGGGGCATTCGATCTCCTCGCACACGCTCCTCTGGGCCGCTTTCGTAGTGGGTGCGACTCCGTGAGCAACGCAGGTGGACCCAGGATGGCGGATGAGGCGCTCTGGACGGTCCAGGATCTGCAGCAGTACCTCAGGGTGGGGCGGACGCTCACATGGACGCTGATCGCTCGAGGTGAGATACCGGTTGTGCGGGTGGGGCGTGCCATCCGCCTCCGGCCAGCCGACGTGCGAGCCTGGACAGCCCGCCAGGCGGGGGTGGCGGAGTCGGAGCTGCCGCCGCCCTCCCGTACGGGTGACGGCCGGCGGTCTTCCTCTTCACGCGCCCTCGCACCTCGGCGGAATCCACCCGATTGATCCCCGCGCCAAGCCGCAGGCTGGCGCCGCAGTCTCCTGACGACGTGCTGGAAGTCACATGCTCCCATGTCAACGCCTCGGTCATGCCTCGGGACCCCGCTCTACTGACTAACTCTCCGCGTGTCGTATTGGCCAGCGAAGTGCGCCGACTACTGACTGACCTACCGACTGTCGCACGGACGGAGGGGAACCTTGGTGGCATCTGGCGGCACTCTGTGAGATCAAGGATGGTCGGCCCGGTGGGACTTCAACCCACGACCTGAGCCTTGCACGAGTCCGCGCGACCAGCGACCGCGGTTGACGGATCAATCACCACTGGGCCGAACTCACCGGCCGCGAGCCGTTCCTCGAGCGGGCCAACATCAGAAAGTTGGGAAGCCACGCTCGCCGCACTTCGTGGTCACTCCCTCCAGCGAGGTGATCCGGCGAACCTCAGCTCCGAGCCCATCACGGCGCGGTCAGAAGGTGTCCACCAGCCCATGTCACCTTCCCGCTATTGCGTGACGGGGTGTCGACTTCCGTGGCCATGCGCCTGCCCAGTTAGGATGGGCGCATGACCGACCAGCCGGACCTCCGAACCGTGCTGGAGGAGCACATCGATGCCTTCAATGCTCACGATACCGAGCGACTCCTCAGAGGCTTCGCCGAGGAGATCACCTGGCACACCGGCTCCGACGTGGTCAACGGGCGGGACGCGCTGCGGACAGTGTTCGACGACTGGCTCTGGGCCCGTGCTCCACGCCTGGAGGTGTTGCATCTGGTCGTGGACGGGGATTGCGCGGCGATGGAGTGCGTCGAGCACATGGTCCTCGACGGGAGGCCAGTCGAGGACCCGATCGCGCCCTTCTTCACTGCCCGCAGAGGACTACTCACGTCTGTGCGGGTGTACCGGGAGGGAAGTGCCCATCTTTCGGACCCAGCCCCTTCCCCTCGGGCAGATCCGGCAGGCGCCGAAGACGCCGTCGTTCGCGTACAGGCGCTCAACAGCGGGGCTATCTGCCGTCGCGTCCTCGGTGAGCTCACCGAGTGGTTCGCGATCGAGGAGGCTGTCGACCACTACGTCGGCGTCGCCGACCGGTCGCCGACTTTGATTGCGTCGATCGGAGCTGAAGACGTGGGCTTCCTCACGACGGTCCAGCACAGCCGCTACGCGGCGGAGATCTACGTGATGGGCGTACGCCCGGCCTTCCGGCGCCGCGGTGTCGGAAGGCGCCTCGTCGAGTCTCTGGAGCATCAAGCGCTCGCGCAAGGCATTGAGTACCTTCAGGTGAAGACCTTGAGCGAGCGGCGACCCCACCCCGGCTACGCTGCCTCGCGCGCCTTCTACGTCGCGTGCGGCTTCAGACCGCTCGAAGAGTTCCCGGCGCTGTGGGGTCCGGAGAACCCAGCTCTCCAACTCGTGAAGTGGCTTGGGTAGTGAGCGCCTGGGACAGAGGGGGCGCCCACTCCCGGCGCTATGGGCGTGCTGCACCTCTCGCTGAGCGGTACGTTCGGGGAACACCCGATAGCAGCGAGCTGGGTCACCCGAACAGCGGCAAGAGTCCAGCGCCAGTACCGAGCATCGAGAACTCCTCCTTCTCGGGCTGCTGGCGGCCCGTGCCGATGTGCGCCGTGATGGCGATGCTTCGGGCGAACCTGACCACTCGTGGTAAGGCGCCTCAGGACGCTCATCCAGTCTCACCGCTCAGCTGGCCCGCATCAAGCTGTGCCGGGCGGATACCGGCTTTCTGGAGGTGGGTCCACCCGAAGCTGGGTGGATGGCCCAGCATCGGTGATGGCAGGCAGCGTTACGGTGGCGCATCGGCTGGGTTGAGAGCTGAGCTTAGGCCAATGGGAAGGGAGCGATGGCTCAGTTGCCGAGCCCCACTCTCCAGGCCGAGCCGGCCAGAGCAGGCCCTCACATACTCCGCGCCGACCAGCAGCACGTCGCGCGGCGGCCGCGAGTCGGCGAATCGCAGAGGCAACCGCCTGCCACCGCAGCACTTTGAGGAGGTGGCGCAGGTGTACCGACGTGCGCTGGAGCTTGGCGGGTCGCCACTCCGGGCTGTCGAGCAGGCCTTCCACGTCAGCCGTCCCGGCGCTTCGAAATATGTGCGCCAGGCGCGGGAGCGTGGCCTGCTCGGTTACCCGTCCGGGCCTGGTGTGGCAGGTGCGAACGCGCCCGCCAGCCCGATCAGGAAGCGTCGAGCAGGTGCAGCGTGACACGCCGCCACTACCGGCCCAGGCTTTACGTTCGCCTACCCTGGGTTGGCCGCGTGCCGCTGGTACTCGTGCTCGTGGCGGTGCTGCTTGTGCTCGTCTGGCTAGGGTTGGCATGAGCCGCCGTGGCCCCGGCGAGGGCTCCGTCTATCAGCGCTCGGATGGCCGCTGGGTCGGCTCCGTCACGCTTGGATGGGGCAGGGCCGGCCGGGAGCGCCGCTCTGTCTACGCCGCCACCCAAGCGGAAGCGCTGGCGAAACTTCGCGCGCTCAAACAGCAGACGGCCTCTGGGCTGCCTTCAGTCGATGGTCGCACCAGCGTGTCAGCCTATCTCGATACCTGGCTGGAGTCGGTTGCTTCACGGGTCCGCCCGCGGACCATGCGGCACTACCGCTACATGAGCGCCCTTATCTCCCGGCAAATAGGGTCGCTCAAGCTGGCTGCCCTCTCGCCGCAGGATGTGGCTGCGATGCTCGCCAAGATGCAGGCGTCGGGGCTCAGCCCTCAAACGTGCGCTCATGTGCGCGCGACCCTCCGAACCGCCCTCGCGGACGCCGAGAGGTGGGGCCAGGTCGGGCGCAACTCCGCTCAGCTTGCCTCAGCGCCCAGGGTGCCGCACCAGCCGCCGCGCATCCTCACGCCTGAGCAGGCCCAGGCTCTACTCGACGCACTGCACGACGACGGGCTCCGACGGATGGCAACCGTCGCTGTCCACACTGGCCTCAGGCAAGGTGAGCTGCTCGGGCTCAGGTGGCAGGACGTGGCAGAGGGTGAGCTACACGTCACCCAAGCCCTCCAGCGCCTCGGTGGGGAGTACCGGCTGGTGGAGGTCAAGAGCCGCACCAGCAGGCGCACGGTGCCACTGACAGCCGATGCCGTGGAGGCGCTCGCCCAAGAGCGCCAGTGCCAGCTTGAGGCTCGGCTCGCAGCCGGTGGCCGGTGGCGGGAGCCGATCCCCGGCCTGGCCTTCACCACGGCGACGGGAGCGCCTCGGAGCGGGAGCGCGATCACCCACCAGTTCGCTGGGGCGCTCTCGGCCGCCGGACTCCCGCCGATGCACTGGCACCACCTGCGCCACGCCTTCGCCGGGCTCATGCTCGCCTCCGGAGCCGACTTGAGCACCGTCTCCAGCCTGCTCGGGCATACCTCTGTGAACCTCACGGCCAGCACCTACGCCGGGGTCATTCCATCGCTCAAGCGCCAGGCGGCCGACCGCTTGGGCGCGTTGCTCCAGCGGACCACGTGAGACCTCGGCTATCCTGCTCCAGCTGACTCATGCCGAGGGAGCCCGGCCCGTGTACACGGCCCATGCTCGTGATCGCATGAGGCAGCGCCGGATATCGGACGACGAGGTGGAGACGGTGCTTGCTGACCACCACACGACCTACCCCGACCGGGAGGGTACCCTGATCGTGATACCCCATCGTGGAGGCCGTAGTGGAAGTCCCATCTGTACAATCCCAGGGTGGCACACGGGCTCCCGCGTCATTCTCGACGAGGCTCACGCACCGCCGAGTGCTGGCATGGCGGGAATCTTGAAGCCTCCTTCCGAACCTGGGCCTGACCGCCCCGCCACGTTGGCGCGTTGGCCCCATGTGAGCCACTGGCTCACGCGCATTCAGGCAGAGCCTCCGTGGAAAGTGTGCCATTCGCAGCCTGGGGCTGGCCCCGAGCCAGCCGTCTGGAGGGCTGGCGGGTTGGCGAGTGGGGGCGATCGTGGTTCACTGCCGTGGTGACAACATATTCGGATCGGCCCCCTGCATCTACTGGACTCATCCGCGTGGTGCATCGCAGTAGGCTGTCGCAGGCTGCCAGCTTCATTCCGGCAAAGGAACAAGCAACACATGATGCACGGTGAGTGCTACAGATGCGGCAATCCAATTGAAGCTCGAGTGAAGTTCTGGCGGCGGCGACGACTCTGCTCGAATTGCGTTGAAGTCAGTGTGACACGGCGGCAAGCACAGGTCCGGGAGGAGGTCCACCAAGACCAGCGGACGATCGGCCATGAGTTGCTCGGGCCATGGCATGACCGCAAGTACGAATCCGGTCCGAGGTCGAGGCGATAGTTCCGCGGTTCCCTGACGACCAAGGGGGCGTCACCCCGTGAAGCTTTCGGTACGTTCCTCCTGGCGTGGAGGTGACGCGCACCAAAGTGAAAGTCAACGAAGAGGTCCAGTTCGTCCTTCCTCCTGGCGGGTACGTCTTGGACGTCGGTGCCTCCTGGATTTCGGTCGAGGTAGCCGTTCGACCCGGCGAGACGTCTGTTAAGAACATTCCTGGAACCTGCCTATGAGCCGGTGCCCGAATCCGGCTTGGTTGAGAGACCAGCACAGGTGCACCAGCGCCACGGCACTCAGGTGGTTACCCCTAGGCTCGATTACCAATTGGAACTGGATCCGTGGCAAGTGTGCTCGCCTGCGACTGGCCCCGGAGGTTCGTCGAGCGGATGGCACAGCGTCACGCTGCCCGTCATCCCATCGCCCTGTGGTCATGCCGCCGGTCGGGCGACAAGTTGGTGTGCATCTGCAGAATTTCGAAACCGTCTGGAGGGCTAAGACGTTCAGAGAGGGCATGGGACCGATTGGCCCGCGTTCGACTGCCATGGTTGGCCTCAGCTTGGCGGTCCTGGTGCTCATGACGGCTTGTGGCGGGTCACTTCTAGGGATATCCCGTCAAAAGGCGGTGGCATTGGCAAGGGTTCGAGCGCAGCAGGTGTCGTCCACCCCAGTCAGCCTGGTCAGGGCGGCTTCAGGTCCTTCGGGCGCCTTTCAGACTGGGACCCCCCGCCCGCATCGCATGGTGTGGGCTGTCACCTTTAGTGGAACCTTCACGCCTCCGTCGTGCGGCCCAGCGGGATTGCTGCCACACACGTGTCCTTTGTCAGTGCACACAGTTCGCATCTTCCTGGATGCTGGCTCGGGTGCATTCATATTTGGGGAGTATCCGGTCAAGACCCCGTGAGCGCCTGCCTTGCTTGCTCCACGCGGAGCAGGGCTGGCTCGCTACCACGGACAGGCCGATTACAGAGTGCGTCACTGTTTCGACCCGCTGATTCGACAGCTCTCCGCGTCAGCCGTCTTCAGCTGTCAAGCCATCGACTAGGAGCTTCGCCAAGCATCCCTCGCCGCGCTGAGTGCCAGACCCACCTACGGCGCTCTCAACCGTTCGGGACGGTATAGCCATTACTCGAGTCGCAGACAAGGCGGTGAGGAGTTGGTCATCTTCGTCATGCACCCAAGGTCCAAGCAGGGCGTCTGGCGACAAGGGGTTGACATGAAGAGTGCGCAGCTGTAAATCAGGTAACGTGATCAGGTTCCCTCGGCTGAGACCGCGCACCGGTGTTCCTGTGGCTCCGGGCGGCCAAGAGCCGTCCCTGGAACCGCCGAAGGCCACCACCCAACTGGATGCTCGAAGTGACTCGTCGCGGACAGTGGTGATCCGAGTTCGAGTCACGGTGCCGTTGTTGGCCGTTGCGGTGATGATGGCTACCGCGCTGCTGACGGGCTGTGCCAGCGCCCCGACCCTCAACAAGCCCACGGGCCACGACCATGCGGTCAGAGGTCCGTCTTCGGTAGACGTGAGCGGCGTTCTTCTGGTGACCGGCGGTGCTGTTGCTACTAATGGTCCGACCGCGACTCCAGTGTCCGACGGAATAGTCACTTTCCGGTTGGAAACTGACCTGGGCTCATCTTCAGTGAGCGTCCGGACCGCCAAGGACGGCGAGTTCCACATCCACCTCCAGCCGGGCGTCTATCGGGTTGATGCGGCCTTCTCAACGTACCCCGACGCGCTCTCGGGCTCCTTCGGCCCGTTCCGGATTCAGTCGGGGCACAACGTGCCGCTGAAGCTGACTCTAGCAGCCATGTAGGGCAGCAGCGCTGGCTTCAGAGTGACGGGACGGGAAGTGCCCATGTCGATCGTCGGGAAGGTATGCCTCTCGCCTCCGAGCCGGCCAGGGGTTCCTTTGCTTCTGGGTGCCGGCCCGATCCAGAGATCGAGAATAGTGCTGAGTGAAGGAGATGAGCGCCCGTGATCCTGGCCCTGGCTACAGCGGGAGTCGCCTCGCTCCTCTGGGGTCTGGCCATGTCCACTCCTCGCTCATGACGGAGCCCACCGAACCATCACTCCCCCTGTCAGTCTCCCGCTATCCGGGCATTGGGTACTGGGAAATATAGACTTCCCACTTGGTCTTGGCACTGACATGTAGCATAACCACTACTTCAGAGCCAGGGCTGCTGCCGAAGTTCGCTCCAGAAGTCTCGGACTGCTTGCACGCTGCGAACGGCATCGGTGGGCCGCTATTCACGGCAAGCGTCGGCGTGCCTGGGCCGACGCACCAGAAAGCCACAAAGAATGCGTTGGACGGAGCTGTGAACTTTACCTGAGTGGGCCCTGTTCCGAAACGAGGAGCGACGATAGTGGGGCCGTGCCCGTCCTGACTAAGGTTAGGTGGGGTCGATGACGGCGATGCCGGCGGCGAGATCAAAGGACGGGGGTGGGCCGAGCCACAGCCTGTCGCACCAGTTGTGATTGGAGTCAGGCACGCCAGCACCACGAACAGCTTGACAGGCAACCGGATAGGCCAGGCCAAACGGGGCAAAGTACTTCTACGATCCCTTAGGTCTGACACTCTACCTATGATGCTCATTAAAATAACATCCCCCCAACGGGACTCCAATGCTGGAGGCTGTCGTCGCGGGCGCGACTGGTGAGCATCTACTTGCCGTTCGGCGCCTGAGTGCGGCGAAGGTGGTCCGCAAGAATGGTCTCGCTTGCCTTCCGCGCTCGCCCCCTGTACACAATCGTAGGGTGGCGTGAAGCTGGTGCTACCAAGTACCCGGAGGCTGTCTTGGTGCCCGCTGGCTTCGCCGGTCCGGTCGTTGGGCCCCTTCCTGACACAGGCGCGCATAGCGGTCATAGGATAGGGGACGTACTGCAGGTGACGCCGGGCCAGCGCCGAGGCGGGTCGGAGCCTCTCTAGAATGGGCCGACCGGCGTTCCGCTCGTTCCATTGAAGAGGCTCCAGAGCGTACCCATGTGGGTGGTGCCAGCGTACAGCAGAACGGATGTCGCGTAACAATTCCTCCTCTGCGCTTGATACCCGCCGGAGCTGGCCTACAATGCGACTGTGGCCAATTCAACTCGCGCCGATCCAGAGGGGACGGGAGTGACGCCCCGGGTGTTCGTCCCAACATGCAGTCTGAAGTCACTTGGACATATTGCCGGCCTACTGATCTTGGCGGCGGTGGCAGCAGGATGCGCGTCAACGTATGCGAGCCGGCCGGTACGCTCGACGTATTCGCCTCGCCTCACTAGCTTCGCGCGAAATGCAAGACCGCACCTCGATACCAGCACAGTACCGGCTACGGTGCCCGGAGCGAGCATCGCTGTGCAGATTCCACTAGTAGTTTTCTGGAGCGGAGCGTTGACCGGGTCACAGCCATCGAATCCGCTTCAGGAGATGCCTCGCACTGTCACGACAACCTCCGGTCCCTTGGTCACGGTGTTCATGCGGAATGAGACATCTTCAGTGGAAACAGTGAGCTACCAGCTCTTGATTACGAGTGGTGGTCTACCGTTCACGCTGGGTGGTGACCCTACCGTTCTACCAAATGCCTGGACTCACGTTATCTGGAATTCGCAGCGAGCGTTGCCTGAAGGCACAACCGCAATCTCGCTTCAACCCGGGCAGACAGCATCTGCCAGCATGGAATGGCCGTCGGACCTAGTGTCGTCACGTCTCGGCACCTACTACGGAGTCGTCTACTTCTCCGTCAACGGCTCTCTCTGGGGCAAGCCGGACCCATTCTTCTACTACGAGCCGCTGATCCTTAAGTAGTCCAGCCATCCCGGCGTTGGGCGCTCTCGGGGTCGTGAGGCGCTACATGCCACCAGGTAGCCAAGTGTCGCCGTTTCTCTTGCGCCTTCAACCAGGGTGGCTGACCGCCTTGTCCGTGTACGGCCCTCCGAAATAGAGTCCGCTCCCCTGCGTCTGGCTGATCTCGGACGTGACGGACCGACTAGGCGAAGGGTCGTACCTCATTCTGGGACCTGTCCGGACGCACAGTGCCTCCAGCGGGTGTGGTGTAATAGCCGTCGGCGTCCAGCGGTTGGTCCTGAAGGTCACCGTTATTTTCCACGTACTTGTGCCTGCCCTGCAGGTTCATCTTCAGAGCGTCAACGGGCAAGATGCAGCCGTCTGGCCATGCTTGGGGCGAGAGCAGTGATCGCCAAGGACTTGAACCCACCCCGGACCATCACGGCGGCGGACTGAGGGCTATGAACCATGCACCTAGAGCATGACCGAGAAGCGGATGCAATCTACATCACCCTTAGGGAGGGCACCTACGCATACGGGGAGGATCTGAGTACGGAGCGGCGGATCGACTATGACTCCTCGGGTGAGCCCGTGGGGATCGAACTCCTCAACGTGAGCCACGGCGTGGACATCGACGATCTGCCGGAGAGTGAGGAAGTCGGGCGGCTGCTGGCGGCTCACGACATCCGTGTATTCGCCTGAGCTCGCTTTGCCCGACCGGATAGGCCGGCTGCTCCAGCGGCCCACGTGACAGGGCCGGATCGTGAAGGTTCGAGACGTGCTTCGGGCGCTGACCAGCGACGGATGGGAAGAGGTGCGGCCCAGGACGGCGGGCGACCATCGGCAGTTCACGCACCCGAGCAAGCCCGGGCGGGTGACCATCGCCGGAGCGCCGGGAGACGATCTGGCTCCGGGAACGTTGGCGAGCATACGGAAACAGGCCCGACTGCCTAGACTGGGGAGGTCGTGAGTATGGAAGAGACTGAGACACGGCTCAGCTATGCGGTGGTGATCGAGCCCACGGCGACCGGGTACAGCGCCTTCGTACCGGACCTGCCGGGATGCGTCGCCACCGGCCGGACGGTGGCCGAGGTGACTCACAACATCGAGGGGGCTATCGCCGTGCACCTGGCCGGGATGGCTGAGGATGGGGAGCCTATCCCCCGTCCGGGCAGCCGAGCCTTCCAAATCGCCTGACAGCTGCCAGACTGTGGAAAAGCCTGTTGATAAGAAGCTGGTGGCTGTCAACGTGGCTGTCAGCTCACTTCAGGCTATCGGAAAGTTGATCTCAGGTTCACCTGTTTTGTAAACAGCTGGCCGTCAGTTCGAATCTGACCGTCGGCTCCACTTTTTGAGATCAGATTCGCTCCCATATCAGGGTCTTGGATGTCGCTG
>JAKABA010000013.1 GCA_021802115.1 bacterium | reverse complement strand
CTGTGGGTGGACGCCCTGAGCTCTCGCCCATTCTGTCAGGTTCACGTTGCCCAGTATAGCGACAAGAATGAACGTGTGCTATCTATTATTCACTGATGGCTCAACAGTTCGCAACCCCAATCCCGAAGGGGTGCCCTGGTCGAGACCGGGCTGACTCCAGCCCAGCTGGCGGTGCCTGAGCGGATCGCAGGGGCACGATCACCGTGCCAGGGACCGAGAGCGGGAGGATCGGTGGTGCGGGTGCGCCCCGCTCTCTGACTCCCCCTGCCCGGCATGGTCGATCCGCACTCTGAGATGGTAGCAAGAAGGTCTCGACGAAACCGAGCGGGGGACACATAATGTGCCCAAAGCCAAGGAGGAGTCGACGTGAGCGAAGCGCCCGCGATGGTCCCACCGGTGGGCTGCCACCTCCAGCCAGCGGCGCGCGGAGCCGATGGGGAGCGGCCGGCCCTGGCTTGCGGGCCCGCTGGAGCGGTGCCGCCGAACGGCCCTGAGATGGGAATCCTAGGGGCGGGATGGCGGTGAAGAGCGAGCGGCAACTGGCCCCTTGGCTGTCCAAGCCGGCCATCCAGACGGTGGGGCGTCTGACCGCCCGTCGTTCCAGCCGGGGCGATCCCAACCGCAAGCGCCGCCTCCACCGTGACGCCCGCCGCGAGCAACTGCTCGAGGCCTGCCTGCTGGCGTTCACCGGGCGGGGCCTGGAAATGACCACCATGGACACGATCGCGGCGCAGGCCGGCGTCAGCAAGCCGCTGGTCTATCGGCACTTCCACAATCGCTACGAGGCGCTGCTGGCGGTGGTGGAGCAGCAGAGCCAACGTTTGCTGGAGTCGATGGCACTCGCTGACGCTGACTCGGAGCTGCCGTCCTTTGAGTTCCTGCTGGATCAGTTCCTCCACTTCGCTGCCGACTCGCCGGCGGGTTTTCGGCTCCTGTTCCAGCTGGTGGACGCCAATCCCGGGGCCGCCCGAAGGCGGCTGGAACTCCTGCGCGCGGAGCTGGGCAAGGCGCTCATGGCGGCCCTGCTCAAGGTGGCGGCGGGTTCGGGCCCTGGGGTCGACCGGGACCGTGAGGAGTGGATGGGGGAGCTCATCGTCTCGATTCTGGAAGGGGTGGCGGGAGGGCTGGCCAAGGCTGAGGACCTGTCCCAGCGATCGGTGGCCCTGCGGCGGCTCTTGCGCTCAGACTGGGTGATCTCATCTCTCATGGAGGTTCGCGAGCAGCCGCTCGCGCTTGCTGCCAACCGCGGCGACGGCGGCCAGTGAGGCAGGCACTATCCTCGGGAGTGCTATGGGGACGGTGGCTAGCCGACGCAGGTGGTGGGACCGACGCCACCTGCCCTGGCGCCTCGCCGAGGTGGCGGTCCGGATCCTGACCCAGGCCCCAGGCGTCGCGCCCGTGGCCGGTAGTACCGGAGACCAGCTGGCGACGCCCGCCCCCGGGCGCGCCCGATCGCTCGGAGCTTGGGCTCCGCTATCCCGCAGCCGCAAGTGGCCAGCTGGGGCGTGGCGTGAAGACTGAGTCTGGCCGAGTCCCCACGATCGCCGGTCCCACCCGCTTGTCGGGTGGTCCTGGCACCGGGAAGACAGAGGTCCTGGTCGAGGCCGCGGTGCGATGGCTGGGCGAGGGCCTCGACCCGCATCGGCTGGTGGTGATCACCCGCAGCCACACCAGCGCAAGGGAGATGCGCTCCCGAATCGAGGCCAGATTGCCGGACGTACACCCGCGCCCGAGGGTCCTCACCCACGAGGGGCTGGCACGAGCGGTGCTGGTCGAGGCCGCGGCAGACCCCGAGGCCACCCGTGGTCTGGATCGGATAGGGGAGTGGCTGGCGATGCGGGAGGCGTTGCGGCGGGCGCTTCCCCTGCTGTCGGTCCTCCGCCCGCTGGCTGACGACCCGACTTGCATCGAGGACTCGCTCGAGTTCATCTCGATCGTGAAGCAGTCGCTGATCGGCCCCGGCCTGCTCGCGGAGCGGCTGCGGGGGGAGCGGGGGATGCTCCCCGAACTGGCGCTGTTGGCGGCAGGCTATGAGCGCGTGCTGCGGGACATGGGGGCCCGCGACACTCGCGACCTGATCGTGGCAGCCCTGGCGAGCCTGGACCGTGTCCCCACCCTCATGGAGGGCTGGGCGGATCTGCTCTTGGTGGACGAGGCGGAGGATCTCACCTCCGCCCAGTGGTATTTGTTGGGTGGTCTGGTGCGTCGCCTGTCGCCGCCGCGCGCCGCTCTGGTGGCCGGTGACCGCCGGGTCGCGATTCCCGCCTTTAGAGGCCCATCCAGCCGCTTCTTCGACCAGGTCTTTCGAAGCGAGCTGGCCCCGGCGGAGTGGTCCCTGCCGGCACCGCCCGGGGACTGGCGGGCGCAGTTGCAGGTGGAACTGGGCATGTCGTTCGAGTCGGGGACCCAGGACGTAGGAACCCGGATCTCCCCTCGGGGCGCCGGGAACGCCGCCTCCCCGAGGGGATTGGTTTGGGTGGCTCCTGATGAGAGCGAGGAGGCCTTCGCGATCGCGCGCGAGATTCAGCGTTCGAGGCTGGCTGGCGAGGTCGACTACGATCAGGTCGCGGTGCTCTTCCGCAGTCCCGTGGCGCAGCTGGCGCCTGTGCTGGAGGCGATGGCGGCGATCGGCGTGCCTTGCCGGGTGGAACGTTCCCGCTGGACCTCCAGCCTGGCGGTGCAGGTGGTGGGGCTCTGGCTGCGGGCCCTCTGCAGCCCCCAGGATGAAGTGGCAGTTTTGCGGGTGCTTGCCCTGGGACCGAATGGGGCCGCCCCGCAGGAGGTGCTCAGGTTGCGCCGCCTGGCGGCCGGCCACCGCGAGAGCCTCTCCAGGACCCTGTGGCGAGAGGCGGAGTTGGATGAGAGTACTCAGGGGGAGCGGCCGCAAGAGGTTAGCGGCAGCGGTCAGTTGGTGCACCTCTGGCACGACCTTGGAGGGGGCGACCCCAGCATGGCGGGAAGAGCGCTGGCACCCTCGGCATTCAGATCCCTGCTGGCGGCGATACTGGAGGGGAGCGGCCTGACTCGCCTGGCTCTGACCGACCCGGACACCGCGGCGGCGCTGGCGCGCCTGAATCTGGCAATCGACGATGCGGGATCTGCCAAAGCTCGGATGGGCTTGCCTGAGCCCGCCCTGTGGGAGTGGGCGGAGCTGATCCAGGTCGGGATTCGACGCGCTGGCTGGGACACCGAGAGGCTCGCCCAGCCGCAGTTCCCAGCGGTCTCGCTCCTGACCATCCACCAGGCCAAGGGGAGGCGCTGGCGCCGGGCGTTCGTGCCCGGACTGGTGGACGGAGCTCTGCCGGCGCGGTCGGTGGAGGTGGGCCTGCTGGGCGTCGACGACAGGCAGCGGGTGCTGGAGCTGCTGCCGGAGCTTGAGGATGCGATGGGAGGACCAGGCCACCATCTCGAGGAGGAGCGCCGGCTGCTCCTGGTGGCGGCCACCAGAGCCACCGACCAGGTCGTCTTCTCCTGGGCTCAGCGCTACGGCGACCGGCCCTCGATCGCCTCGCCTTTCGTGGCTCATCTCTTGCGAGCCGGGCTGCAAGAGGCGCCCGCCCCGAGCGCGTCCCTGGTGACTCCCACCGATTGCCTCGCGGCTGCGGCGGTAGGTCCCTCAGGTGACGAGCTCCGGTTGAGCCTGGATTTCGGTAAGCGTGTCGGGGATCTGCAGCAGCAGCTTGCGCCCTGGGACCCGGTTGCGGCCGCTCCGGGAGGGAACGAGCTTGAACTCAGCCCCACCAGCCTGCGTGCTTGGCTGGCCTGTCCGCGGCTCTACTACTATCACCGGCTGCGCCTCCGCGAGCCGGATGCCATGCCCCTGGTGCTGGGCACCGCCGCTCACCGTCTGCTGGAGCTGGTGCAGCGGCCGGGTCCGCCAGAGGCCGACCCGGCCAGCTTCTCGGAGCGGGCGCGCAGGATCGTCGATGACGAGCTGATGCCGGCTGCCCGCGGGGCGCTCCTGGACCCCCTCGGCAGCATGTATGTCCAGGCTTGGCTGCATCGGCTCATTTCGCGCTGGGCGGAGAGGGTCGTCGGACCCGGCGGAGTCGCGGTGGGCAGCCTGCTGGCCAGTGAGGTCCGGTTCCGTTTGCCTCAAGATGGCTGGAGTCTGGTGGGCCAGGTCGACGCGGTGTGGCGGCACCCTGACGGGGAGCTGGAGATCGTCGACTACAAAACCGGCAGTTCGGCGGCCCCAACCGAGGCCACTCTCATGGGGCAGGTCTTCGGCAGGGCCGACAGCGGGCCCTCTGACTGGCAGCTTCCCACCTATCTGCTGGCCGCGCGCGCAGGAGCGCTCTCGCAATGGATCGGCAGCGAACGTCCGGGCCTGGCCCGAAACTGGTACCTAGGACTTGACTCGGCTCCCTCGCGATCGGCTCCGGTGCCCGCCAGTGGTTTCCGGATCGCCTCGGATGGAGATCCCCCAGCCAAGGGTGAGGCCCGCCTGCCGATCGGCGACTTGGATCGCCTTGAGCGGGAGCTCAGCCGTCAGGCCGCGCTGGTTCAAATCGGCCTGCATCCGGCCCAGCCCCGCCACGAGACTCGCACCTGCCGAGCCTTCGGGGGCTGCCCACTCGCCTTCTGCTGTGACGGTGAGGGCACGGTGGGCATCGGATTGAGCGAGGGAGCACCCCGGCCGTGAGCGCAGTGGACCTGCTCTTGGACGGCCTTACCCCGGCCCAGCGGGCGGTGGTCGAGCAACGCGGGCGTGGACCCGTCAAGGTGGCAGCGGCGGCCGGCAGCGGTAAGACCAAGACCATGGCCACCCTCTACGCCCTCGGGGTTGCGGAGGGCCTCCACCCAGCGAGGATCCTGGCGGTGACCTTCACCGACCGAGCGGCGGTGGAGCTGAGGGAGCGCATCCTCTCGACCATGGTGGACGTCGGGCTGGCACCGCCAGGTGGGCCGGACAGCCCTTTGGAAGGGGCATGGCTCGGAACCTTCCACCAACTGGCCCGGCGCCTCCTCGCCGAGCAGCCTTATTTGGCGGAGGTTCCGAGGGATCTGGCGCTGGTTGATGACGTGGAGGCTCGGGGTCTGCTGCAGGAGGCGGCCAGGTCAGTCAGGGAGCAGGTCGCCGCCGGCCAGGGTCCGGGCAGGTGGATTCCTGAAAACCCGGACCTGCGGGCTCTGCTGGGCCTGATTGACGGCGCCTCGGCCGCGGTGACCCGGCTCCGCTCCACCGCCCTTGACCCATCCACCTGCCGGCTTCTGTCCCAGGCCGCCTACCACCGGTTCGAAGCTGCCGGTGACCCCCCCCAGGAGCTCGCCTGGCACCGCTGTGCCGTGGAGGTGACCATCGCGATCTGGGAGGCGCTGGAGAGCCGACTGGTTTCTCTGCGTGCGCTCGACTTCGACGGGTTGTTGCGCCAGGCGCTGGCCGCCCTGACTGGGTCTCCCGCGCTCACCTCCTGGTGCCAGGCCAATTTCCAACTGATCATCGTTGACGAGTACCAGGACACCAGCGCGGTTCAGTCAGCGCTGCTGGAGCGCCTGGCCGGCGCACGGAAACGAGACCTGTTCGTGGTCGGGGATGCCCGACAGTCGATTTTCGCGTTCCGCGATGCCAAGCCCGGGATCATGGCTGAGACTGCCGGCCGGGAGTACTCCCTCTTCCGCAACCATCGCTCGGTGGCTCCCATCCTGGCGGCCGCAGACCACGTGATCCGGGCCGACGACCACTTCGCCGGCGACCAACCCATGGAGGTCGGTCGCGGCGAGGTGGAGGCCCAGCCGGTGCTGCTGGGCCTGGCTGAGTCGGTAGAGGCTGAGGCTGACGGCATCGCACAGGCTCTGTTGCTGCTGCGCCAGCGCGGCATCCCGGGGCCCCATGGCGGTCAGCAAGCGGTGGAGTTCGGAGACATGGCTGTTCTGGCGTACACCTTCAACCTCCTCGGGCCCGCTCTGGAGGAAGCTTTCCGGCGCCACCGGATCCCTTTTCAAACCGCCACCGGGGGCCTGCTCATCCGACCTGAGATCAAGGACGCCTTGGCCCTGCTGCGCCTGATTGCCGATGCCGCCGATGACCAAGCGTGGGTGCGCGTGTTGCAGAGCCCCTGGGTGCGAGTATCCGATCGGGACCTGCTCCAGCTGGTCGGAGACGGCGAGGCCAGGCGGGCGACCCTGGGGGAGCGGCTGCGGTCGGCCCTGCCTGGATACCAGGGCGATCCGTCGATGCTGAGCCGGGTCGAGCGGCTGGTCGGGGTTGCCGATGAGCTTCGGTCCTCCGCCCGCATCCGTCCAGCCGCGGAGGTGTTGTCGGCCGCCCTGGATGAGAGTGGGTTGCTCGCCTTCCATGAGGCACGCTCGCTGGCTGGGGACCCTGACGGGCATCGAGCCCTTGCCTCCCTCCGAGACCTCCAGCGAGTCGCCCTGAACGCCCAGGCCGCCGGCGGTTGGCTGGGACTGGACCGCCTGCTCGAGCGGATCGACTCCATCTCAGATGCCTCGGGGCGCGCGGAACCCCCGCCCCGAGGATCCCAGCAGCTGGTGACTCTCAGCACCATCCACAGGGCCAAGGGGTTGGAGTGGCCGGTGGTGGTCCTGGCTGACTGCCGTCCCCACCACGGGAGGGGGGGGCCCCCGGTCCTATGGGACCGCATCGAAGGCGCCGTCGTGATGAGCCGGATCGGTGCGCACGACACTGCGGCGGGCGTCCGCTGGAAGCGCTCGCCCGCCGCGGCCGTGGCCCGCGAGGAGCATCGCCGCTTGGTCTACGTGGCCATGACCAGAGCTCGTGACCTGCTGCTGGTGACCACGACCAGGTCCGGTGTCAAGGACCCGGCGCCGACCTTGGAGGGGGTGATTGACCAGCTCTGGCACGGATCTGCCTCCGGGAGTGAGTACGCGGAACTGGCCAGCGAGTTGGCTGCCGGGGCGTCATGGATCGCGGCTCTGTCAGGCTTCCCTGCCGCGGTGGACCTACCGTGGGGAGCCGGACCGGCCCAGCCAACCAAACTGGTGGGTGGCGCCGAAGCAGCTGATGTCAGCCCGGCTTCGATTCCTGTGGCGCGGCGCTGGGAGGAGCTGAGGACGATGGCCAGGAGGGCCAGGGGTGCTCGCTTCGACCCGCCCGAGCAGCTGAGCTTCAGCTCGATCAGGACCATGGCCAGCTGCCCGCGCCAGTTCTGGTTCCAACACCTGGCTAATTTCCTGGTCCCGGGCCGTGACGGCAGTTCCCAGGAAGCTGAGGACGACGATGTTGGCCCCGCGAGTGCCAGCACCAGATCGGGAGCGCTCGACCTGGGGAGGGTGGTGCATTCGGTCCTGGAGCAGGCTCACCGCCTGGAGCCGGGCCGCGGCCCGCACCAAGACCAGCTGGTGGCCATCCTGGAGCCGCACCGCTCGGCTCTGGGAGTCGACTTGTCCGACGCCGCCGAGAGCATGCTGAGGGCCTATGCCGGCTCGCCGATCGCGTCCCTGCCGACAGTCGCTGTCGAGCTTGCCTTCTCTTGGCGCGGCTGGGCGGGTGATAGCCTTCCCCCTCTGGTTGGCGCGATCGATCGGGTGGCCCGGCTCGCCTCGGGGGAGCTTTTGGTGATCGACTACAAGACCAACTGGGCAATTGAGCCCTCTGAGCTGGGGGACTATCAGCATCAGCTGCGCCTGTATGCGGCCGCGCTTGGAGCCGGGTTGTTGGGTGGGTCGAGCCCGACTCAAGCTGTGCTCCTGATGCTTCGCAGCGGTGAGCGGCTGGAGGTCGACTGCGACCGGGCCGCCATCGACCGCTCTTTGGCCTGGGCGCGCGATCTGGCCGAGGCTACCGTGTCAGGTGCCGCCTTGAGCGGGCTCGGCCACCCCGACCGGCCCTGCCACGAATGCGACTTTCGGGAGTTCTGCCCCGAACGCCGACCCCTAGCCGACGGGGGGGCGATCCCGGTTAAGCGCTGATCCGGAAGAGCTGCTGCAACTTCATGGCCAGGCCCATGTCCCCCTTGATCTTCAGCTTCCCAGTCATGAAGGCCATGGTGCCGTCGAGCCGACCGGAGAGCAGCTTGACGAAGTTCTCATCGCCCAAGGTGAGTGTGATGTTAGGGCTGGCAGCATCGCCGTCGTGAACCTCGCAGGTCCCGTCCTTGATCTCGACGTACCAGTGCCCGCCGGTGGGGCCGGAGATGTCCCACTGAAAGATGGCAGTCACGCCCTGGGCCTTCTCTGGCTGGAAGGCGGCCGGGATGCGGTCCATGATCTCCTGGGGGCTCAACTCGCCTTCAGCCATCAATCTCCCTCCTCTGGGCATGATTCGGCCGCCTGGATAGCGGCCACTGGGACTTCCTCAATGGTAGTCGACTTTCAGTTTGGCCCCGGATTCTGGATGCGCGCCTTACCTTGGTCGAGCAGACTCAAGGGCCAGTGCTTGGGGCGCTTCAGGTAGCCGATGTTGGCGCCGAGGGACTGTGGCTCGAAGCCGAAGCTGGCGACCACCGAATCTGCGGCGGTCACGTTGGGCTTGACCAGCATGTCCAGCTGCTGGGGGGTCACCAGGGGGTTGGGCATGAGCTTGTCCATGAGGACGGCTCCGGGTCTGATCAGGCGAGGGTCGAGGTGAAGCGGCTTGCGCCGAGCAATCCCGAACCACTCCTTGCCGGTCGCCGCAGCGACGGCCAAGGTGATCTGTTCCAAGGTGAGCTGCTCTGGCCCTCCGATCTCGTAGACATGGCCGGCTCGCTGTGGCTCGATGACTGCCGAGCGCAGGCAACGAGCGACATCGTCAGCCGCGATCGGCTGAAAGACTGCGGTGCCGTCCCCGGGAATGACCAGGAAGGGTGCTGGCAGGCTGATCGCCTTGGCCAGCGTGGTGAAGAAACCGTCTCCGGACCCGAAGATCACCGAGGAGCGCAGGATCACCCAGTCGAGGCCGCTGCCCCGCACCGACTGTTCGCCCTGCCACTTGCTGAATAGGTATGGGAAGGTGGGGTCGGGACCGGCCCCGATCGCGGACAGTTGGACCAGCCGCGGCACCCCGGCCTGCTGGGCGGCCTGGACAACATGGGCGGTGCCTTGGCTGTTGACGGAGGCGAAAGTCTGGACCCCCTTGGCGCGGATTATCGCCACCAGGTTGACCACTGCGTCGGCGTCGCGGAAAGCCTCTTCCAGGCCCTCGCCGGTGACCACGTCCCCGAAGGTGACGGAGAGCCCGGGCTGCCGGGTGACCGGGCGCGCGCCCCGCCCGATCACCCGGATCTCGTGTCCAGACTCCAGCAGCAGGGGCACCAGATGCGAGCCGACAAAGCCGGAGCCGCCGGTGATTGCTACTCGCATGGTTCGCCTCCTGAGACGGGGTTGCTGGCCGTGGTCAGCGCTTGGGGCTGCGACGCTTGGGGGCCGCCTTGCCCGCCACCGAGCTCTTGAGCGCGCTGGCCGGATAGAAGCGGACCTTCTGAGAAGCGGGCACCCGTACCATCTCTTGGGTCTGGGGGTTGCGGCGCATTCCCGCTGCCGTCGGGCGGACCTTCCAACGGCCGAAACCGGCGATCGCGACCTCTTCGCCCGCCTCCAGGCGCTGGCCGATCAGGTCGAAGATCAGCTTGAGGGTGTCATCGGCCATGGCGAAGTTCGGGAAGACGGGCTCGCCGGTGCCGTCCTCATATTGCACGACCACCTTGCTTTGTAGGGATTTGGCCAACTCGCGACGATTCATAGACAAGCCTCCCGGTACTGCGGAGGTCAACGTTCCCCGCTTCATGTAAGGGATTTTAGGCAGATGATGGGTCTGGGCGCAGCTCCGGAAGGGAACCCGGGGCGGTCCGAGCCGCTCGTTGCCAGCGCCTGGTCGGGTCCGTCGCACCGGGGTGGGTCGGCAGGTTGGGATAGCCAAGGTAGCATCCAGTTGATTATACGAACGAGTGTTTGTATAATCAGGTGGCATCTCGCCCTGCTTGGCATTTCGGGTGAGGCTCGTCAGTCGAGGGTTGAGTTTGTCTGTGGGGCGCGATCGGGATGAGGTGCCGGCTGACCCCTCGGGGACACTGCGGCTTGCCCTCCAGGCACTAGATCGCAGGTACGGCAAAAGTGTGCTCCGCAGTGCCGCTGGGTTCGGGTTGATGGGCATGGAGACGGGGGTGGCCGCTCTTGACGCGCTGATTCCCTGCGGAGGGCTGCCACGGGGCCGGCTGAGCTGGTTCTCCGGGGCGCCTGGAGAGGGCGCTTTTGAACTCAGCCTGGCACTGCTGGGACGGATTTCAAACACCTCGCCGGTGGTGGTGGTGGATTTTGATCAGCTGCTGGACCCTGGGAACATCCAGGACTATGGCGGTGATCTGGACAGCTGCTGGGTGGTTCGCCCCCGTCTGGCTGCGACTGGTTGGGCGGCCGCTCGCTCCCTGATCCGCGCCGGGGCCGAGTGCTGCTTGCTGCTGGCGCGAGAGTGGCGGCCGGTCGACCGGTCGGCTGCAGCCGCATTGCTGGCTGCTGTCGAAGAGCGCAACTCGGTGGCCATGCTGGGGGGTGGGGTGGCCATCTCCCAGGAGCTCTCGGGTCGGGTTGGGGTCGAGCTTGCATGTCGGCGGCTGGGGTGGGCCACTACTCACCGGGACATCTCCGGCATCCATATGCTGGTGCGGGTCGCCCGCAGCCGGCTTGGCCCGCCCGGCCGCAGTTGCCAACTGCGGATCAACTTTCCCCGTGTATATGCGGTGGCCGGGGTTATGGCGCCACCTGTGGCTGGCGCTGATACCGGGGCGCTGCCGGCTGGCGAAGCGGTGCGGGCGGTGCTGATGTGAGCCGTGGCAGAGCGCGTCGGTTGGCCTGCGTCAGATTTCCTCATCTGGCTCTGGTGCTGGCCTGGCGAGCTCATCCCGAGCTTGCCCAGGAGGCGGTGCTGGTGGGCTCAAGGGATCGCGCCGGGCGGATGGTGGTGCTGGCCGCATCTTCGGCGGCGATTGACGTTCACCCGGGGCAGGATTGGCGTCAGGCTGAGCTCGCCTGCCCCAAGGCAGTCCAGCTGCAGGCGGATCCGGCCGAGGTGGAGAGGCTGCGCCGGCAGCTGAGGCTGGCACTGTACAACTGCAGCCCCCTGGTGGAGTTGACCGACGACACCATGGCTTACCTTGACCTCAGCGACCTGGATGCCCGCTGGGACACTGAGGCCGCCCGCGCCTCTTACCTGGGCCGGGCGGTTCAGCAAGCGCTGGGGCTGGCCCCGGCCCTGGGAGTTGGCCAGTCGCGTTTCTTGGCCCTGGCCGCCGCCCGGATCGCTGGCCCAGGTAGGGCGCGAATGGTGCCGCCGGGTGGGGCAGCCGAATTTCTCGCCGATTGGCCAGTGGTGGAGTTGCCGCTGCCAGTAGGGACTGTCGAGCGGCTGCTCAGCTTTGGACTGCGCACTTGCGGCGACTGCCTCGCGATCGCCCTGCCTGACCTGCAACGCCAGCTGGGCCCGGATGGGCTGCTGGTCCATAGGCTGTGTCGAGGGCTGGATCAGGCCGCGATCAATCCCTGGCGGAGCCCTCCTCCATGCGGGGTGCGGCGGGTCCTGGCTGGGGTTGTGGAGGACACCGAGTCCCTGCGCTTCGGTGCCCCTGAACTGGCCGCTGGGCTGAGCCTGGAGCTGGCCCGTCAGGAGCAGGCGGCCACCCGATTGCGGCTGGTACTGCGCGAGGAGGACGCTCAGGACGGGGCCGTGATGGCAGGTCAGCCAGGTGTCTTTTGGGAGGAGATCACACCGCCGACACCGGTGGCCACCGCCGCGGAACTGCTGCCCCCGATTCTCAGCCTGCTCTCGCGAGCCCGCTGCCGGGTGCTGGTGATCGAGCTGCACGCGCTTGATCTGGTGGATCCTCCGGCGACGCAGGCGATGCTGTGGCCAGGTGGCCGAGCGCGGCAGGAGGAGATCGGGCAGGCGGCGGCCCGGCTGCAGGAACGGTTTGGGGAGTCGGTGGTTTGGCGGGTGGCGGTGAAGCCCGGCCATCCCGGCGACATCCCCGAGGAGCGGTTGGCATGGAGCCCAGCGTGAGGGCCAAGGTAAGGGTCCTCGCCAACGCGCCGAACCTGCAGCCGGCGGCGGTTGACCTCGGCCCGGGCTGGGTCAGGGTGGCAGAGGTGGTGGACCGGTGGGTGGTTGAGGTCGGCTGGTGGCGAGTCCCACCCAGCCGGTGGCAGCGGCGCGCCTACTGGAGGGTGCTGCTGGTCGACGGTAGCTGCCTGGACGTCTACCGGACCGAATCTGGCTGGGAGCTCTCCCGGCAGTGGGGGTGATCGCGAGCTTGAGTGGCCCTGGGCGGGACGATCAAAGCTTCGCCAGGACCTTGGCGGGCGCATCTGCTAGCGTGAGATCATGCCTCGCAATTCCCCCACGCCCACATCCGGCAATTCTGCGGGCGGCCCGGGCAGTCCGGCCGGAGGCTCGGGAGCGCCCCCGCGCAAGCCGTCACCTTGGCGCTCGACCCAGTTCCTGCTGCCCTTGGGGATCTTTCTGGCCCTCAACCTGCTGGTGGCGAATGTGCTCTTCCCACCCTCCTCACCCAAGACGATCAGCCTGCCCTACAACGTTTTCATAGCCAACCTGAAGGCTGGCGATGTGACCAGCATCACCAGCACCGGCAACGCCATTCAGGGGACCTTCCGGCACCCGACCGCCGCCTCCGCCAAGAGTTCCAACAAGGCCCTGCACTTCACAACCCAAATGCCGACCTTCGCCGGCGGACAGCTGGAGACGCTGCTCGAGCAGCACAACGTCACCATCAACGCCCAGGTGCAGTCGACGCCCGCCCTGCTGGAGCTGCTCTACAGCTTCGGACCCACGCTGCTCTTCCTGCTCATTTTCATCTGGTTCATACGCCGCACGGCTTCCTCAGCCAACGGCGGCCTCTTCAGCCTGGGCCGTTCCCAGGCCCGGCTCTACGATCCGGAGCGCCCGTCGGCCACCTTCGCGGATGTGGCGGGGATCGAGGAGGCCAAGGCGGAGCTGGAGGAAATCGTGGATTTCCTGCGCCAACCGGCCAAATACGAGCGCCTGGGGGGCGAGGTGCCCAAGGGGGTCTTGCTGGTGGGCCTGCCGGGGACCGGCAAGACCCTGCTCGCGCGCGCCGTGGCCGGGGAGGCGGGAGTTCCCTTCTTCAGCATCTCTGCCTCGGAGTTCATTGAGATGGTGGTGGGGGTCGGGGCTTCCCGGGTCCGCGACCTTTTCGCCAAGGCCAAGGCGGCCGCCCCGGCGATCATCTTCGTCGACGAGCTGGACGCAATCGGGCGCAGCCGCAGCGTCGGCCCCAGCTTCGGCGGCCACGACGAGCGCGAACAGACGCTCAACCAGATCCTGACCGAGATGGACGGCTTCGACTCTCGCCAGGGGGTGATCGTGCTGGCCGCCACCAACCGAGCCGATGTGCTCGACTCAGCTCTGCTCCGGCCGGGACGCTTCGACCGGCGGGTCATGGTTTTGCCCCCAGACCGGGTCGGGCGGGCCGCCATCCTCAAAATCCACACCCGGGGGGTGCCCCTGGGAGACGACGTCGACCTCAACAATCTCGCCTCCCAGACCCCTGGCCTGGTGGGGGCTGAGCTGCGCAACCTGGTCAATGAGGCGGCCCTGCTGGCGGCGCGCAAGGGCCGTCCCGCGGTCACCATGGCCGACTTCACTGAGTCCCTGGAGAAGGTGCTCTTGGGGGCCGCGCGGCAGATCGTGCTCTCAGCCGACGACCGGGAACGCACCGCCTACCACGAGAGTGGACACGCCCTGCTGGGGCTGCTGGTGCCCGAAGCCGACCCCGTGCGGCGGGTCTCGATCGTGCCTCGGGGGCGGGCCCTGGGGGTCACCGTACAGTCGCCGGTCGATGACCGCCAGAACTATCCCGAGAGCTACTTGCGGGCTCGCATCGTGGGCGCTCTGGGCGGTCGAGCGGCCGAGAAGCTGATCTACGATGTGGTCACCACCGGGGCCGAGAGCGACCTCCAGCAGGTGACCAGCATCGCCCGCCAGATGGTGGTCCGGTGGGGGATGAGTCCCAAGATCGGGCCGCTCAACCTGTCCGAGGATCCCTCCGACCAGAGCGCCATGATGCTGGCCCAGCACTCTTACAGCGAGGCGACGGCCCAGGTCATCGACGCCGAGGTGCGGCGGATCGTCGAGGAGTGCTTTGACAAGGCGCTGATGCTTTTGGACGAGAACCGCGAGAAGCTGGTGGCGCTCACCGGCGCCCTCCTCAAGGAGGAGTCGCTCAATGAGGAGCAGATCCTCCAGGTGACCGGCCTGGCCGCCAAGCCCAAGGCGCTGCCTCCGCCGATCCGGGGCGTCGACGGTCGGGTCGCCGCGGGCGAACCTGAGCCCGCAGTCCCCAGTGCGGGCTCAGGCTGAGGCAAACCTCGGGGCGACGCCAGCTTGTCATGGGCCCGCCGCGACGTGGTGCGGGTAGCACTGGGTGACGGCTACGGCGTCGGGCAGAGGCGCGTAGCCAGTCCATCCCGCGCACGCCGTGGTGGCGCTGGGGATCACACCGGCCACGCTGAGTACCCAGAGCCCGACCGCCGCCAGCAGCGTGACCACGAGGACGGCGGCGGCAGGGCCAGCACCACGGGCCCGGAGGTGGCGCACCACCCGGCCAGCTTAGCAACCACGTGCCCGACCAGCGACGCTGCTTGAGTTGGTCGTAGGCTCAAGGCCCCCGTCCTGGTTGGCCCTCCTACGGCATGGCTACCTGCCCGGCTGGGGCCGCCTGGTAGGGGAGCACCCGATAGGGTGCTCCCCTACTGCGTTGAGGTCAGGCGGAAGGCGTGGCGCGGGGCCGAGTGGCGATAGCGAACCCGATCAGGGTCAGCCCTGCGAGGACCAGGATCAGGGTGAGCAGCAGGTCCAGATGCGCCCCGGTCCCAGGGGTCGACGTGGTCGACGCCCCCAGGACGCCGCCCGACGGCTTGGTGGTGGAGGCGCCTTTGACCGTGCCCTGCGGGACCGGCGCGGTGGTTGTGACGGTTGACGTGCAAGCGGTGCCAGAGCAACCGTCCGGGGGCCCGGGCGTGGCAGTCACAGTGTTGTTGAGCGTCTCAACTCCGTTCACCTTGTTCGAGGTTGCTCCTGGGGACAGGATGGTGGCCGTATAGGTGACGGTGTAGGTGCTCCCCGCGGGGATCGAATTGTAAGTCCACGTGTAGTCGCCCGGGCCGGTGTTGGTCACCGCAACCCCGGGGTCGCCCACGAAGGAGTCGGTGGTGTGGTCGCTGCCGTCGTTCACCTGGAAGCTGGCGCTGCCGCCCATCTGGTCGGTCATGACCACGTCGTTGGCTGCGACCTGCCCGACATTGCTGACGGTGATGTGGTAGGTGAGGGTTTGGCCGATCGTCGCCGTGTTGGTGCTCACCGACTTGGTGACCACCAGATCGGGACCGGACGGGGAGGAGACGGGAAGTGTGATGACGGTGGACGAGGCGGCCGCGGACGCCGTCTTGCTGTTGGCGTCCGTGACACCGACCTGGACCGTGTCGGTCAGGGCGGAGCCGGCCGCGGGCGCGTAGCCGGGAATCGTGAAGGCGCAGGTGACCTGACCTCCAGAGGGGAGCACGGTGCCCAGCAGGTCGTTGCCAGCGGTCGTTCCGCCGGAGCATACCTGCATGGTGGTGCCACCGAAGCTGTCGCTGATCGAGGTGATGGTCTCGCTCTCGGAGCTGGTGTTCGTGATCAGGGCTTGGAAGTCGACTGTCTCGCCGGGGCCGGTGGCGTACTCGGTCACCCCGAAACTGCCGTTGGCGTCATTGGTCTTGTATACGGAGACCGCTGGGAGATTGGACACCGATGGGGTGATGACGGTGGACGAGGCCGCCCCGGAAGCGGTCTTGTTGTTGGCGTCAGAGACACCGACCTGGACCGTGTCGGTCAGGGAGGAGCCGGCCGCGGGCGCGTAGCCGGGAATGGTGAAGGCGCAGGTGACCTGACCTCCAGAGGGGAGCACGGTGCCCAGCAGGTCGTTGCCAGCAGTCGTTCCGCCGGAGCATACCTGCATGGTGGTGCCGTTGAAGCTGTCGCTGATCGAGCTGATCGTCTCGCTCTCGGAGCTGGTGTTCGTGATCAGGGCTTGGAAGTCGACTGTCTCGCCGGGGCCGGTGGAGTACTCGGTCACCCCGAAACTGCCGTTGGCGTCATTGGTCTTGTATACGGAGACGGCGGGACCGCCGGGAGTGGGGCCGGGAGTGGGGCAGTTAACCCAGAACGTCTTGTGCTTCTGCGGGTCCTGCACGAACTGGAGCTTGAAGTGCAAGCCCTCACCGTTCACTGGCTGGTCGCCGTTGGCGATGGCGTTGGCCACCAGTTGAGCGGTGGGAATGTAGCTGATCTCCTGGGTGCCGGCGGTTCCCGTGTTGTACCCCCAGTCAGCGGCGCCGGGGTTGGCCTTGGTGTAGGGCCACGCCTGGTCCTGCTTGTAGCCTGGGTGGTTGTAGTCACCGGTGCCGCTCCCGCTGGGCGACCAACCGTCTACGGTGTAGATTCCCGAGGAGTCGGCCAGGCCATTACCCCACAGGATGATGTAGGCCGGGCAGCCCAGATGCGGGTCCATTTCATGGCCGGGCCCGGCGGCCGACACCGGTGCGCTCGAGGTGGAGTAGCCGTCCACCCAGACATCCTCTTGGTTGCTGTCGCCCGGGCTGTTGTGGTTGCTCTGGCCACCGCCGGATCCCGATCCGGAGCTGTTGGTATTGGTGGTGACCTGGGTTCCCGAGGTAGCGCTGCCACTTGGAACGGGCCCGGGTGGGCCGTCGGTTCCCTTCGGGGTCGCCTGGCTGCCCTGCCCGGTCGACGGGCTGGATGAGCCCGCATGCGTACCCTGGCCGCCCGCGTTATTAGAGGTGTTGGAGGTGGTTGCCAGGGCGCTGGGAGAGGTCGAGGTGGACGGTGAGGTGGATGGTGAGGTTGACGGTCCTCCACCTTGATGGCCGGAGTTGCCCTGGGCGGCTGATGCGGCCGGGGTGCCGCTGGTCGGGCCGTGGCCACCGCCCTGCGCGGCGAACACGGAGACTGGCGCTGCCAGCAGCAGCACGACCACTCCAGCGTTGGCGAGAATGAAGGACCGCCGACTCAACAGCTTGGCTAACACTTGTCACTCCTCCCGATATGAAACCGGCTGAAGCCAGTTCGGAATTGCTGAAAGTTTGGATACCGGGCGCGGCGACGTCCTTTGCCGACGGCGGGTGTAGATGACTGCCAGTGCCAGCCCATTGACGCCCAGGAATAGGGTCAGGCACATCAGGAACCAGGCCAGTCCGGACCCCGCCCCGGACTGAGGGTTAGGCGAGAGGTTGGGCTTGCGATTGGAGTGGAAGACGACTGGCATCGGTGCCAGCCCGCTGGATGCCTGGTTGGCGGTGGTGGCGGGGGGGTGGTTCCGGCTCCCACCGACCTCAGCCTTGGCGGTCAGGCTCGACGCGCCGGGCAGGGTCGGGCGGGGCGCCGTCCGCGCCATGTTGGCGCTCCGAGCCGGGGCTTGGCTCTGCCGGGAGCTGGCGGGGGCGCCGGCCAGCCGGGTCCCTGCCACCGCGAGCGCGATCAGAAGGAGTAGCGCGACGGCAGCCACCAGCGGCCGGCGCGAGCCGAGCCTCGTGGCGGTGACGGCGTGCCGAGGTGCCGGCCGGGTTTGGCCAAAACGGCGACAGCCCGACGCCAGCCCGCGGCTGCTCAGACGATCCAAATCTCTCTCCGATGAGGGATCGTCGGCTTCCCTTCGCGACGGTCCCTCAGCTCCCTGTTGCCTTGTGTCCGACGGACACCCGCAGGCCCGTACCTTCGATTTCTCAAATAAGTAACGGCCAATCCGACTCCAGTACTCGGGTTGTGACCGGCCGTCAGATGTTTGTTACATCGCCGGGGTCACGCGGAGGCGCCTGAGCTCTGGGCCGGCCGCTAGAGGGTAGTTCCTCGGCTGGCTCGACCAGGGCTTGGAGAGCACTTTGGCCAAGCGGGATTCCGCTCCTGGAATTGCGGCCGACTCGGGGTCGGATCGAGACCCATCCACCAAGAAACATGCGTTCGTACAATGTCCAGATGGGCATCACTGGATTCGGAGAGTGCTGGGCGCGCTCCTACTTCTCCTTTCTGGAGGGGGCGAGTGCGCCCGAGGCTGTCGCCGAGCGGGCGGCCGAGCTGGGGATGGCTGCCGTGGGCCTGGTGGATCGGGGTGGGCTCTATGGTGCCGTCCGGCTCGTCCGGGCGGCCGGCAGACTGGGTCTGGGCGCCATGGTGGGGGCGGAGTTGGATCTCGCGGGAGGGGGCAGGCTGGTCCTTCTGGCCACCGACACCTCCTCCTACAGGCAGCTCTGCAGGGCGGTGAGCCGGGCGCAGCTAAATGGGGTCAAGGGGCGATCGGACCTCACCCTGGCTGGGCTGGACCAGGTTCTGGCGACGGCTGCCGGAGGTTCCGATGTGGCCCTGGGAACTAGGGACGCCAGGCTCCCCGCTGGGGTCCAGAACCGGCTGCGCCAGCGCTCCCGCTTGGATGGGAACGCCGCCCGTCCGGTGGAGCCTGGCGAGATCGATCGCTGCACGATCCTGGCCGGCGGCCCCCATAGTCCCATCAGTCTGGCGCTGATTAGGGGTGATCGCAGCGCCGCCGACTCCGCCGCCACAGCCCTGCGCGAGGCCTTCCCGAGTAACCAGGTCCAGCTCTGCCTGCAGCACCACCTCCAGCCGGGTGACAGCTGGCTGGCCGCCGAGACCGTCGCCTGCGCTGAGCGGACAGGGGTTGGCGTGGTGGCCTCCGCAGCACCCCGCTACGCGCTGGCCGCCGAGGGCCGGTTGTTGGATGTGCTCACGGCCATCCGTCACGGCTGCACCCTGGAGGAGGCGGCGGCCAGCGGCCTGCTGCTCCCCAACCATCAGTACCAGATGCGCCCCGAGGCGGAGCTGGCCGCACTCCTGCCCTATCCCCTGGCGTTTGAGGGGGCGCGTGCCCTGGCCGCTCGAGCCGTGTTGGAGTTGGATTTTAGACACAGCCGGTTTCCCGGGCTCAAGGTCCCAGGCGGGCACACCCCGGAGAGATATCTGGAGGAGCTCTGTCGGCGGGCGGTGCCCAGTCGGTATCCCAAGGCTGGCCCCGAGGTCGCGCAGCGGTTGAGCCACGAGCTTGAGGTGATCTCGAAGTGCCATCTGGCGGAGTTCTTCCTGATCGTCTTCGAGCTGATGGACTTTGCCAGGAGAAGTGGGATCCCGGCCCAGGGGCGTGGATCTGCCGCCGACAGCCTGGTCGCCTACCTGCTCGGAATCACGAGGGTAGATCCAATCGCCCACCACCTGCTCTTCGAACGCTTCCTGCATGAGGAGATGGAGGGCACCCCCGACATCGATATCGACATCTCCACCAGCCATCGCGAGCGTCTCATCCAGCACGTGTACGACACCTACGGAGAGGAGCGCACCGGGATGGTCTGCACCGTGATCACCTTTCAGATCCGGATGGCGCTCAGGCAGGTGGGGGCCGCCATGGGGATGCCTCCTCAGATGGTGGAGCGGCTCGGGCGCGCGGTTGACCATGGCAGTCGGGATGGGGATGGTGGCCTGGTCGAGCGAGTGCTGGAGGTGGCGGGGGAGTCCCCGGATCAGACACTCAGGTCGCTGCCATGGCGCCAGTTCGCCGAGCTGGTGGAGGCGGTGGTCGGGGTCCCGCGCCACCTCTCAATCCATGTCGGCGGGATGCTGGTGACCGGGGAACCACTCTGGGACATAGCGCCCCTGGAGCGTGCCGCCAGACCCGGGCGAGTGGTGGTCCAGTTCGACAAGGACGACATCGAGGATCTCGGGCTGATCAAGATCGACCTGCTGGGCCTGCGCACCCTATCGGTGGTGGACGAGACCTTAAGCGAGCTGGAGCGGGTGACCGGGCAGCGGCCGGACCTGGAACAGCTGGATCTGGCCGACCCTGAGGTCTATGAGATGTGCTCCCGGGCGGACACCATCGGGGTCTTTCAGATTGAGTCCCGAGCGCAGCAGCAGACGCTGCCCCGGGCCCGGCCCAGGGAGTTCAATGACCTGGTGGTCGAGGTCGCCATCATCCGGCCCGGCCCGATCCAGGGGCATGCGGTTCATCCCTACCTGCGCCGCCGCCAGGGTCGGGAGCGGGTCACCTACCTGCACCCGCTGCTGAAGCCCATCCTCAAGGACACCCTGGGGGTGATCCTTTACCAGGAGCAGATCATGGAGATCGCCATGCAGGTGGCCGGCTTCAGCGCCGGCCAGGCAGATCGCTTTCGCCGGGCTATGAACCGGCATCGCTCCCGGGTGGAGATGGCCTCTTTGGAGCGGGACTTTGTGCGTGGCTGCCAGGCGCACACGGTATCCCGGGCGGTTGCCGACCAGCTCTTTACGGCCGTTCGCGGGTTCGCCGCATTCGGCTTCTGCCGCAGCCACGCCGCCGCCTTCGCCCGCACTGCCTATGAGACCGCCTGGCTCCGGCTGCACCATCCCGCCGCCTACCTGGTGGGGCTGCTCAACCATCAGCCGATGGGTTTCTATCATCCCTCGGTGCTGGTGGACGATGCCCGACGTCGGGGTGTGGAGGTGCTGCCGGTGGACGTCAACCGCAGTCGCGGCCGCTGCCGGCTGGAGACAGGAGCCTCAGGAGTGGCGGTCCGGCTGGGCTTCAACTACGTCAAGGGGGTGGGCCCGGCCCTGCAGGATCACCTCGATCGGGTACGTGCTCTCGGAGAGTACGCGTCTCCCGAGGACTTCTGGGGGCGCACCGGGATTCCCCGCACAGCACTCGAGTCGCTGGTGTTGGTTGGGGCATTCGATGGGTTCGCCGAACCCCGCCGGAAGCTGCTGTGGCGGCTCAAAGAGGTGGAGGATGCTCTGGCTGAGAGATCAGGGACTTGGGGTAAGCCGAAGTGGGACGACAGCCGGCCAAGGCAGGCGGAACTGATCTCGCTGCCGGCTCCCGCCCCCGCCCTCCCAGCTCTGTCGCTGCGGGAGCTAGTCTCAACCGACTACCGGGTGATGGGGCTGACCACTGGCCCCCACCCGATGGCCCTGCTGCGACCCCGGCTCGGCGAGCTCGGAGTGGTGACGCTGGCCGAGGCGCGCACCACCGCTCCCAATCGCAGGCTCAGGGTGGCCGGGATGGTGATCACCCGGCAGGCGCCCCACTCCGCTGGCGGTATACGCTTCTTCACCCTGGCCGATGAGACAGGTCATCTGGACCTGGTGTTCGTCCCCGAGGTCTATCGGAGCAATCGGGCTCTGGCCAGCCATGAGCCGTCGTTGTGTGCCGAGGGCGTGCTGCGGTCCGCCGACGGGGCTGTGAGCCTGCTGGTGGAGCGGCTTTTCCCCTGGCCCCAAGACGCCGGCCTGGCCGATTCCCTGCCACTTCTGTCTCACGACTACCACTGAGCTGGGGCACCAGCCCGGCCTCAGATCGTCGTCGGCACCCGGCTGGCGCGCCTGGCCATCCAGGTGGCCAGAGTGCCGGCCCCTGCCACCATCACGATCCCATAGACACCACCGACCGCGGCGGCCTGCGGCGCCACCACCACCGCAACCGCGATGGCGACCCCGAACTCTCTGATTCCGATCGGGAATCCGACCGCGGCCGCGCGCCGGTGGTTGAGCCCGAGAGCCTTCCCAAGGCCCCAGCCAACAGCGCCTCCGCCCAACAAGAGCGCCAGCACCAGCGGCAGCATCGCCAGAATCGTGGCGGAGAGCAAAACCGAGCGGGCGCTGGCGGTCCCGGCCAGCACCACCAGCACCAGGCAGGCCGCGCTCAGGTCCAGCCACAGGTGCCGCCAGCGGGCGATCCTGGGGAAGCGCGCCCGCAGTCCGACCCCCAATGCCAGTGGTAGCAGCACCGAGAGGACCAGTTCCAATGCCAGCGACCCGGGTTGGACTCGGGCTCCGGGGCCGAGACCGACCGCGAGCCAGAACGGGGTCAGGATGGTGGAGAGCGCCAGCGAACCCGCCATGCAGGCCATGGCCAACGCCGCGTCGCCGCCGGCGATGGTGGCCATCAACCCGCTGGTGATCTCGGCCGGCGCCACGGCGCAGATGACGATCCCTTTCGCCAAAGTGGGCGTTGGCGCCAGGAGATGGAGTGCCAGCCCCAGCCCGGGCAGCGCTGTCCACTGGACCAAGAGGGCGAGGCCGACCAGCGGCGCCTGCCCGAACGCAGCCCGAATCTCGCCAGGCGTGAGGTTGAGGGCGACGCCGAGGACCTGACCAGCCAGGAAGACGGGCACCAAGGTCGAGAGGGCTCCGGAACTCTGGGGAATGGCCACTCCAACCAGGGCGGCAACCACCACCCACGCGAGCAACCGGTGGCGGACCGGGAGGAACCACGTGACCGGCCCGAGCCTGTGCGCTTTACCTTCCACGCCGATCAAGGTAAGGCACCCGGCCGGGACGTCTACCTGGCCGGGTTGGCGGCAGCCTCAGATCGCGCGCGGCCCCGGGGGCTCCCTTTGATCTCGCCCCAGCGACCCAGTCGCTGGAGCTGTCGCATGGCGGCCTCCAGGTCCTGGGGGCTGAATGCGGTGCGGCTGTGGCGGTGCAGCACCGCGTTCAGTGGGGCCGGCCGCTGCGGGGTCATCGGCAGCACGATCACCGAAGTCAGTTCCACGTTGCTGCGGGCCTGGGGCCGGCTCGAAGGAGGCTCGGTCCACAGCACGGGAACCCCGGTGCTGGCCGCGCGACGGCAGAGGTCCCGGACCAGTGGGGTCATCCGGTAATCGCCTTCGGGGCTCACCAGGATCGCTTGTTGCTCGTCGTTGACCAGCACCGCCAGGTCTGACCGACTGGCGCGGGAGAGCCGCACCAGAAGTGGTTCGAGTCCGATCGGCTGAGCTGGGGGCCGGCGCCGTCGGCGCACCATCTGCAGGCTGAGGGTGGCATTCACACCCATGGCTACGATGGCCGCCCCCAGGCCGTCGACCAGCAGCGGCAGGTTGAGGCCCACCAGGCCCAGAAAGGCCACCAGCTGAACTCCACCGGCGGTCAGCGCAGAGCCGATGTACCGTCGCATCAAGGGATAGCGCTCGCGCCGCGCGTCAGCGAAAGTTAGGCGCAAATTGAGGGTGAAGTTCCATGCCAAGGAGATAGCGAAGGCCAGGCCCCAAGCGGCCAGCGCCGGCCAGCCCAGAACCGCCCCGCCCAGCTCCAGCACCCCCAGCAGGAGGAGCAGACCGCTGACCCCAACCGCGGCAAACTTCCAGCGCCGGGCGCTCCCCGGCACGTCCCGTACCAGAGACCAGAGGTGGCGAAGGTACAGCCACCCCTGGGCCAGGGTGGCCTTACTCTTGCCTGCGCCCCGAACCTGGAAGCTGAGCGGGACGTCGACCACGGTCGCGCTCTCGGAGCAGACCAGCAACTCGAGCAGAATCTTGAAACCGACCGGGCGGAACTCCAGTCCCGACAGCAGTGCCGAGCGGCAGAGGAAGAACCCCGCCAGGGGGTCGGTACTGGCGCGCGCTTCGGTGAAAATCGCCCGGGCCAGGAACGTCGCGCCCCGCGACACCAGGCGCCGGAAGCCCCCGCCGAGACCCGCGCGGCTGCCCCCTGAGAGATAGCGGCTGGCGACGACTATGTCAGCTCCACCGCGCTCCGCCGCGAGCAGTTCCAGGATCGCTTCGGGGGGATGCTGCAGGTCTCCGTCCATGACGCAAACCACTCGGCCCCTCGCCTCCGCCAGGCCCAGCACGACGGCCGTGCTCAGGCCGCCGGCCCGCAGGTCAGCCGCCCGGTGCAGTACTCGCACCCGGCTGTCCTTGCTGGCGATGTCGCGCAGCAGCTGCGGGGTGGCGTCATCGCTGTCGTCCACGAACAGGATCTCGAAGGAAACCTCGGCCAGGGAGGTCCGCAGCCGCTGCAGCAGCAGGGGCACGTTGCCGGCCTCATCGCGGGTGGGGATCACTACCGATAGCTCGATCGGGGTCGGTGAGGGCGCGGATCGGCGGCGCGGCATGGTCTGCAGTCTAGGCTCGGTCGCCGACCCCTGACCTGTCGTTACCGAATCGTTCATGGCCCGCTATCGGGCGCTCGGATCGCAGGTGACCGCCTCCGCGACCGTCGTGGGGTCGAACCGTCCCTCCGCAATCACGACCCCGTGCCAGAGCACCACCGGCACCCTCTCGCTGTAGGTGCCCCAGAGGTCCTGGTCCTCATCGACGTCAACCTCCACCAGGGGAACTCCCAGCTGGGCACAGACCTCAGCCAGGGGGGCCCGCACCATCTCGCAGAGGTGGCAGCCGTGTCGGCCCAGGAGCTGGACGGTGTCAGTCGCCACCGACGCCCCAACTCTCCAGCTTGCTCAGGTAACGGCCCTTCCAGAGCCAAAAGGCACCACCAGTCAGCGCCCAGACCAGACCCTCGATAAAGACCCCCATCAGAGTGGAGCGGGCGACTGCGCTCCCGCTCAGCGCCAGCCCGAAATAGACGACGAAGCGGCAGGCCACCATGAGCGCCAGCGCGAACACCACTCTCAGTGCCGCGGTCACGATCCTACGCTCCCGCCGCAGGCTGGCCCGGAGCTGGCTCACGGGTGCCCCCTCCATGCGAGTCAGGCCCAGGGTTGGTTCGGGCCGGGCGCCGGCCAGTCTCCACCAGCCGATCAGGGCCAGCAGCCCGGCCGCTGCGACAGGTATCAGGAGCTGGCCTGGAGCGCCCTGCCGAAGCAGGTTCTCCCAGCCGTTCAGGACCCCGCCCCGGCGGAATTGATCCTCATACCTGACCTCGAGGGCAAACGAAGCCCAGCCCAGGCCCAGGCCGATTGCCAGCAAACCGGTCCAGATGGCAACTGGCAAACGCCGCTGCCAGGCTGTCGCCGCGAGCTCGCCGAGGCGGTTGCGCTGGCCCCGCTCGGCGGGTGGGGTGGAGCCAGGCTTGACACCGTCGGTGACCATGGCTCTGAGTTTAGATCCGGTCGGCCCCAGGGCAAGCACCGGCGGGCTATCGAGCGTGGGGGTGCCCTCTGCTGGAAACCCGACTTGGATAGATCCAAAGGAGCTGGGCACTCCGGCGGTGGGCCAGGCGGTGGATGCTGTCAGCCCTGAGCGGGACTCAGGGGCCGGCCCACAGGTGCATCGCGCCTCCACCCAAGCCGGATCAGGCACCGGGCAGGGACCTGTGTTCTTGGCGGCCAGGAGGGGATCTCGGGCCGGTCCGGCCAAGGTCATCTCCGAGCCCGTTGCCGTCGGCGATCCCAACCCCACGGCCTGCTGTCCGGCACCGGAGCGGGGCTTCGCAGTTGGCACCAGACGCCCATGTCCAGCTCCCCGAGCCAAATGTGGCCGTGGATCGGAGTGGCCTTCACGATTACACGCAGTACCGGGCTCGGGTTGACGGATGGGGGGATGCCGTTCGCCACGGACGGCGTCGTGCCGGGGTCGGCGCGGTGCCAGGAGCCGTCGCCTGCGGCCGTAGCTCGGGGCGGTTGGTCCCCCATCCGAGTGGCCGTCTGGCGTTGCGAGGTTGCTCCGAGCCGGTTGGGAGCATGCCGGGCGCGCCACCCCCGTCTCGCCGGTCATCTCGTCCGCCACCTACAATCTGAGCAATGGGTCCGAGCCCGCAGAGTCGGCCCGTGGGACAGCCTGGGGCGGGGCCGCGCCTGCGCGTCGCCACCTACAACATCCTCGCTGGCGGCGGCCATCGCTGGGCTGAAATAGCCGAGGTGGTGCGCGCTCTCGACGCTGACCTGCTGGCCCTCCAGGAGGTTGAGGATCCCGAACCGATGCGGGCCATGGGCGCCGCCCTGGGCTATCGGGTCCTGTTCGGCCCGGCCCCTCGGTTTCGGCACCAGGGATTCCTCTCGCGGCTGCCGATACGGTCGTGGCAGAACCGTCAGGACCCCAAGGCCCACCCTCGCAATTCGCTTGAGGTCACCGTGGCCGGCCCGGCAGGGAGCACCCTGGCTGAGATCCGGTTGCATACGGTCCATCTGACCGCGGCTTTCCAGCGCCGGGGCAGGGCCGAACCGGAGCGGCTCCGGGAGCTTGAGGTGGTGCGGGCCCAGGCGGCTCGTGAACCCTTGCTCCCGCGCATCATCCTGGGGGACTTCAACGCGCTGGCGCCCGGGGATAGGCTCCGGGCGGCCGACTTCCTCGGTCAGCTTTCCGAGTGGCGGCGCTCAGGGGTTCTCGAAGAGGTGGGCGCGGTGGGACGGGTGCCGAGCGCGGTCAGCGCTATGCGCTGGTGGCGGGAGCCCAGGTCCGGAGAGCCGGCGGCGGAGGTCTCGGAGGTGGCCCGGGCGGGAATCCCCCGGCTCCCATGGTTGATCCATCCGCTCATCGAACTGGTGCCCCGGGGGGATGCCACGGACGCTCTGGCGGGGGCCTTCATGCCCCGCGCCGCAGTTCGGAGCATGATCGTGGCTGGCTACGTCGACTGCCTTCGCCGAGCTCACCCTCGGGCCGACAGCTTCAGTTGCCCCACCTATCTTCCCGCGGTCCGGATCGACTACGTCTTCGCCAGCCGAGAGCTAGCCGACCGGCTGCTCACCTGTGATGTGGCGGCTCGCTCTGGGGCCCTGACCGAGGTTGCCAAGCGGGCGAGTGACCACTTCCCGGTGGTGGCCGACTTCGACCTTGGAGCGCACTGAAGAGTCAGATCCGCTCACGTTGGCGTCCGGGCGGGCCCCGGTGACGGACGCCCCGACTGTCGCGGCCCGACGGCCGCTGGCGCCAACCCTGCTGCTGCTGGCCGTGACCGCCATCTACGGCTGGACCTTCGTGGTGGTCAAAAAGGCCATCGGGGAGTATCCGGTGCTGCCGTTTCTGGGGCTGAGATTCGCCGTGGCGGCTCTCCTGCTGCTGCTGGTGTTGCGCCGCTGGCCAGCTCTCCCCAGTTGGCGGCAGGGTCTGCCGGTGGCGGCGGCGCTGGCCGTTGGATACCTCTTCCAGACCGAGGGCATGGTCACGATCAGCCCCGGGATCGCCGGCCTCTTGACCGGTCTCTTTGTGGTGTTCACCCCGCTTCTGGATCGGCTCCTGTTCGCGTCCAGGCTGCGCCTGGCCACCGTGGTCAGCATCGCCCTGGCTCTGGTCGGTACCGGCCTGCTGACCGGCGGCCTGGCGGGGTTCAGGGTCGGCGACCTGTTGGTGGTGCTGGCCGCGCTCGCCTTCGCCGTCCAGATCGTGCTGCTCAGTCATGGTCGCGGCTCGGTGGCCGACATGAGCCTGGTGCAGCTGTTGGTCTGCGCGGTCGTCTTCCTGCTGCTGGGGGCGGGGCCCCAGCTCAGGTATCCACCGGTGTCTGGCTCCGTGGCCTTAGCCCTGGCGATCACCGGCGCCCTGGCCAGCGGGCTGGCGTTGCTGGCCCAGACCTGGGCCCAGCGCCGAATGTCGGCCAGCCGAGCTGGGCTGGTGCTGGCGGCGGAGCCGGGATTCGCGCTGCTCGCCGCGGTTCTGCTGGTGGGTGAGCGGCTGACCCAAATCCAGCTGCTGGGAGCGCTGGTGCTGTCCCTGGCGATCATCGGGCATGAACTGGTGGGAGCTCGCGGGCCCGGGGTTTGATGGGCGCTTGGACTGGGTTCCGGCGGCATCCATATACTCGAGTGGTGACCCCCGCAGATCCCGGCCAAGGTGTTCCCACAGCTGAGTACGCGCTCCTGGGCGGCTCGGGGACGGGCACCGAAGGATCGCCGGAGGGGGATCAGAGGATAACGGTACGGGAGCGGGAGCAGGTCTTCAAGACCCCCTATGGGCCCACCCCTCCGATCACCAGCTGTCTGCTCATGGACGAGGCTGGGGTGGCTCGTTCGGTGCTCTTCACGCGCCCCCACGAGATGGGTGAGTGGGATCTGGGCGGTCGCACTGGAGCTGCCCGCGGCCACCAGAGTCTGGCCCTGTTCTGGTTGCTTCGCGAGGCCGGTGTGCGGCGGATCGTCGCCGAGGCGGGGGTGGCCAGCATCACCCAGCACTTTCACCCTCGGGACCTGATAATCCCGCACGACTTCATCGATTTCACGCCCCAGTACTGTGGCCAACTGGTTCCCGGGTCGGTGATCTCGATGAGGGAGCCGTTCTGCCCCGACCTGCGGGACGCGCTCTGGCAGCGCTCGCGCCGGTTCGCGGCCGACAAGGCCACCCGGGTGTTCAATCGGGCGGTTCACGCCACAGTTGAGGGACCCCGCTTCGAGACCGCTGCGGAGGTCGCCGCTCTGGCGCGCCTCGGCGGTGACGTCATCAGCCAGACTGTCACCCCGGAGGTCTATCTGGCGCGCGAGATAGGGGCCTGCTTTGCCACCGTCGAGATGGTCCTCAATTACGCTGAAGGTGTCCGGCCAGAGTGGGACTTTGACCTGCTGCGCGCCATCGTCCGGGAGGGTGCAGAGGAGCTCGGCGGGGTGGCTCTGGACGCGCTGGCAGCGTTGCCGGCGGAGGCCACCTGCAGCTGCGCCCACCATCGCCAGGTGGGGCCGGTGAGATCCGCGGCGGTGGGCGAGCCGGCTTGACCGAGCTCAAATCCGCGCGTCCGGGCAGCTCTGGGCTGCCCACGCCGGGGCACCCGGAACCCGAGGCCGTCCGGTCCATGTTCTCCGGGATAGCCCATCGCTATGACCTGCTCAACCTGCTTCTCAGCGTCGGTCAGGACCGGCGCTGGCGGCGCCGCGCGGCCCAGCTGACAAGGTTGCGCCCCGGTCAGAGCGGGCTCGACATCTGCACTGGCACCGGCGCTCTCGCCGCTCGTCTGCGAGCTCAGGTCGGCTCCCAGGGGCGGGTGGTTGGGCTCGACCTCACGGAGGCCATGGTGGCGGGGGCACGCCGCCGAGTCGCTCAGGTGGAGTTCGTGGTTGGAGACGCGGTTCAGCTCCCCTTTGCCGACGCCTCCTTCGATGCCGCGTCCATGGCATTCGGGCTCCGCAACATTGCTGACCACCAAGCGGCGCTGGCGGAGATGCTCAGAGTCCTCAAGCCGGGAGGCAGGGCTGTGATTCTGGAGTTCAGTACGGTGAGTCGGCCCCTGCGCCCCTGGTATTCGCTGTACAACCGAACTGTGATCCCGGTGGTGGCCCGCATTCTCCTGGGGAGGGCGGGAGCCTACCAGTACCTGACCGAGTCCATCGCCGCGTTTCCAGCCCCCCTGGTGGTCTCGCGCTGGCTCCGGGACGCGGGCTTCGCGGGAGTGCGGTTTCACAGGCTGAGCCTGGGGATCGTCGCCATCCACATCGGGTTCCGGCCCCACGGATAGCCGGCCCCAGCGGTTGCCGGTTCGCGTTCAGAGGGTGAGGTGGTGACGGGTGGGCCGGTCCCATCCACCCGGGGAAGGCGAGTCCCTTTCGGGTGGGCGCCTGGCAGGCTGGGTCGAGTTAGAGTGAGTCGGGGGCGGTTTTGGGCTAAATTCCTCGGGGAGGCTGAGTTCGCGTGATCAGAACGCTGGTGGTGGCGGGGCCCCGCCAGGCCGAGGCCCTCGAGCCATGGCTCGACTACCTCGGTCGCAGCCGAGCGGTGGCGGTGGAATTGGTGAGCGACTTGGGCATGCTTGCCCGTCCCCATGGGTTCGACGTGGTGGTGGCACACCCGGCCGAGTCCGAGCTGGACTCGGAGGCCGAGGCGGGGCTCTTGGAGTTCATTCTCGGGGGTGGTGGATTCGTAGGTCTGCACTGCACCAACGCTAGATGGGGCAGGGCTCCCGCTTATGCGCGACTGATGGGAAGCGCTCCCGGCTTGCCTCTGCCAAGAGCCCAGGTGGTGAGCCGGGTGAGCCCGACCAACCATGACATCACCAGGCGGCTGGCGGGGGACCTAACCCTCGAGGACACTTGCTTTCCCCAGGTGGGCCTGAGCGCTGACTGTGAGGTGCTGCTGAGCACCAATTGGCGCTCCTGTGAGCGCCCGGTGGCATATGTCCGGGCTGCGGGGAGAGGCCGTGTCTTCCATTGCGGCCTCGGCGAGGACCAGTCGAGTTACGCCTACCCGCCGTTCCAGGAGCTTCTCTACCGAGGGGTCCGTCACGTGGCCGGGCTGGACGAGGCCACTGGCATCGGGATCGGGATGCTCGGGTTCGGCGCCATCGGTACAGAGCACACCGCGGCTATTGATCAGGTTCCAGGGCTGGAGCTCAGCGCCGTCTGCGACCGGAGCCCGGTGCGGGTGGCAGCTGCCATCCAGGCGGCCCCTGGGGCGCGTCCGGCCGCCGACCTGGACGAGTTGTTGGCCAACTCCGACGTCGACATGGTTGTGGTCTCCACCCCGCCCAACACCCACGCGGCCCTGGCGCTGCGGGCACTAGATGCCGGCAAGCATGTGGTGGTGGAGAAGCCCTTTTGCCTCACCGGCCGGGAGGCCGACCATCTGGTGGACGCCGCTGAGGCCAGCGGCCTGACCCTAACCGTCTACCAGAGTCGACGCTGGGACCCCGACTTTCTAGCCCTCCAGCGGCTGGTCTCCGAAGGAGGCTTGGGCGAAGTGTTCCACCTGGAGGCGTTCGTGGGTGGCTTCCAGCACCCCTGTCACTTCTGGCACTCGGATGCGGCCGTGAGCGGGGGAGTCATATACGACTGGGGTTCGCATTACCTGGACTGGATCTTGCAGCTGATTCCCGCCGAGGTGGTCCAGGTGTCCGCCAGCCACCACAATCTGGTCTGGCACGACATCACCAACGACGATCACTTCGGCCTGCGCCTGCGATTCGAGGGGGGCGCGGAGGCCGAATTCATCCATTCCGACATCGCCGCCGCCCGCAAGCCGAAGTGGTATGTGCTGGGCACGAAGGGTGCCGCGGTGGGCCATTGGCGAACTGGAGTGATCTCAGTCAGGGGTCCCAACGGAGTCAGCGAGGAGACGCTCCCGGTGGCGGACCTCCCCTGCGAACTCCACTGGCTCCGCCCGGGGCCTGGAGACCGCAGTCACGACCAGACCCTGGTACTGCCCCCCAGCCCTCCTCAGGCCTTCTATCGCAACCTGGCTGGCCATCTGCTCGCCCAGGAGCCACTGGCGGTGACCGCCGAGTCGGCCCGACGTAACATCGCGGTCATGGAGGCGGCCACGCGGTCGGCCGCCCAGGGCCAGCCCATCGCGGTTGAAATTTGAGCCGACGGCCCTTGAGGTGGGGGATCCTGGGGACAGCCCGGATCGCGGCTCAGGCGGTGGTCCCGGCGCTGCGGGAGGCCGGCGACCAGGTTGTGGTGATGGGTAGTCGGGACCTCAGGCGCGGCCGGGCGGCGGCCGCCCAGATGGGTATCCCGATGGCGGTGGAGGGCTACCAGGCCGTGCTCGAGCAGGACCTTGACGCCATTTACGTCCCCTTGCCGAATTCCCTCCACCGGCCCTGGGTGTTGGCGGCCCTGGCCAGTGGCAAACATGTGCTGTGCGAGAAGCCACTGGGGTTGACCGCCCGGGAGGTGGAGGAGATGGCGGCCGCTGCCCAGCGGGTGCATTTGGTGCTGGCCGAGGCGGTCATGTACCGATACCACCCCCGCTGGCAGTTGATCATGGATCTCGTCCACAGCGGAGAGCTGGGAACGGTTCGGCAACTCTCAGGCGGCTTCAGCTTTCGGCTGCGCCCTCCCCCGGACGTGCGCTGGGAGGCGGACCTGGGTGGCGGCGCCCTCTATGACGTCGGTTCCTACCTGATCAACGCTGCCCGGTGGGTCGTGGGCCGGGATCCGGAGCGGGCGGTGGCGCTGGCCATTCCGCGCCGGGGCGTTGACGAGTCCACCAGTGTGCTGTTGGAGTTCGCTTCGGGGCCGGACACCGCGGCCACCCTGGCCGCGCTCAGCTGCGGCTTCGCCACCGTCGGGTCGGAGTGGCTGCGGATCGAGGGCGACCAGGCGGTGCTGTCCGTCCCCAAGCCGTTCACGGCCTGGCATGAGGAACGGCCACCGATCTTGGTCGACAGCCCCTTGGGCCAGCGCCTTATCGACTCGCCTGCCGCCGACCCCTACCTGGAGATGGTGACCGCCTTCGGCCGGGCCGTGGAGGCGCTGGCGCCAGTTCAGACCAGTGCCGAGGACGCCATCGGCACCCTGGCTGTGATCGATGCCTGCCGGGCCAGCTGGCTCAGTGGGTCGTGGCAGGACCTGGAGGCGCGTAGGCCTGAAGCGTGATCTGGCAGTCGGGGGTTAGCAATCGCAGGGTCACCAGGCCGCTGCCAGGCCGGGTGTCCGTCACCCTGGTGACGCAGGAGCTGAGGAGCCGACTCCGGCCAACGCTGGCGGGCCAGGAGACCTGGAGCAGGCTCCCGATCGGTGCCCCTGCGACGCTCGCCGTGAGTCGGCCCCGCGCCACGTCGTAGGCCATCGCCAGCAGCTGGCCGGGGGCGGCCCTGACGAAGGGTTGCGAGAGCACATCCAGCCACTTCATGTCAGCTGAGCCATGGCCGTCGACGACTCCCCAGCCGCCGGTGTCGTCCCACTCCCACCACGCCCAGCCGGTGAGGTGCCGGTTGGACAGCAGAATCTCATCGCGGGCCCAGCGGGCGGCGAGCGCGACTCGGTGGTCAATCCCGACCTCGCCGGCCCAGTAGGGCGCCGGCAGCTGGGCGGCCTCTTGTAGACCCTGCGCAAGCTCCTGTGCCAGTGGGCCGGGGTTGCCGGTGAACGTCGGCCCCAGGAGGCTGCCCGAGTACAGGTGGGTGGAGTAAACGAGGTCTTTGGCATGGAGCGGTCTGATGGCGGTGGGCAGTCCCCCGAAGAGGGTGCCCTCCACAACCATGAGGTGGTTGGGGTCGGTCTTCGCAACCGCCGCTATGCCGGCCGCATAGAAGGGCCAGAGGAGGCGGGTGGCGAAGATGGCGGGCGGGATCGGGATCGGGTGAGGCTCGTTGTAGAGGTCGAAGGCCGCCACTGCCGAATCCGTGCGGAACTCCCGGGCCAGCTCTTGCCAGGCTCCCCAGTAGAGCCGTTGCCAGTTCGGGTATAGCCAGAAGTAGGCGAGGGCGGCGTTCACCGCTGGGGACAGATGCCGCTGCCAGGCCGCCTGGAGGCCCGGAAAGTGGATGTTGGGTATCCCCGGGACGCTCAGCCACGAGGGCGCGCCGCTGCCACCGAAGCCGACTCCGAAGTCCTCGGTGTGCATGTCCAGGACCGAGTAGAGGCCGTGACTGGCACACAGTGCGACCATAGCCCGGACCTGGTCCAGATAGGCCTGGCTGAAGTGCCCGGGAGTGGGCTCCAGCATCGACCAGGACACCGGGATCCGGACCACGTTGAACCCCTGGGACTCCATCAGGGCGGCATCCCTCGCGGACAGCGGCACCGGCAGCGCCTGCGACCCGGTCTGGAGCAGGGCGGCGTCATTGAAGCCACGCAGGATCACGGTTTGACCGAGCTCGTTGACGATCCTGCCGTGCGCCACCAGTAACCATGGCAGCCCCGTGGCCGGCGGTCGGTTGGGGCGAACGGTGACCGCCAGGGCAGGGGCCGGGAGCCAAACCATGGCTCCCACTCCCAGGGCGGCGGCGAGCAGGCAGAGCGGCGCCGCCAGCCGCCCGGCTCCCTGCCGGGCGGCCACCCGGGCAAGCATCAAGTGCACGCTCGAATTGTCCCCCAGGCTGGCGATGGCCGCTCCGCCCAGGCGGTCCCCGTTCCCCTGGGGGCGGTCCCCCTACAGGACGGGCCCTTGGCCGCGGTTCCGGCTTCGGCTACGGCGCTGGTCGGAGAATCCGCCTACGGTCTTGCCGCCTGGGCCGGATGTCCGCGCCCCTCGCGCTGGAGCCCGCTCCTGACCGAGCGCTCCCCTGGAGGCGGGGCCCCAGGGGGATCGAGACGAAGCTCAGGGACGCTGGCCGAGGAGGAAGTCGACGGGAGGTGGCTCACCATCTTCCAGGTGGCCAGACCCGCGGACTAGCGGGGCCGCGGCGACCTCGATGGCTGGCCCCCATAGCTGGGGGGAGCCCGCACCGGGTACCGGCAAGGCAAGCCGGGGTCGGTCGACCCGCCCACGAGCCCAGTCCTCTCCGTGGCCTCTCAGCAAAGTGGGTCTTTGGTCAGAGCGCGCCCACGCCGGACCGGGCCGGGCCCTGGAAGGCGATGACGCCCTCGATGAAACGGCCAGTGCGGGCGTTGACCAGCACCAAGTAGAGGCTGATCTGTCCCGGGGCGGGGAGGTTGCCATTCCGATCTGGATTGGCCTGCAGGAGCACCAACCAGCACAGGGTCGTGTTCCGGCCCAGCGCTCTCCCGGCCACGGATCGGGCGTTCACCAGCACCGCCTGCTGGACGTAGTCCTGGCGCCCTTGACGCATGGCGACCGAGATCGCCTCCGCCTGTGAGATCAAAGGGCGCGCTCCGGGGTCGCTGAGCATGACTCCGCTCCGGCCGACCAGGGTAACTGTCTGGGGCAAAAGGCCCAGCCCGTCCGGTTGGGGAGGTGGCGACAGGGACAGGAGGGAGAGGGCTCCGAGACAGCCCAGAACCAACGCGAAGAGGGCGCCGGCCAGCGCTGGCCGCCGCCGGTGAGTGGGAGCATGGTCGGTCATCTGGTCAGTAATGATCGCCGAGTTGGCCCACTGCCGGTGGGGGGCTGGTTTGGGGGACTCCCGGCTGCGGTAGGGTAGAAGCAGCGGGCGGGCCGGTAAGGTGCGGCCCCCGACTCCAGACTAGAACGGAGGCTTCGAGACTCAATGGCCAAGACCGTTGGAATAGACCTGGGTACAACCAACTCGGTTGTTGCCGTCATGGAGGGTGGTGAGCCGGTGGTGATCCCCAACACCGAGGGTGGTCGGACCACTCCGTCGGTGGTGGCATTCACCAAGGGCGGAGAGCGGCTGGTCGGGCAGTTGGCTCGGCGCCAGGCGGCTGTCAACCCCGAGAACACCGTCTACTCGATCAAGCGCTTCATGGGCCGGCTCTTCAACGAGGTTGAGGGCGAGCGAAAGATTGTCCCATACGCGGTTGTGGCCGGCAAGGATGGGCGAGCTGAGGTCGACGTCGAGGGCACCAACTACACGCCAGAGCAGATCTCGGCCATGATCCTTCAGAAGTTGAAGGGCGACGCCGAGGCCTACCTCGGCGAGAAGGTCACCGACGCCGTGATCACGGTGCCGGCCTACTTCAACGATGCCCAGCGGCAGGCCACCAAGAATGCCGGGCAGATCGCTGGTCTGAATGTGCTGCGGATCATCAACGAGCCCACCGCGGCCGCTCTGGCCTATGGGCTGGATCGCAAGGAATCCGAGAAGATCCTGGTCTTCGACCTGGGTGGCGGCACCTTTGATGTCTCGATCTTGGAGGTGGGGGAGGGCGTCTTCGAGGTCAAGTCCACCAACGGTGACACCCACCTGGGTGGTGACGACTACGACCGCCGGATCGTGGACTGGATGGCCGAGGAGTTCAAGCGCGATCAGGGCATCGACCTCAAGTCAGACCGGCAGGCTCTGCAGCGTCTCACCGAGGCCGCCGAGAAGGCCAAGGTGGAGCTCTCCCAGATGCAGGAGACCCAGATCAACCTACCGTTCGTGACCGCGGATCAAAACGGTCCCAAGCACCTGGACCTGAAGCTCTCGCGCGCCAAGTTCGAGCAGCTCACGGCGGATCTCACCGACCGCTGCAAGGGTCCCTTCGAGAATGCCCTCAAAGACGCCAATATGAAGATCTCTGAATTGGACGAGGTCATCATGGTGGGCGGCTCCACCCGGATGCCGGTGATCCAGGAGCTGGTCAAGGGCATGACCGGGAAGGATCCCCACCGGGGTGTCAACCCAGATGAGGTGGTGGCCATCGGCGCGGCGATCCAGGGGGGAGTCCTCAAGGGCGAGGTCAAGGACGTCCTGCTGCTGGACGTGACACCACTTTCCCTGGGGATCATGACCGAGGGCGAGGTCAACACCCGCCTGATCGAGCGCAACAGCACCATTCCCACCAGCAAGAGCCAGGTGTTCTCGACCGCTGCCGACAATCAGTCCTCGGTTGAAATCGTGGTCCTGCAGGGGGAGCGGCCGTTGGCCCGGGACAACCGCACCCTCGGTCGGTTCATGCTGGACGGGATACCGCCCGCGCCCCGGGGCCTGCCTCAGATCGAGGTGACCTTCGACATCGACGCCAACGGCATTCTCAACGTCACCGCCAAGGACCGGGGCACCGGTCGGGAGCAGAAGGTGACGATCACCGGATCCACCACTCTGCAGAAGGCGGAGGTGGAGCGGATGGTCAAGGAGGCCGAGGCCAACGCCGAGGACGACCGCAAGCGCGCGGAGGAGGTCACTCTGCGCAATCGCTGTGACTCGTTGGTTTACGGCTCGGAAAAGACCCTGCGTGATCATGGCGACAAGCTGACAGAAGAGCTCAAGAGCGAGATCGAAGCGAAGATCGAGGCTCTCAAGTCGGCGATCGCGGCCAAGAACGTGGTCGACATGCAGAGCCGTGAGCAGGAACTGTCATCGGCGATCCAGAAGGTGGGCGAGGCCGTCTACGCCAACACCGGATCTCCGTCTGCCGACGGGGCGGGCGGCGAGGACATTCCCCCCGCAGCCAGCGGCTCAGGTGAGGCATCCGGCGGCGACGGGGACGTGGTCGACGCCGAGTTCAAGGAAGTTTGAAGCCAGCTTTAAGGGTTTTTGCCATCGGGTCGGGGTTGGGTGCCCTGGCCATGGGCGGCTACGCCACGGCGGTTGGACTGGCCCGCGGCCGGTCCGCCGTCGGGGCTGCCCAGGGTGAAATTGAGTCCATCCTCGACCAATTGCTCGCGGATCTAGGTGCCAGCGGCACCCACACCTACATCTCCACCGGGGTCGGCCGGATTCACGCCCTGGAGCTGGGGGAGGGGGACCCTCCCTTGATATTCCTGCACGGTTTGGGCGCCAGCGCCGGGAGCTACTGCGGCCTGATCACCGAGCTGGCGAAGGGCCGACGGGTGGTGGCGATCGATCGCCCTGGATCCGGCCTGAGCGACTCAGTGCGCTTTGCGGGCCATCCCAGGCCAGCTTGGAACCAGGTCATCGTCGATGTGGCTGATGCTCTTGGGATCGACGGCTTTGACCTCGTGGGGCACTCGCTCGGGGGGTTGGCGGCTGGCGGCTTCGCGGTGGACAACCCCGACCGAGTCGGAAAGCTGGCGCTGCTGGCGCCAGTCGGCCTGTCACCACACCTGCCCGCCCAGTGGGCGCTGGCGATGGCGCCGGGGATCATGGACCTGCTTTGGGCGCTCGACCGAAGCGAGATGGGGCGGCAGGTCGCCCGTGACGAACCTGATATTCGCGGGGTGAGCTGGGGGCCGGTGCAGGTGGGGCAGGACCTGGTCGGCTACCGCTATGCCGTCAGCAAGCGCTTCGGCCGAGGGTCAGATCTCGACACGATACCCCGGCTGATGAGGCCCTTCAGATTCCATCCGGAGTCGTTGCTACTGCCGGGTTTGGGTCTGCTGGCCGACCGCACCCTGGTGGTGTGGGGAGACCAGGACAAGCAGGTGGCTCTGCCCCCGGCCCGAGAGCAGCTGGCAGCCTATCCACGATTCGAACTGAGGGTGCTCTCGGATCGAGACCATCTTTTCCCGTTCGAAGAGCCTCGGCAGACCGCGGACCTGATCGGGACATGGTTTGCCGGTCGGTAGCTCGACCGGGTCCCGGCGGCGCCGCCGCCGGCCGGTCGGGTGCGGCCCGACTTCCGGCTCGACCCGGGAGGCGAAGCGCTAGAGGCTCGAGTCGACTCCGGTTGTCAGCTGACCTTGAGCTGACTCTCCATTGGGCCCAGCCGGTCTGGGCGCTGGACGACGGTTCTAGTCGCTGTCCACCGCCCGCGCCCTCCAGCACGTTGAAGGGCCTGCCCGGAACGGGCTGGCTGCCCTGTTCCTGACCTCCCGCTGACGGTCGACACGATCAGCGCGGGAGCGTCAGCGCGGGGCGACGGCCCAGCGGATGTCCGGTCCTAGCCTGCGGCAGGAATTCCGTGGCGCGGCGGAGCTCGTCTACCTGGCCCGGCGCCGATTGGCCACCGCGCCGCGATCTCGGGTGGGTCGGGAGCCCGCAACTGCGCTTGACCAGACGGAGGTTCCGGTCCGCTGTTGGTTTTGGGCCAGCACTGGCCGCTCGGGTGCCTGCCCCACGGGCCGCTGGAACGGTGCTCCGCGATCGATCAACACCTGGCGCCGGGCCGGAGCGGTGACGCGGCCGGCTCATAACCTGATCAGAACCTTGGAGGGCGGGGCGCGTTGCGTTGAACTCGAGGGCGGTTGCCAATTTTTAACGTCAGACCTTTTGGGTCACTTCATCAGGCGGCGTGGCGGCCCGTTGAGACCAGGCGTGCTGTCGCCAGCCTGCCGGCCGGAGTCAGCTCGAGATCAAGGGATGCCAAAGGGCCGGTCAACGGTGCGGGGCGGTACTGTCGGTCCACGGCTAGAATCGGACGCGGACCTGGTCGGCCGGGCAGGGCTGGCGACGCTCCCGGTCGGGATCTGCAGCGAGCACAATCGGAGGATGTGGTGAGCGCGGCATGGCAGTGGTCGCGTGAGGTCGTACGGTGACCCTCAGCTGGGAGCAGATCTCCGACTCCGCGTCCGCGTTTGAGCGTTGGCTTCGCTTCCGAGCCCTGATGGCGGAGGTTCCCAGCATCTCTTATGGGGTGAGCCATCGGGGCCGCCAGGTCCTTGCTGGCGCCCTGGGCCAGGCCGACCTGAGAACTGGGGAGGCGGCGGAGGTTAGTCGCACTGGCTATCGCGTCGCTTCCATCACCAAGACCTTCACCGCCACCTTGATCATGCAGCTGGTGGAGAGGGGCGAGCTTCGCCTCGACGACTTGGTGGTCAGCCACCTGCCCTGGTTGGCGGGGTCCATGGACCAAACCGGGGTCACCGTGCGCCATCTCCTCACCCACAGCAGCGGCATCATCCGGGACGGATCTGGGGCATGGGCCGACGACGACCTGCCAGACCGGGTGACACTGCGCCGGGACCTGTCGCAGCATCCGACCTTTGCCGCTCCGGCCAGTGGGTTTCGCTACTCCAACATCGCCTACGCCCTGCTGGGGGAGATCGTCGAGAACCTGACCGGCCAGAGTTTTGCGGAGGCGGTGGCCAAGCGGGTCCTGGAGCCTCTGGACATGGGCAGCTCCGGGACCAGGTTGACCCCCCGGTTGCGCTCCACCCTGGCCACCGGGTACTGGACCAGGCGTCCCGGAGAGCCGTATCGGGCGGCGCCAGCGACCGAGGCGAGGGCCTTCGAGCCCGCCGGCGGTTTGATCTCCACTGTCCCTGATCTGCTGCGCTATCAGGAGGCCCACTTTTCTGGGGATCTGCGCCTGCTCTCCGACCTCAGCAAACGCGAGATGCAGCGGAGTCAGTGGCAGCGGGAGTCCGAGCCCCACCACGGCTACGGGTGGATGCTCTGGACCGTGGAAGGGAGCTCCCTGCGCGGCCACAGCGGAGGCTATGCCGGCTTCAACACCAAGATCGGTTTCGATCCCGACCTCGGTCTGGCGGCCGCAGTGCTCAGCAACACCCTCGGCGCCCTGCCTGGGTTGGGCGTGGACGCCTTCTTCCACACCGTGAACCGGGTCCGAAGTCTCTGGACGCCAGTGGGAGTCGCCGCGGCCGGTCCCTCCCGAGCCGAGCTTGGCCGGTTGGCTGGCCAGTACCGCGCCGGCTGGGGAGAGTGGTTGGTGGTGCGGATCCACAAGAGCCTCTACCTGGTGGACCCGACTTCTGACCTTCCGCTACGTGAGGCCGCCCGCCTGACTCCGGCGGGGAGTCGCTTCCGCTTTCTCATTGCCGATCACGAGGACTACGGGTATCGGGGAGAGGAGGTGACCTTTGTGATGGGTCCCAAGGGTCGGCCCGAGCAGATGCGCTATGGCCCCCAGACCTATCTGCGCGCCGACATCTGACCAGTTCCGGCCCCCGGCGGTCGATGCCGCTCGGTCCACCTAGCCGTCACCAGTCCTGGCGCAGCCGACGACTGAGCCCTGTCTGGGCGCCCACGGTTCGGCTGGCTCCCCCATGCCGGCAGGTTGTGATGGACGAAACCACGGTTCGAAGTAGATGTCTTTGGTTTGGGCATTCGCCCAGCCCGGGTATACGTCAGATGTAAGCGATTCCGCCGTCCGGGAGACTTTTTATGCGACTCGACCGATTCACCCAGCGCAGCCAGGAGGCACTCGAGGGGGCCACTCAGTTGGCGACCCGCTACCAGCATCCAGAGACCGATCCGGAGCATCTGCTGCTGGCGCTCCTCGACCAGCCGGACGGAATCGTCGCCCCGCTGCTGCGGCAGGTGGAGGCGGACCCGACCCAGGTGCGGGTACGCGTGGAGGCGGATCTGGAGGGTCGGCCACGGCAGCAGGGGGCCACCCCGGTCGCGTCCCGAGAGCTGGAGCAGGTGCTCCGAGGCGCATGGGAAGAGATGGAGCGCTTGCAGGACGAGTACTGCAGCACCGAGCATCTGCTGCTGGCCCTGGCGGAGCGCACCGGCGGCCCGGTTGCTGGAATCCTCAGGGCCGCCGGCGTCACCCACGAGCGTTTGGAGTCGGCGCTGGAGGCAGTCCGCCACGGCCAGCGGGTCACCGATCCGAACCCCGAGAGCAAGTTTCAGGTCTTGGAGCGCTATGCGATCGACCTCACCCAGCGAGCTCGCGAGGGCAAGCTGGACCCGGTGATCGGGCGTGATGACGAGATCCGCAGGACCATGCAGGTTCTGGCCAGGCGGACCAAGAACAACCCGGTTTTGATCGGGGATCCCGGGGTGGGCAAGACCGCCATCGTGGAGGGCCTGGCCCAGCGGATCGCCACCGGCGATGTCCCCGAGACCCTCAAGAATCGTCGCCTGGTGGCCCTGGACCTTGGCACCCTCGTGGCCGGCACCAAGTTTCGCGGCGAGTTCGAGGATCGCCTGAAGGCCCTGCTCAAGGAGGTGACCCAGTCGGAGGGCCGGATCATCCTCTTCATTGACGAACTGCACACCCTGATCGGGGCCGGGGCGGCCGAGGGGTCGATGGACGCCAGCAACATGCTCAAGCCGGCGCTGGCACGGGGAGAGCTGCGCGCCATCGGCGCCACCACCTTCGACGAATACCGCAAGCACATCGAAAAGGACCCGGCCCTGGAACGACGCTTCCAGCCGGTATACGTGGGCGAACCCTCGGTCGAGGACAGCATCAGCATTTTGCGCGGGTTGAAGGAGCGCTACGAGGTCCATCACGGGGTCCGGATCAAGGATGCCGCGTTGGTCTCAGCAGCCGTCCTCTCAGCGCGCTACATCTCCGGGCGCTTCCTGCCGGACAAGGCGATCGACCTGATCGACGAGGCGGCGGCACGGCTGCGCATGGAGATCGACTCGATGCCGGTCGAACTCGACACCGTCGAGCGCGAGGTGCGCCAGCTCGAGATCGAACGCCAGGCGCTGCACAAGGAGACCGACTCCGCATCTCGGGAGCGGCTGGTCGCGCTCGAACGAGAGCTTGCCGACATGCAGGAGCAGGCGGTTGGTCTGCGCCAGCGCTGGGAACAGGAGAAGGCCCAGATCGGCCGCATTCGCCAGCTCAAAGAGGAGATCGAGCGGACCACCTTCGAGGCCGAGAGGGCGGAGCGCATGGCCGACTTCGGCAAGGCGGCCGAGCTTCGTTACGGCCACCTCATCGAGCTCCGCCGCCAGTTGGAGGAGCAGCAGTCCCAGGTGGGCCAGGACGGCATTCCTCTGCTCAAGGAGGAGGTCGGCGAGGAGGACGTCGCCGAGGTGGTCTCCCGCTGGACCGGGATTCCGGTGACCAGGATGCTGGAGGGGGAGGTCCACAAGCTGGTGGAGATGGAGGATCGCCTGCACCAGCGCGTGGTGGGTCAGGATGAGGCGATCGCGGCCGTGGCGAGCGCCGTTCGCCTGGCTCGCGCCGGCCTCAACGACCCCCGCCGCCCGATGGGCTCGTTCATCTTCCTTGGGCCGACTGGAGTCGGCAAGACCGAGGTGGCGAGAGCCTTGGCCGAGTTCCTCTTCGACAGCGAGGACGCCATGGTGCGGCTGGACATGAGTGAGTACATGGAGAAGCACTCGGTGGCACGGCTGGTGGGGGCACCACCCGGATACGTTGGCTATGAGGAGGGCGGTCACCTGACCGAGGCGGTGCGGCGTCGTCCCTATGCAGTGCTGTTGCTCGATGAGATCGAGAAGGCTCATCCGGACGTTTTCAACGTGCTCTTGCAGCTGCTCGATGACGGCCGACTGACCGACGGCAAGGGTCGCACGGTGGACTTCCGGAACTGCGTGGTGATCATGACCAGCAACCTCGGCAGCCCCGTGATCGCCGCCCTGCCCGACCATGCGACTCCCACTGAGGAGGAATCGGCTCGGGAACAGGTGATGGATGAGTTGCGGCGCCACTTTCGGCCGGAGTTTCTCAACCGAGTCGACGACGTGATCCTCTTTCATCGTCTCGACCTGGTCCAGATCGAGCGGATCGTGGCCATGCAATTGCAGCAGTTGGAACAGCGGCTGGAGGCGCGCCGGATCCAACTGCGGCTGCTGCCGGGAGCTGTCCATTGGCTGGCCGAGCAGGGATACGACCCCGTCTACGGCGCTCGACCCCTGCGCAGGGTCCTCCAGCGTCAGCTGGGTGACCGCATTGCGATGGGGATTCTGGCCGGAACTTACCGAGACGGAGACGTCCTGGCGGTTGACAGCGGTGAGGCGGGCATCGAGATCAAGCGGGAGGTGCCGGCTCCCGCCGCCGAGGACTCCACCAGTCCCAGCCCATCAGATGAGCTGGTCGATGCCAAGGTCGAGGTTCTGGACTGACCGGTCGCCGCCTACCAGGTGGCCTCACTGCGTACCGCTGCCTGCCTCAGGGCCAGCACCACCGCCTCGGTCTTGGACGCCAGCCCGGGTGACACTCTGATCGACTCCAGGCGCTTGCCGGCCATGACCAGCTCACAGGTGGTGCTGGTCAAATGGGGCTTGCTGGTGGGGCTGCCCGAGAAGCCCTGGAGCGCGGCTCCGGCGTGCTCTCTCAGCGCCCGCGGCGACAGCTCCCCCGCACTGATCTGAAACCCGGTTGAGATCGGCCGCAGTCGGAACTGGTAGACCCGTCGTCCGGCGCGGGCGCACGACTCGCAACGCCCGTGGGGCTCGTCGGGGATCTCGGGCCGACGCAGGCACACCCGGCACATATCACAGCGGAGTGTACTGGGAGCGGGCGGCCAGCGACCCTGGTGGCCGGCCTCGTTCCGGTCCCGAGGGGAGCCCGCAAAGCAAACAGCCAGGCCGACCGGAGTTCGGGTGGGCGCGTTTGTAGAGGCCCCTGTCGGAAGGTCCTGGCGGCGGCTGCTCAGAAGCACCCTGGTCCCCAGCGGCCGCCCGATTGACGGGACGTGCGGGGCCGACGTAGGATCGTCGGCAACACTGGCGAGGGACCGGTGTGTTTGGAGGGATCGTTCATGTCAGTGCCTTTGACGTGTCTGCCTGCCTCGAATCTCTGGCCGACTCCGAGCGCAGTTCGGGGACCGCAGTCATGAGGCTCTCACGACGCTTCCTGATGGGGGCCGCCGCCCTGGTGGTCCCGCTCTTCGTCCTTGCGCCAGCCGCGGGCGTGTCCGCCGCGACGATCAGTCCCGCGGCTTCCGTCCACTTGTCCAGGGTTGGAGTTGCCCCGCAGGTGCCGATAGGCGCCCATGCGATTGGGGCGGTGGCGCCAACCACGACCGAGACGGGTGCGGTCGTCCTGCAGCCCCGCGACGAGGCGGCCCTCACCCAATTCATCGCTGAGGTCACCAACAAGACCTCGCCTATGTACCACCAATACCTCGCTCCCGGGGCGTTCGCCGGTCAATTCGGCCCCACGCCAGCCACGGTCGCCGCGGTCACCGCGCAACTGGCCAGCGATGGACTGAACGTCACCGGCGTGGCCACGGACGGGCTGCTGGTGAGCTTCAGCGGATCGGCAGCGGCGGTGGAGAGCGCGTTCCACACCGGGCTCTCCAGCTACCGGCTCGCGGACGGTCGCATCGGCCAGACCACCACCTCGGCCGTCAGTCTGCCCTCGACCATTGCCACCGTGGTCTCTGGTGTGGTTGGCCTTGACAGTCTGGTGCGGGCCCAGCCCATGGGGCTGCTCCGGGCGCCGGTCACCAAGGTGGGGACATATCCAGCCGCCATCGGGGGCACGACTCCGGCCGTGGCTCAGGCACCTGCCGCCTGCTCCGCCGCCCAGACCGCGGCGCAGTCGTCCGGTGGCCTCACCGACAACCAGATCGCCAACGCCTATGGCGCCTTCGGCCTGTACGGACAAGGGGATCTGGGGAAGGGCCAGACCATCGCCGTTTATGAGCTTGAATCCTTCCTGCCATCGGACATCAACACCTTCGACAGCTGCTACTTCGGCGCCACTCAAGCCGCCACCATGGCCGGTCAGCTCCATGTCATACCGGTCGACGGCGGCCAGCCGGCGGGGCCGGGGAGCGGCGAGGCGGTGTTGGACGTCGAGGACGTGTCGGCGCTGGCGCCGGCGGCGACCATCGACGTTTACGAGGCTCCCAACACCAGCTTCGGTGGGCTGGACGAGTACTCCACCATCATCAACTCTGACCAAGCCAAGGTGGTGACCACCAGCTGGGGCCTTTGCGAGCAGGCAGTCCAGGTGGGGGAGCCCGGCGTCCAGCAGGCCGAGAACTTTCTCTTCCAGCAGGCGGCTGCTCAAGGGCAGTCGGTTTTCGCAGCCGCTGGGGATACCGGGGTCGACGACTGCAACGCCTTCCGCGCCCCCGCGCCGCCGGCCGGACAGAACCCGCTCTCCGTCGACGATCCAGGCAGCCAACCTTACGTGATCTCGGTCGGTGGGACCACCATTGACAACGCTACGACCCAGCCTCCCGCGGAGCACGTTTGGAACGATGGGGCCCAATGGGGCGCAGGTGGCGGCGGTATCTCGGAGTCTTGGGGGATGCCCTCCTGGCAGCAGTCCCTGCTGCAGAGCGACGCCACCAACGCCACTGACGTGGCCAACGCTCAGACCGAGGAGCAGGCGCTGAGTGGGCTGGCCGCGCCTTATGGCACGCCCTACTTCTGTCAAAGCACCCTTTCGCCCCCACCCACGGCGTGCCGGGAGGTGCCTGACGTCTCCGCTCAGGCCGACGAGTTCACCGGGGCGATCACGATATATTCCCAGGCATTTGGGGCCGGCAACTCAGGCTGGATCACGATCGGAGGCACCTCCTCGGCAACTCCGATCTGGGCCGCCTCGCTGGCGCTGGTCAACGCCTCTCCCAGCTGCAGCACAACAGGCGGGGTGGGCTTCGTCAGCCCGCTGCTGTACGGCGTGGCGTCGAATCCGACCGCCTACGCCGCCTCCTTCACCGATGTCACCCAGGGCAACAACGACATCTACGGCCTCGCCAACGGCCTGGTGTTCCCGGCCCATCCCGGCTACGACATGGCGTCCGGGCTGGGGTCGCCACAGCTGACGGGCCCTGGGGGGACCGACGGGCTCGCCTACTACCTCTGCAACTATGCGCCCCGGTTGGCGTCCCCGGCGGTGATATCGGGCATCAACCCCACCTCTGGCTCCACCGCCGGCGGTACCCTGGTCACGATCACGGGCCGGGGCTTCACCACCAGCCAGGGGGTCCCTGATGTGAGCGGAATCCAGATCGGTTCCGCCCAAGTCCCCTCGTTCACAGTTGTTAACAACAACAAGATCACCTTCACGACGCCGGTGGCCACCACCACGACCCCACCGACCTCGCCCAACCCGACTCAGGACGGTGCCGGTCCGGCGAACGTGGTGGTGACCCTCACCGATGGGCTCTCCTCGAAGGTCGGGCCGGGGGCAACCTTCGAATACGTGGACATGTCCGGAGCTGCCGCCAGCGTTCCCAGCGTGACCGGAGTCAGCCCCTACGGCGGATCTGAGCAAACCCCCAAGCCGGTCACAATCTTCGGCTCTGGCTTCACGAGCGGGGACACCGTGACATTTGGCGGGGTCGGGGCCTACAATGTCAGTGTCAAGAGCGACTACGAGATAACCGCCACTCCCCCTGCCTACAGCGGCGTGGCGTCGGCATGCGCCCCGCTTCCCTCGGCCTACGCGGGCGAGAATGGAGCGAACGACATCTGCCAGTTGCAGGTCGTGGTAACGGGCAGTAACGGCTCCAGCCAGACCAGCCAGATCCTGCCGCCCTATGAGGGCCCGGCTTTGCCGGTAACCCCAGCTGGGGTCGCCGTGCTCCCTGGCAACTGCGGCTGCGAGTTCATGCCCGCGCCCAGCGAGTACGACTACGTTCCAAACCCGACCGTGACCTCGGTCTCGACAACCGCCGGGGGCGCTGCCCTCGCCAGTGAAACGGGGGGGTCGGTCGTGACCATCACCGGCACTGGTTTCAACCCAATGACGATGGCATGGGTAGACTTCGGTCCGACCAGCCTGGCCTCCTCGACAGACACCAGCATCTCGTATGAGACAGGAACCGTGCTTCAGATCACGGCCCCGGCCCAGGCGCAGACCGTCGACATGCTCAGCGTGCCGGTGGCGGTCAACACCCTAGCTGGCCTCTCCACTCCCGCCAATTCCGGCACCGCCTACTACGCCGGGATTCCCCAAGTGACCAGTGTCACCGATGCCAATCCGACTACGGTGAACGGCCTCTCCGGAGCTCTCGACACGGGCGGGACGCAGGTCACCGTGGCGGGCTCCGGATTCACCGGCGGGAATCTCCCAGGGGGCCCGGCGGTCGCCCAAACCCTGTACCTGGTCTTCAATGACTACGACAACCCATTTTCAACCGGGACCCAGTACAACTTCAACATCCAGGGCAACGACACCACGCTGACGGCCGACACTGTGTCCCAGAACCCAGGCATTGTCGACGTCCAGGCCTGCACCGTGTCCGGCTGCAGCCTCAATCCGCCCGCCGACGAGATGCTCCTCTACCCGCCGGGAAGTCCGGATGTCACCGGGGTCAGCCCAGCTTCCGGTTCGACAGCCGGTGGGGGCACCGTCACCATCTCGGGGGCCAATCTGGGCTGCGTCACCGGAGTCTCCTTTGGCACCGTCGCCGCCACCACGTTCAGCAACGTTCCCGGATTCCTGGACTGCGGCTCGACGAGTGCCGTCACGGCGACGGTCCCAGCGGCGGCGGCGGCCGGACCAGTCACGGTCAGTGTGACCACGGCCGAGACCGCATTCAGTGGCAAGTCCGGGACGAGCACGGCCACCTACACGTACCTGCCGCCGTCCACTCCACCGTCCTCGCCGCCACCGTCCGGCCCGCCGGGGTCGCCACCACCTGGTCCCGCTGCTTCCGGCTCGGCCACCGGGTACACGCCAGAGACTCCAGTAAGGATCTGTGACACTCGATCCGGTAATCCGTCGCAACTCTCAGGGGCAGTCGCCCAGTGCAACGGCGCGACCCTGGCTGGTGGTACCCCGCTTAACGTGAATGTGGCGGGGCTGGCCGGGGTGCCTGCCACGGGAGCTACGGCCGTGGTTCTCAACGTCACGGTTACCAACCCGTCCTCCGGCGGCTACCTGACGGTCTATCCCGCCGGGCAGGCCGCCCCGCTCGCCTCCAGCCTCAACTTCGCCAAGGGTCAGACGGTCGCCAATTCGGTCGAGGTTGGACTGGGCTCCGGAGGGCAGATTGCGGTGGTCACGAACGCCGCGTCCGTCAACGTGATCATCGACGTCGAGGGCTATTTCAGCGCTCAGTCGAACCCCGGCGCCGGGCTGTACAACGGGCTGGCTCCGAGCCGGATCTGCGACACCCGCGGCGGCTCTGCTGACCAGTGCACGGGTCACACCATGGGCCCGGGCAGCACCATGACGGTCCAGGTCACGGGCCTGGCCGGGGTGCCTGCGAACGCGATCGCAGCTGTCCTCAACGTGACCGCGACCGACACCACCGCCGCCGGCTACCTGACGGTCTATCCAGCCGGCACCCGACCGACCACCTCGAACCTCAACTGGGCCGAGGGGTCCACGGTGGCGAACTCGGTTGTGGCCCAGCTCAACTCAGGCGGTGCGGTGACCCTCTACAACTCCAGCGGGTCGACTGACGTGGTGATCGACGTCAGCGGTTACTACACTGCCGCCGGCGGCACCGGGACCCAGTTCACACCGCTCGCAACCCCGGTGCGCATCTGCGACACGCGCGCCGGATCGGGTGATCAGTGCACCGGGCACACCATGACCGCCGGCAGCACCTTGGCGGTGCAGGTTACCGGCGTGGCCGGTGTCCCCTCCGACGCCACGGCGGTGGTCATCAACGTGACCGCAACCAACACCAGCTCGTCGGGCTATCTCACGATCTTCCCTTCTGGCCCGACTCCGGTCGCGTCCAGCGTCAACTGGATCGCCGGGATGACGGTACCCAACCTGGTGATCGCCACCCTCAACTCGAAAGGCGGCCTCACCGTCTACAACTCCGCCGGTTCCACGGATGTCGTGATCGACGTTCTGGGCTACTACAGCTGAAAACCAGCCCGGTCGCGGCGGTGGGGCAGTGCCCCACCGCCCTGGCTCGGGCGGGGAAGCGGCAGCCACTGTCTCTACGGCGCCCGGGACCGAGGCGCGGTGGGGGATCTCGGAGGCGCGACGGCGCCCGTTTGGCTGATTTAGATCGCCTGTCGCCGCGGCCCGATTGGTGGCAGCTGGTGGCTCCGGCGCCGCCCCCGGGCGCGATGGTGCTTGGGGCCGGTTGAGGGCGCCGTCCGTCGGGACGCCCGCGGAAGGGTCCCGAGTCGACCGGTGCTCCTTCCAATTCGGCCGTCGCCGTGGACTTTGGCCACGGCGTCAAGGTGTGCCTTTATGCGGCCACGCTCGCACGCGGGGTCGCGGAGAGAGTCCCGAAAGGGTTCTACCCACCGCGGCGGTGAAGAGCGTGTCGCGCCCATTGCCCGCGCTGGGGTGGCGACCTGATTGGTCGTCCCGCTGGCCGATCAGGTCGCCGAGCGAGTGGTCGAGGCTGGCTCGCGATGCCGGCCGTGGCCGCGACCGGTGTCGCCGCGCTGCGCAGGCGAAGGTGTCAGGCGGGCTGTCGAGGACCCCAGGGCAGACCTGCTGGTCCAAAGTCGGCGGGGCGGCCCCGGTCCCAGACTTTAGATTGTCCGCTTGCAGAAGCGAGGTGCCAGAGCGCGGATCAGCTCCAGCTTTCGCGCTCGGCGTTGGGCTCAGCCTGACTTCTGGCTTCCGCGGGGATCAGGTCTTCGCCGGGGGGCGTCGGTGATGGGCTCGTCGCCGCCGTCCAGGCCGCCGCGCCCGTGGCCCCAGCCGTTGGCCGGGTTGATTCTCCCGCTGGCACCTTGTTTGCCACGGCGGCCCCACCTGTGAGAGACACGGCGCCGGCCCTCCGTTGCACCGCCCGCGTTCCGGGCCCCTGTGAGCCTTCGAGGTCTTCGTCGTTGTTGGACTGCGCGGACACCATCCGGCCGATCGGCCTGAGTGCTGGGAGATCGTGCGAGGGTTCGCGGGTATTGGGTCTGCCTGGGTACCTACGCGGATCCGGAGTGGTCCGGGCGAGGCGGCGGCTAACCGCGGGGTTGCGGCCGGCAACGGGAGCTTAGCGGCGCCTGGCCGTCGGCGGTGGTGGCCACCGCGGTTGAGCTGTTGCCGCCGCGCCCGATCGAGCGGTCGAGAACTCCCGCCAGCTCGCCGAGAGCTGCTTCAAGGACGCTCCTGCGCCCGGGCGGGAGTTCTGCCATCGCCTCCACCACCAGCTGCGCGCGGGCTATTCGAATGCGCTTGAGGAGCCGAATCCCAGCTGGGGTGATGTGAACCAACGCCGCCCGGCGGTCGGCCGGATCCGAGCGTCTTCCCAGCAGATCCTCGGCCTCCAGCCGTTGCAACTTGGGTGTGATGGTGGAGTTGTCCACGCCACTGAAGACGGCTAGGTCGGATGGATGGCAGGGGCCACAGGTGGCGATACGCACCAGCAGCCAGATGTGAGAGATCGGGAGGGAGCAGTGGGCGCGCCGCATGACCTCGGTTTGGACGTCGTTGCGACTCGCCCAGCCAACGATCGCAGTGAGTGAGTCTGCCAGCTCCGTCGATGCCGGCTGGAGGGCCTGAATGGTCGCTCCAGGGCCGGATTGATCCAATGGCGGGCCGGCTGACGGCGTCGAACCTAGCGTCGGCGGCGACACCAGTACCGGGTCGGCCATGGTCGCTACTTCGGCTCGATGTATTTGACGGTGGTGGGGCCAGGTTCCATGCCGCGCCGCGGTGCCATGTCGCCGGGGCGAGAGGCCGCGGCGGTGCCGGCCGCAAGACCCGTTGCCGGAGCTCCCGAGGGAACAATGGCGGGGGAATCCTCCTCATGTATGTACTTGCCACCCCTCAGCCAACTGGCGGCCGTGGCCACCAGGCTGGCGGCTATGGCGAACATGAACGCTGCCCTCAGGCCGGTCATGAAAGGGTCGGAGATGAGCTGGGGGAAGAATGCGCGCCCGGTGAGATAGGCGGCCTTGGCGTGGCTGAGGTGAGGCAGGATGGGCCCGAGCAGCGTTCCGATCGGGTTGTAGCCCAGGAAGGCCGCGAACAAGCTGCCCACCGCGGGCAGGCTGGCCACCTTGCTGGCGTAGGCTGAGGGAACTCCCTGAGCGGTGAGGCCGTGGTAGAGGGCATGGGGCATGCTGCCCGATAGCCCGATGATGATCAGGGTGAAGAAGATGCCCATCGAGAGCACCTGAGCCGAGTTCTGGAAGGTGGCTGCCATGCCCGCCCCGGCGCCCCTCTGGTGGGGTGGCAGGCTGTTCATGATCCCGGCCTGGTTGGGCGACGCGAAGAGTCCGCTCGAGAGCCCGTACACGAACAACAGGGTGCCGAACGCGAGGTAGTTGAAGTTGGCCGGTAGGGTCATGAAGAGGGCGAATATGACCGCCGAGGCGGCGACCCCGATGGTGGCGAAGAGGCGGGAGCCATAGCGGTCGGAGAGGATGCCGGCCAGGGGGCCGGCAACCAGGAAGCCGACTGTGAGCGGGAGCATGTAGATGCCGGCCCAGAGCGGGGTCTCGGTGAAGCTGTAGCCATGCTGGGGCAACCAGATGCCCTGCAGCCAGATGATCAGGATGAACAGCAGCCCGCCTCGCGCCAGGGCCGCAAACAGAGCCGCCACATTGCCCGCGGCGAAGGCTCGAATCCGGAACAGCGGGATCCGGAACATCGGCTGCGCCACCTTGGTCTCGATCCACAGGAAGCCTCCCAGCGCGATCACCCCGCCGATCATGGCTGCCAGCACCCACGGGTTGGTCCAGCCCATGCTCTGGCTCCCGTAGGGAAGGATGCCGTAGGTGATCCCAACCAGCAACGAGATCAAACCGGCCGCGAACACGAGGTTGCCCCACCAGTCAATGGTGGAAGGAATCCGCACCCCGGTGTCGTGCAGCTTGAGATAGGCCCAGACCGTGCCAAACAGGCCGAAGGGGACCGACACCAAGAACACCAAGTGCCACTCGACAGGGCCCAGGACCCCGCCCAGGACCAGGCCGATGAAGGATCCCGCGATCGCCGCCACCATGTTGGTGCCGAGCGCGAGGCCGCGCTGGTTGGAGGGGAAGGCGTCAGTGAGGATGGCCGAGGAGTTGGCCCATAGGAAAGCTCCGCCGACCCCCTGCAGCACTCGCATCACGATCAGGAAAAGGGCGGCTCCGGGGCCGGTACCGAAGGTTAGCGACAGCATGATCGAGAAGAAGGTGAAGAGGGCGAAGCCGAGGTTGTACATCCGCACTCGGCCGTACATGTCCCCGATGCGTCCCAGGCTCACGACCAGGACCGCAGTGACGACCATGTAGCCCATCAACAGCCAGAGGAAGAACGGGGTGTTGCTGGGGGTCAGCGGGTTGAGCTTGATGCCGCGAAAGATGTCGGGAAGCGAGATCAGAACGATCGACGAGTTGATGGTCGCCATCAGGATGCCGAGGGTGGTGTTGGAGAGGGCGATCCACTTGTAGTTCGGTCCCATTGACGGCCTGGAAGTGGATGCCGTAGTCGCCGCCCCGTGCCCTTGGCCCATACCGTGTTCCCTCCGAGGATTAAGCAGTTGGTTGGTACATACTAACCAAAAGGCGCGTGCCCGGCGCCGGGGCGGCGGGAGGCCGGGCGCCGAGCGCCCCCGGAAAGAGCATTCGCCGCGGCTCCCCGACTCGGGTCGGGGAGCTGGGATGAGGCGGTTCGGACGGTCGAGGGCCCGCGGTTAAGATTCGCCGGTGATACGGCTGTTGCGCGAGGTCCCCACCACCCGATGGCTTCTCGGGGGCATGGCAATGTCGTCGTTGGGCACCGGCCTGACCCTTCCGTTCCTAGTCGTGTACCTCCATGCCGTCCGGAGAATCCCTCTCCCGGAGGCGGGCCTGGCGCTGGCCGCGGCCGGCCTGGTGGGACTGCTGGCCTCCCTGAGCGGGGGCGCGTGGGTGGACCGTATCGGCCCCGTTTGGATGGTTCTCTTCGGGCTGCTTCTCGAAGCTGCGGGTGCCACCGCCCTAGCCGGGGTCACCACCGCTCCCGAAGCCATCGTGGTGGCGGCGGCGATCGGCGCCGCAGAGGGTGTCACCTGGCCCGCGCTCAGCTCGCTGGTGGCGATGGTGGTCCCCGAAAATCTGCGGTCCCGGGCCTTTGCAAGCCAATTCATGCTGATGAACCTGGGGATCGGGGTGGGGGGCCTCATCTCCGGAAGCTTTGTGTCGCTTCAGCACGCGTCCACCTTCCAGGTGGTCTACCTGGCCGACGGCGTCAGCTTCTTGCTGTTTGGGACTGTCCTGTGGCGGGGACTGCGCCACCTGCGGGGAGTTGCGCCTGCCGCAACCGGTGAGGACACCGCGACCGAGGTCGGTTACCGGGCCGTCCTGAGCGACCGTCCCTTCGCCCTTTACCTGCTCTGCAGCCTGGCTTTTGTTCTCTTCGGATACTCCCAGTTGGAGGCGGGCTTTTCGCTCTTCGCCATCGAGTTCGTCCGGGTCAGCCCCCGAGTGGTCGGCCTGGCCTTCGCAGCCAACTGCTTCGTGATCGTGGCCCTGCAGGCGGCGGTGACCAAGGCGACGGAGTGGAGGCTGCGAACGAGGTCTCTGGCCGTGGGCGCCCTGTTGGTGGCGATCTCCTGGGGCATCGTGGGGCTCGCCGATCTCCCCGGTCTGGCCCTGGGTTTTTCCTCGGCCCTGCTGGTGGCCGCGGCCGCGGTGTTCGGCCTTGGCGAGACGCTGGTCTCGCCGGCCGCCTCCACGCTGGTCAACGCGCTGGCCCCGGATCGGCTGCGCGGTAGGTACAACGCGCTGGCCACATCGGTTTGGGGTGTGACTGGCATCGTAGGGCCTCCTCTGGCGACGTTCCTGCTCGCCCTTGGCGATCCAGCTCTCTGGATCGGGCCGCTGGTGGCCGGCTCGCTGCTCACGGCGGGTGGCACCTTGGGGTTGGGGAGGGCCATCCCAGCTGGGGCCAATGCGCCGTCTCCCTGAGCTGATCTGCGCACCAGTGACCGTTCCTAAACACTGTGCGATAGTGAGTATCGCCCAGCGGGCGGCCCCGAACGGTCCTGGGTCGCCTGGCGCCCTCCGCTTCCGGTAGGCACTGCGGTCTTACTGCCACCGCTTGGCGGGAGCC
>JAKABA010000106.1 GCA_021802115.1 bacterium | reverse complement strand
TGATTATGTCGCGTTGCCGACCATCGAGATCGCCGCCCAGCAACGGCGTCTGACTGCCACGCCGCATAATCCGGCGCGCCGCATGATCCCGGATCTCGACCACTGACACCTCCCGGAATCCCATGCCGCACCCTCAGACGTCCTGACCTTGGGTGCGAATCGAACCTCAGTTCGACCGGCTCCTGGGCTCCCGGGGTGGTCCCATGACTGGCAAACCGGTGGTCCCATCTAGGTGGCAACACAACCGCCCAGGTGGTCCCATGCTCGTGGCAGGCGACAATGAGCATGGGTGCCCCTCCGGCATCCGCGAAGAAGGACCCTCCCGAAGAGCCGCTCAAGTTCCACGGGAGGGTCCTGCCGCGTCTGGGTACATTGCCCTCAGCTTGACCCACCCGCCAACTGGCACAGCAAGCCCGACGCTCTGCTGGGCACCCTGGCTCACCACACCCCCTGGGAACCAGCACGGCCCTGGTTCCCAGACCCTCCGGGCCGGCGACCAGGCGGCGATGACCCCCTCAGCCGGCCCCAGCCCAGCCGTCAGTGACGACTACCAGCCCGCTGATCCTGATCGAGCGTGGCGCTCAACACCCGAGCGCGTCCAGGTGGTGTGCACGACGTTCGTTGACCAGGTGCACGCCGCTCTGGGACGATGAGCCCCGAAGCGCCGAAATCGTTGAGGAACCTGGTACCCGCTACAGGGGTCGAACCTGTGACCAAGGGATTAAGAGTCCCCTGCTCTACCAACTGAGCTAAGCGGGCACGTCACGGCCCGGCCCCGGGGCCGGCCATGATCAGCCCGAATTCTACGCCCCGCGGTCGGATGGGTCCCCGCCGCCTTCCCGCGCCGCCAGGGGCGAGCCCGCCCTCCGTCAAATCCTGTGCGTGTGATATGTTCAAATCATGCTGAATATTGAGAATGATGCGAAGGCTGAGGGCCGCCGCCGCTTCATCGACGATGTGGGCCGCTACTTCGCCGGCTGGGGGCTGGGGCCGGCCCTGGGGCGCATCTGGGCCTACCTCCTGCTCAGCCCCCGGCCCGCCAGCCTCGACCTGATCGCCACCGACCTGGGGATCAGCAAGAGCGGCGCCAGCGTGACCACCCGCCAGCTCGAGCAGTTCCTGCTGGCGCGGCGAAGCGGTCAGCCGGGGACCCGGCGGGCTCTCTACGAGGCCAACCCGATGAGCGGCCGGTTCTTCGACCAGATCCTGTCCACGTACCGGGAGCTGACCCGGCTCCTCGAGGCAGGCGCCGCCGTCAGCCCCGACGACGCGGTGCGGACCCGGCTGGAGGGGTCGGTCGAGTTCTTCCGTGCCTGGGTCGACGAGCTTGAGAAGCTGATCGGCCGCGTCGAGGAGGCGCGCCGCTCGGAGGTCCGGAGATGAGCACCGACGCGGCGATTCGCACCGACGCCCTCTCCAAGGACTACGGCGGGGGCGCGGGGCTGTTCGATCTCCACCTCGAGGTCGCCGCGGGCGAGGTGTTCGGCTATCTGGGACCCAACGGGGCCGGCAAGACCACCACCATCCGCCTGCTCATGGACATGCTCCGGCCCACCCGGGGACGGGCCGAGGTCTTCGGAATCGACTGCCAGGCCCACCCCGTGCGGGTGAAGCGCGAGGTCGGGTACATGCCCGGCGAGATGCCCCAGTGGGGAGGGCTCCGCGGCCGCGACATCGTCGCCCATGTCGCCGGCCTTCGGGGCGGCGTCGACGCCAAAGCGGTGAGCAGCCTGGCCACCCGCCTCGACCTCGACCTGGGCCGCCGCTACCGGGAGTACTCGCTGGGCAACCGGCGCAAGGTGGGCCTGGTGCTCGCCTTCATGCACCGGCCCCGGCTGCTCATGCTCGACGAGCCCACCAGCGGGCTGGATCCGCTGATCCAGCAGGAGTTCTTCGGGATGGTCGAGGAGGCGTGCGATCAGGGGGCCACCGTCTTCCTCTCCTCCCACGTCCTCTCCGAGGTCGAACGCATATGCCAGCGGGTCGGCATCCTTCGCCGCGGCCGCCTGGTCCAGGTCGCGCGCCTCGACGAGCTGCACCGGCTCCGCTACCACCGCTTCGAGGTGGACTTCGACGGGGAGGTGCCCCTGGAGGCGATCGGCGCCTGTCCCGGCGTGGACAACGTGGTGGCTCGGGACCACCATCTCACCTTCGACGTGCACGGGGGTGTGGCGCCGCTGCTCCGCGCTCTGGGGACGGGCCAGGTGCTCAACCTGGTGACCCACGAGCCGTCGCTGGAGGAGGTCTTCCTCGCCCAGTTCCGTGACGAGCCGCACGGCGCCACCGAGCCCGCGGGAACGGCGCGGTGAGCACCGCCGCCGCGCCCGCCGCTTCGCCGACCCTGCGGCTGCCCCGCCGTCCCGCACCGCTGCTCCGTCACGCACTGCGCACCCAGCGATGGTGGTTCGCGGCCGTCGCGATCATCGGCTTCGTTTCCCCGTACTCCACCGGCGCCACCTTCCTCGCCGCCGCGCCGACCGCCGCCGCCCGCGCCTCCTTTGGCCACGCGACGCAGACGCTGGGTGCAGCTCTCACCTACCTGATCCCCCTGCCACGGCGCCCCGAGACCGTCCAGGGCTACATCTGGTGGAAGGGGCTGGCCTGGTTGACCCTGCTCTTCGCCGCCTGGGGCCTGGGGGCCGCCGTGTCGCTGGTCCGTGCCGACGAGGAGCGGGGGGTGACCGAGACGTGGCTGGCCTCCCCGGTCGCCCGGGTGAGGGTCCTGATGTCGGGGACGTGGGCGTTCCTGCTCGCCACGCTCGGCGCGGCCTCCCTCACCGCCCTCGGGATCGGCGCGGGGTTGGAGGCGGCCCGAGCCTCGGCCGGCACCGCCGCGGTGGTCGGACAGTGCCTTCCCCTGGTCGGCATCGCCCTGGCCTGCTTCGCCGTGGGTCTGCTGGTCGCCCAGCTCGCGGCGACCCGGCACGGTGCCCTGGGGCTGGGCACGGCGGTGCTGCTGGTCCTCTACGCCCTGGACGCCCTGGCCCGGGTCAACCCGGGGCTGGCAGGCCCGGCGGTCATCTCTCCGTTCCACCTCGCCGACATCTCCACGCCGCTGGTGCCCGGGGGAAGCCTCGATGGGGCGGCCACCGGCTCCCTCTTCGCCATCGCGGCCATCCTGATCGCCCTGGCGGCCCTCGGCTTCGCGCACCGCGACCTGTACGCGCCGCTGCTGCGGCGCCGGGTCCGCGCCGCGCACCTCACCGTGACCCCGTCCGGCAATCCGCTGTACCGCCGGGCCATCCTCAGCCGGCTCTGGCAGCAGCGCCTGGGGCTGATGGGCTGGATCGGCGGCACCGCCATCGGGGCGGCGCTCCTGGTGTCGCTGGCCCGCGGGGTGGGCGATCTGCTCACGAGCATGGGGGGGATCGAGCGGATCCTCGCCACATCCGGAACCGCCAACCCGTCCCTCTGGGTTGTCTCGTCCGTCTGGTTCGGCGTCGCCGCGCTGGTGATCGCCGCCTGCGCCGTCACCCAGGTCACGCGCTGGGCGTCGGACGACGTCGAGGGACGGCTGGAGATGGAGATCGCCCAACCGGTGGCACGCTGGCGCGTGGTGCTGGAGCGCTTCGTCGCCCTCACCCTGGTGTCCACCCTCATCGCCGCGGTGGGATCGCTGGTGACGGCCGCCATCATCCCCAGCCAGGGGCTGCACGTCGGCATCGGGCCGCTGGTTCTCGCGACGGCGCTCCTGGTCCCGCTCGCGCTCAGCTACGGTGGGCTCGGCGCGCTGGTCATCACCCGTGCTCCCCGCGTCGCCATGGGGCTGCTGTCGCTGATCGCCGTGCTGGGCTTCTACCTCCCGATCCTGGCTCCCCTCTTCCGATGGCCGGATTGGGTGCAGGACCTGTCCCTCTTCCACCTCTACGGGACCCCGCTCACCACCGGCGTCTTCTGGACCGGGCTCTGGATCATGCTGGGGATCATCGTGATCGGCTTCGGCGGGGCGATGCTGGCCATGAGCCGCCGGGAGATCTCCCGCTGATCGGGCGGGTCCGGGGGCGAGCCGGTAGACTCCGCCGATGACTCTTCGCTGGCACTGCCTGGTGGTCGACGGTCACGACGTGGAACGGGTGGCGCGCTTCTGGAGCGCCGCGCTCGGGTTGCCACTGCACGGCCCGTCCGCCGACGGCGAGTGCTGGCTCGAGCCGGGTGGAGACAGCCCCGACCTCCTCTTCCTCCAGGTGCCGGAGTCCAAGACGGTGAAGAACCGGCTGCATCTCGACCTGCGCCCCGACGATCAGGGGGCGGAGGTGGCGCGCCTCGAATCCCTCGGCGCCCGGCGCATCGACATCGGCCAGGGTGAGGTCTCCTGGGTGGTGATGGCCGACCCCGAGGGCAACGAGTTCTGCGTGCTGGCCCCGCGGGCCGGGTGAGCGGGCCGCAGCACGGGGGACCACGATGACCTCCGCCCACTCCGACGACGTGGTGGTCGGCGAGGACGGCGTGGCGCGCTGCCGGTGGGGAGCCTCGCCCGCCGAGTACGCGCGCTACCACGATGAGGAGTGGGGCCGTCCGGTGGCCGACGAGGACCGGGTGTTCGAGAACCTCTCCCTGGACTGCTTCCAGTCGGGCCTGTCCTGGCTCACCATCCTGCGCAAGCGCGAGGGCTTCCGGCGGGCGTTCCAGGGTTTCGACCCGGCGGTGGTGGCGGAGTTCGGCAGCGACGACGTGGCGCGCCTGCTCGGCGATGCGACGATCGTGCGCAACCGCGCCAAGATCCTGGCCACCATCACCAACGCCCGCGCGACCGTGCGCCTCCACCGTGAGGGGCTCTCGCTCGCCGCTCTGATATGGGCACACGCGCCGCGCACCGCGTCGTCCACGCCGCGCCGGTTGGCGGATCTTCCCGCGGTCACGGCGGAGTCGACGGCGCTGGCCGCCGAGCTGCGCCGCCGCGGTTACGCCTTCGTTGGGCCCACCACCGTGTACGCGGCCATGCAGGCGCTGGGACTGGTCAACGACCACCTGGCCGGCTGTGCCGTGCGCACCGAGGCGGGTGAGGAGCGCACGCGGTTCGTCGTGCCACGCTGACCGGTCCCCGAGGCCGGCCGGGTCCCCGCGCGGGGCTCACGGGTGCCGTGCTCAGCCGCGGCCGCCGGCCTCGAACGCCATCACCTCCCAGAAGAGGCCGCGTTCGTCGCGCGTCTGGTGCAGGCCGCCGGCCTCCACGACGCGACGGATGCTCCGCGGATCGTGGACGAAGACCTGGAACTCCCCGCGGCCGATGCGCAGAAGGGCGTTGCCGAGATGCAGGAGGGCGACCGTCCACCACGTTCGCTTCGGGAAGCTCAGAACCAGGATGCGGGCGGTGCGCTGCGCCGCGGCCATGGCCAGCCGGGGCATGTCCGGGTAGCAGCAGAGAACGCGGTTGAGCACGACGATGTCGGCGGGCGCCGCGGCGCCGTCCGCGCTGACGAGGTCGCCGATGCGCCGCTCGACCCGGTCGCTGAGCTGGAAGTCGCGAAGCAGCGCGGTGGCGGCGTGCTCGTACGTGGGGGTCAGCTCCACGCTCACCGCGTGCAGCGCCCCGGCGCGGAGCAGCTCGACCTGGAGGGCGCCGACGCCACCGCCCGCCTCGAGCACCGTGGCACCCTCCACCCCGCGGGCGAGGAGCGCGGCCGCGATCCGGCGGGAGGTGCGATCCAGTCCCCTCGACCTGTACCGGCGCGCCTGCCTCTCCGCGCTCCGGGCGCTGAAGACCCGGCGGTACCCGCGCGGCGTGCAGCAGGAGCTCATGCCCCCACTCTACCCGCCGGGCGCCGCGGCCTCGATCGCGTTCGTGGCCAGCGCCCAGCACTACCCCGCGCCCGACATCCGGCGGTGCGTCGAGCCTGGAGCCGGCGGGTTGGTTCGTCGCCCTGGGCGGTGGCGAACCCGCCGGATCGCCGGTCTCACCGTCTTCGGGGATCACGGCGTGGCCGGGCTCATGGGGACCAAGCTGGAGCGGCAGTGTCGCGGCATCGGCGGCGCGGTCTTCGCGCGGCTCATGGAGGTGGCGGAGCGGCGGGGCGTCCGAACCGTGAGCCTTGACGCGACCGGGACACATGGCCGCCCGCGAGCTGACGCGGGCCAACCTGGCCGCGGCCCACTGGACCAGCGGGCCTTCGGGGGGATCGTAGCCGCCTCCTCGCCCTGCGGCTCGCCGCCCACCCGGGGAGGGCCACGGTGGCCCCGGGACCAGGTGGACCCCTGCGCGCCTAAGCGACCGCTCAGCAGGCGGGTGGGAAGGCGGTCGCGAAGGAACCCGGCGCCGCCGAGGCGGTGCTCAACGCCGCGCTGCAGGCCGTCGCGCTGCGCCGTGACCGGGGCTCTCTGCCGCGGCGGTTCCCCCGATACACGGTTGGAGCTGAGCCGGTACCCCCGGAGCGTCGGGCGCGCGTGCTCGGGCTGGCGAGCTCCAGGTTGGGCCAAGTGGGAGCCGTCTCTCCGCCTCGGACGGGGTGAGCGGGGGCGGACGACGCACCAGGGGCGCCGGAGATCCGCCTGGACATCTCGGCGCTGGCAGCGGCCCCCGGGGGCGAGGGCGCCGGCATGCGCCTCGCCGGTCGCGGGGCCCGCCCTGCGGGTGCCTGGGGATCTGACGGCGGACAAGACGCCATGCCGTCATGCCCCTTGCGATATACTGCTCGACAATGTTCGAGATCCACCATAGGTCTCTAGCGGACAGGGCCTACCATGAAGTGCGATCACGAATAACCAAGCTTGAGATTCCGCCGGGAGAGACGCTCGCGGAGGGGCAGCTAGCGGCAGAACTGGGTCTGAGCAAGACCCCGGTGCGCGAGGCGCTCGGACGCCTGCGTCAGGACGGGTTCGTCCTCAGTGACGCCAAGTCTCGCTACCGGGCGTCTCCCGTGACCATCAAGGACACCCGCGACCTCTTCGGGATGCGGGTACTCCTAGAGGGGGAGGCCGCGGCTCTGGCGGCGGGTCAGGCGCTCGGTCTGGCCGATCTCAAGGCGCTGGAGACGCTCCAGGCCACCAGCTATGACACCAGCAACCCGGAATCGGTGGACGGATTCCTGGAGGCGAACACCAGGTTCCACGTCCTGATCGGGCGCGTGTCGGGGAATCAGCGTTTGGCGTCGACCCTTGAGCTCACGCTCATCCAGATGGAGCGGCTCTTCCGCGTCGGCCTGCTGCTGAGCTCCCGAGCCGATGAGATCGTGCATGAGCATCGGACGCTCGTGGAGGCGGTCGTCGCCGGGGATGCCGACAAGGCGCGTGCCGAGGCGATCCACCAGGTGCGCTCATCACAGCACATGGTCATCGACGCCCTCGTATCCAGAGAGGAGGTTCTCTCCATGCCTCTGACGATCCCTGCACGCCGGCTCCGCCGCGCCCCCGATCTGTCGGTGAGCGAAGCATGAGCGGACTGGTCTCGCCGCCGGTGCTGGGTCATCTTGCTCTGGTTGGAGCCGCCACGGAGGTCCCGCTTGTCACGGGCGATCATACGCGGTACAAGAACCTCGACTATGCTGCGAGCACCCCTGCGCTGGTCGCCGTCGCTGACGCGGTCAACCAGTTCCTTCCCCACTACAGCAGCGTGCACCGCGGGGCCGGGTACAAGTCTCAGCTGTCCACGGCCGCCTACGAGGGCGCGCGTGCGGCCGTGCATGCCTTTTTCGATGCGCGCCCCGATGACTGCGTGGTATTCGTGCGCAACACCACGGATGCGATGAACCTGCTCGCGGAGTCCGTTCCGGCTGGGACGTCTGTGGTGGCATTCGCGTCAGAGCATCACGCGAATCTGCTGCCCTGGCAGAAGGTAGGTTCGGTACGCTACCTCCCGGCTCCGGCGAGTGCCGGAGAGGCGGTGGAGGTTCTTGAGGCGCATCTCCGCACGAGGAGGACGGATCTGGTGGCGGTGACGGGCATATCCAATGTGACGGGAGAAGTCTGGCCCGTGGCTGAGCTCACCTCGCTTGCGCACGCGTATGGGGCTCGGCTGGTGCTCGACGCGGCACAGCTCGCTCCGCATCTGCCCGTGAGCATCGGTGATCTCGGGGTGGACTACCTAGCGGCCTCGGGCCACAAGATGTACGCTCCCTTTGGCGTCGGCGTGCTGATCGGGCGGCCTGACTGGCTGGCACGAGGAGCACCGTACATGAGAGGGGGCGGCGCGGTGGACTTCGTCACCACGGACGAGGTGCTCTGGACCGCCCTGCCCGATCGGCAAGAGGCGGGCTCTCCGAACGTGCTCGGCGCGGTTGCCATGGGCGTTGCCGCCGAGACGCTGAGGCGGTATGGGATGGCGCGCGTCGCCGAGGATGAGCGTCGGCTCGGTGCGTACGCGCGTCAGCGCCTGGGCGCCATCAGCGCGGTGGAGATGTACCGCCTCTGGCCCGAGAGCGCCGATCGGATTGGACTGGTCACCTTCAACGTGGCCGGTTTCGACCACAGCCTTCTGGCCGCGATTCTGAGCGCGGAGTACGGCATCGGGGTGAGGCACGGTTGCTTCTGCGCGCACCCGCTCATGCTGACGCTGCTCAGGATCACCGACCTCCAAGCGCAGGACGTTCGAGATGACCTCCGCGTGGGGCGCCGCGCCCGCGTTCCCGGTGCCGTGAGACTCAGCCTTGGAGTGGGGAGCTCAGCCGACGACATCGACGCCTTGGCGGATGCGATTGCCTCCATCGTTCACACTGGACCCCGGTGGAACTATGCTCTTGACGAGGGAACCGGCGATTATCTGCCGGCGCCCGATCCTCGCTCAGCACCGCCCTTCCGCTTCCTCCTCTCCTGGGCACGGCCGGGTGGCGGGGAGAGTTCGTAGGACTGTATGGGAGGGCCCATCATGAGCCGCGAGGAGTCCCGCTCCATGCCGCCAGGGTGGCTCCGGTTGAGCTTGTGGGACAGTGGTGCGAGCACGGGACACGCCCCGGCTTCGGACGGAGGAGCCTCTTGGACCACCGTCAGTGGGGACCCTCATGAGCAGGGCCTCCATCATGGCCGAGCCGCCGCGGCCCGTATCGCCGAGAATCTCCGGATGGCCCGCCGGCTCGTTGACGAGCAGATGCTCACGGTGGGGCAGGATGCCTGGAGGGAGGCATTCTCGGTTTGTCGCGCCTTCGCCGAGCGTGCCGACCCGACGCTCGCGGATGAGGTCACAGGTATTGCCGAGGGTTCACGGACAGAAGCCGAGGATATCTGGCTCCTCAACGTGCCACTCTTTTTGGTATTGCGCTTTCGCGGCGTGGGAAGCCCGCAGCAGGAGTGCACCCATGTGGTCGTGGATGGGCGACGGACCGCGACGCGTGGTGCCCTCCTGGGCAAGACGCGAGATTTCACCAGCCTTCCGCTCCGACCACTGGCGCTCGTACGCAGTTATCACGATGGAGTGAGGCTCATAGAGGTCACCGTGGCGGGGTCTGTAACCTGGCCGGGTAGCGGCCTATCCTCCACCGGCGTGGCTCTGGGGACGAGTGGGGTCTGGAAGCGCAGCCACGACGCATCGGTCTCGGTTGGTTCGGATATGCTGCGCGAGGGCTGGGTGCTGCTCAATACGCACCTTCTGCTCCGGCGCTCGACGTCCCTGGAAGATCTCGTGGCGCTGACGGAACAGCAGCCTCGACTGACCGGCCTGAATGTGACTGCCGCCGACGCGACCGGCGCCGCCACTCTCGAGGTCACGCCCTCCACCGTTGTGGTGAGCCCAGCACGAGAGGGCTGGGCGTGCCTGACGAACCACTACGTGTCCACGTCACTGTACGATTGCACCCCGACCCCCGAGCAGTATCCGTCGTCCTACCACCGTTACGAGGTGGCCGAACGCGCCGTGGCGGGGGCAAGCAAGTGGACGGCGGCCAACGTGGCAGAACTCCTATCATCACACGATGGATACCCGCAGAGTTCGATCTGCCGGCATCCTGGCGCGAAGGGAGCCGCGGAAACGACGTATGGTTCGGTGATCGACGTTGCGGGAGGCTGCGCATACGTTGCTATGGGAAACCCGTGCACGGCGGGGATCCTCTGCGAGGAGGGCACGCGCGCACTCTAAGGGAGAGAGTCGGTCGCCAGTGGTTACCCGGGGCGTGGCGCGCCAGATTCAGTCCGTCACGTCCACCATACAGAGAAAGGCTGGGAGAGTAGACATGCACAAGCGGCAATCGCTAGCACGGATGAGCGCGGGCCTCCTTCGGCCGCCACGCGGCGGCATCCGCTGGGTCGCCACGACGGGAATGGCAGCCGTCGTGGTGGCCGCGTGCGGCTCGACAAGTACCGCCTCGCCACCGAGCACGGCCAAGCCACCCAGCACGCTGTCGATCGGTATCCCAGCACCCGTGGAAACTCTGGATCCCATCGACACCGCGAGCGTGGGCAACGACGAGAGCCTTCTGGCCGACCTCTACGCGACGCTCGTTCAAAAGTCGGCGTCGGGGAAGCTGGAGCCGGACATCGCGACTAACTGGAAGCTGGTGAACCCGACGACCTGGCAATTTAATCTACGGAAGGACGTCCACTTCTGGAACGGGGACCTGTTCACGGCATCCGACGTCGCCTACAACATAGCACGGGTGCAGAATCCGGCGAACAATTCTCGCAATGCTTCCTACTACGCCGACGTGACCGGGGTTACCGAGCCGTCGAAGTTTGTCGCCGATATTCACACGAAGACTCCCGATCTGACGCTTCCCGATGCGCTCTCTTTCTTTTACCTGCTCGACCCCTCCTGGGTGCCCACTCACAGCCCGGCGACGCAGGCGATGGGTGACGGCCCCTACAAGCTGGTCAGCTACAACGCGGAGTCGGAGGTGGTCATGGATGCGAATCCGACGTACTTCGGCTCGCAGCCCTATTTCAAGACGGTGACGTACGTGGTGCTGCCGTCTGCATCCGCTCAGCTCGACGCTATCGAATCGGGACAGGTGGATGTGATGACGAGCTTCAGCGTGGACGAGATCAGTGAGCTGGAGAAGGACCCGTCGATCATGGTGGGGCACTATTCGTCGTCCTTCGCCTATATGATCAAGATCAACACGCTCACCTCGCCGACGAGCAACCTTGACGTGCGGCTCGCGATGAACTACGCCGTGAACAAGGCTGCCATCGCCAAGAGCATCCTGGACGGGGTCGTCAGCCCGAGTCCTGGAGAGTTGCTGCAGCCCATCTATCAGGGCTACGACCCGAGTTTGTCTGCGTACCCTTACGATCCGGCCAAGGCCAAGAGCCTGCTGGCCAGCGCCGGGTATGCGCACGGGTTGAGCGTGACCTTCATGGTCCCGACGGGCACGTATCCGAGCGACACTGCGATTTCGGAGGCTGTGGCTCAGCAACTGGGCCAGGTGGGCATCAAGGCGACCATCGACGAGTTGCCGTTCGACACGTACTTGCAGGACTACGTGACAAAGCGGACCTTGTCGCCGGTCTCGTTCTTAGGACAGTCGTGGGCGACGCTGACCTGTGAGGGCCTGTTCGGGCTGTTTGTCTCGGCCAGCCCCTATGCGTACTGGACCGATACAGCGTTCACCAACGCCGTCAACTCGGCGCTTGCGGCAACATCGACGTCGCAGGCAAACGCGGACTGTGCGCAGGCGGCGTCGATCATGCGTTCGCAGGCGCCCGTGATCTTTCTCTTTCCCGAGCCCGTGGTCTACGCGATTCGGAAGGGCATCGCGTGGACACCGAATCCTGCTGGGTGGCTTCTCGGTTATGCGTTCCACTGAGTGATGGATGGCGCTGGATCGTGGGCGGGCAGTCTGTGGCGAGGAGCAGATGGACGGCAGCGGGCACGCCGTAGTTGAGGCGCGCCCAGGGCGTGCCCCCGAGGGGGCGCGCCCTGGGCGACACCGTCGGCTCATACCACCACCGTTCCTGTGGAAGCGAGGGGTGGGGGCCGTCATCGCGGTGTGGGGCGTGCTGACGGCCGTCTTCGTCCTTTTGAACATCTCGGGCAACCCCGCCGTGCTGCTGCTCCCCGTCGGGGCGCCAGCCTCCGAGGTGGCTCATCTGTCGCAGTCCCTCGGATACAACGACCCGCTCATCGTCCAGTACCTGCTGTTCCTGGGGCGCACGCTAACCGGACACTTCCCGAACTCTCTTGAGTACGGAACACCGGCTCTTGGGGTGGTGTTTGGACACGTAGGGGCCACCCTCGAACTGGTCGCCAGCGCCCTTGTGCTGGCGGTCATTGGGGGGATGGTCTCCGGCTATGTCGGAGCGTTCGGGCGATACGGCTGGTTGCGAACGGCGGCGGTGGCATCGGCGGTCGTGATGCAATCGATCCCGGTGTTCATTCTCGGCGTGTTCCTTGTGCTGGTGTTCAGCCTCAGATGGTCGATACTGCCGGCGAGCGGGGACGCCGGCATACAGGCGCTGATCCTGCCGGCGGTAACGCTGTCCGGGCCGGTCTATGCACCGATCGCGCGAATCTTCCGAACCACCCTGCTGGAGGTGGCGGAGGAACCGCACGTTCGTACGGCGGTCGCCAAGGGAATCAGCCTCCGCTCCGTGAGGTGGAGGCACGTGATGGGTAACGCGCTGCTTCCCGTCATCACCGTCGTCGGACTTCAGGCCGGCACGCTTCTCGGAGGGACGGTGATTGTGGAGACCGTGTTCGCGTGGCCCGGCATCGGCCAGCTCGCCATTTTGGCGGTGAACAGTCGCGACTATCCCGTCATCCTCGCGGACACCCTGGTCATCTCACTGGGATTCGTCGTGGCGAACTTCGCCGTGGACATCCTTTACATGTTTCTCGACCCCCGCGTGCGCCAGCGGGTGTAGAGGTGCCCGCATGGTGAGTGTGTCGCGAGGCGTCGCAGATCTCGCTTTGCGAAGGGCCGGCTCTCGTCGGCGGTGGATGGCTGGGGAGTGGGCCGGTCTGGTGGGCGCCGGGATCGTCGTGGTGGCCTGCGTCCTGGCCATCTTTGCAGCCCAGATAGCGCGGCAGAGCCCGGACTCTCAGCATCTGCTGCAGGTGCTTCAGGGCCCGTCGGCCCAGCACCCGCTGGG
>JAKABA010000012.1 GCA_021802115.1 bacterium | reverse complement strand
CCCGCCCAGCGCGAGGAGGACTCCTTGGTGAGGGCCCGTTTGCGCTCCGCCCAGACCTTCTCGCTGTGGTCCAGCCCGGCCCGGCTGCGCTTGGCCAGATCCGCTCTGGCGAGCCGCCCCAGATGGGCTCCCAGGGCAACTATCACGGCTCGGTCGGCGTCCGAGACCCGCAGCCGGGTGCGGATCCGCAGGGTGGTCACCGCAGCGGCCTGCACAGGAGGCCCGATCGGGTGGCGAACCCGGATGCTCATGCTCTCACCTGTGCCGCTGGTCGGCCAGGAGCCGCTCGTCCCCCATCCATCCGGGCCCGCTTGGACCCTGGGGTCTCGGCCATGGATCAGCTGGCGGATGGTCACCGACTCTGCGCACGACCTCCACCACCAAGACAGGATCTGCAGACTTCGGCTCAACCAGCGGTGGCGCCGGCCGGAGCCGTGACGCCGGGGCGATCCGATCTTTCACACCAGGAACGTCCCGCTGGCAGTCGCCCGGGGGCCCCCTCAACAGAAGTCACCCACAGCCCGACCCGCCAGTCACACTCGCCAACCTTTTCCCAGTTCACTAAACCGCTCTCATGGGCAGTCCTGCTCACTTTCCCGCCAGCTGCTGACAACCCTCGCAGGTCAGGGGTAGATGCCCCGCACCGCGGTGGCGTCCGCGACTCGCTTCACAGCCAGGCAGTAGGCGCCCATCCGCAGCGTGGTGCGATGCTCCCTGGCCAGGTCGTCCATCTGCTGGTAGGTGCGCTGCATGATCTTGGTGAGGCGGGTGTTGATCTCCTTCTCCTCCCAGAAATAGGACTGCAGGTCCTGCACCCATTCGAAGTACGAGACGGTGACTCCGCCGGCATTGGCGAGGATATCGGGGATGACTGTGATCCCCCGCTGGTGGAAGATGTCGTCCGCCTCGGGGGTGGTGGGTCCGTTGGCCGCCTCGACGATGAGCTTGGCCTGGACCCGGGCGGCGTTGTCGATGCTGAACTGGTTCTCAAGGGCAGCCGGGATCAGGATCGTGACCGGCAGCTCCAGTAAGGCGCTGTTGGAGATCTCCTGGCGGGAGCCGGCGAAGCCACCAACTCGTCCGGTGCGGCGGTGGTGCTCCAGCAGGGCAGGGACATCCAGGCCCTCGGGGTTGTAGATGCCTCCGAACACGTCCGAGACGGCGACCACCGTGAAGCCCTGCTCCGCCAGCAGCTCGGCACTGACGCTGCCCACGTTGCCGAAGCCCTGGATGGCGACGGTGCACTCGCTGGGGTTCCAGCCCATCCGGGTGCATGCTTCGAGGGTGACCACCGTCACTCCCCGACCGGTGGCGGCGGGCCGTCCCTCCGAGCCTCCGATCGAAAGCGGCTTACCGGTGACCACCGCCGGCACCGAATATCCCTTCTCCATCGAGATTGTGTCCATGATCCAGGCCATGGTCTGGGGGTTGGTGTTCACATCCGGGGCGGGGATGTCGCTCTCCGGGCCGATCAGGAGGGAGATCTCGCTGGCGAAGCGCCGGGTCATGTTCTCCAGCTCTTTCTGACTCATTTGGGTGGGATCGCAGATGACGCCTCCCTTGGCGCCGCCGAAGGGGAGGTTGGTCAGCGCGCACTTCCAGGTCATCCACATCGACAGCGCCTTGACCTCGTCCAGGCTCACCTGGGGGTGGTAGCGGATGCCGCCCTTGGCTGGGCCCCGGGTGAGGTTGTGCTGCACCCGGTAGCCGGTGAATACCCGTATGGTGCCGTCATCCATGCGGACCGGGAAGTTGACCGTGAACTCGCGCCGCACCTCCCGTAAGACCGCGCGCAGGCCGGGATCCAGCTCCAGGATGGCGGCCGCCTGGTCGAACTGACGCTGAGCTGTGATGTAGGGGTTGGCAGGTGCCGACGCGGTTGCCGGCGCTGTCAGGACGCTGTTGGCCATTGACCTCCACCCTCCAAACTTGTGGTGAGAGTCGGCCAAATTGGGTCGACCCGCACGGTAGGTTAGCCCTCGTCGGCATGCGCCTGTCAAGCTTGATCCGGTCAGTGCCCGCGGCGGTGCCCCCGATCAAGGCCGGGGACCCGCCCCACCATCGGCCGGGACCACCATAATCAGTACTCGTGATGGTGCCAGTTCCGCTGGAGATCGAGATCGAGGCGGCGCGCCAGACCATCTCGGAGGGGAGCCCGGTCCTGGACGTGAGGGAGGCCGCGGAGCGGATCAGGCTGCGAATCCCCGGGAGCCTTTGGATACCGATCGAGGAGCTGGTAAAGCGCTGGCACGAGTTGCCCCCCCAGAGCCCTCTGGTGGTGCAGTGCTCGGCTGGCACCCGCAGCTTCCGGGCCAGCAAGTTTCTGCGCGAGCACGGGGTGGTGGCGACCGCCATGGTGGGTGGGATCAGCGCCTGGCTGGCGGCCGGCGGTGCGACCGAGTCAGGTCCCCTCTGAGCCCTCGATTCGAGGTGGAAGCGGCGCCCTGAGCGGCTCAGGTGAGAGCATTGACGAAGATGGCATCTGAGAGCGAGGGTGAGAACGTGGATGAGCGCTTGAACGAGCAGGGACGGCTGCCGGTCGCCGGCAGCGAGCTCGACAATCTCTGCATCAACACCATCCGGTGTTTGGCCATCGATGCGGTCGAGAAGGCCAACTCCGGCCATCCCGGGCTGCCCATGGGGGCGGCCCCCATGGCCTATGTCCTGTGGACCAAGTTCTTGCGGCACTACCCCGCTGATCCGGGGTGGCCGGACCGGGATCGCTTCGTGCTCTCCGCGGGGCACGGTTCGGCGATGCTCTACGCCCTGCTCCACCTGACCGGCTACCAGCTGTCCCTCGACGACCTCCAGCATTTCCGGCAGTGGGGATCGATCACCCCAGGTCACCCTGAGCGAGGTGTCACCCCCGGGGTGGAGGTGACCACCGGCCCCCTCGGGCAGGGATTTGGCAACGGAGTGGGCATGGCCATCGCCGAGCGGGCCCTGGCCCACCACTTCAACCGGCCTGGGGAGGCTATCGTCGACCATCGCACCTTCGTTTTGTGTGGCGACGGGGACCTGATGGAGGGGGTGTCGTCCGAGGCGGCGTCGCTGGCGGGGCACCTTGGCCTGGGCAAGCTCGTCTGCCTCTACGACGACAACCACATCACCCTCGATGGCCCGGCCTCGATCTCGTTCAGCGAGGATGTCCTGGAGCGCTTCGCAGCCTACGGCTGGCAGGTCCAGAGGGTGGCTGACGGCACCCTGGACCTGGATGGGATCCACCGAGCGATCCAGGCGGCGATCGAGGACGAGAGCCGTCCGTCGCTGATCGCAGTCAGGACTCATATCGGCTACGGGGCACCGCACAAGCAGGACTCCAATGCCGCCCACGGGTCGCCGCTGGGGCCCGAGGAGTTGGCCGCAGCCAAGCGCGCCTACGGATGGGACCCCGAACTCACGTTCCAGGTCCCGGAGCGCGCCGGCGAGCGCTTCCGCCTGGCCCTGGCCGAGGGCAAGACGCTGGCCGAGAATTGGCAGGCTCGCTTCGCCAGCTGGGCCCGGCAATATCCTGAGCTCGCAAGGGAGTGGGAGATGGCGCAGGCGGGGGCCTTGCCGGATGGCTGGCGGGACTCCCTGCCTCAGTGGCAGGCGGGCGACAAGCCGATCGCGACCAGGGTCGCGGGCGGTCAGGCGCTCAACGCTCTGGCCGGTGTGATCCCCTGGATCCTGGGCGGTGACGCCGACCTCTCGGAGTCCACCAAGACCGGCCTGGTCGGGGGCGGCGACTTCGACGGCCAGACGGGGGAAGGCCGCAACCTCCACTTTGGCGTTCGGGAGCACGCGATGGGGGCGGCCTGCAATGGCATGGCCGCTCATGGGGGGCTCCGGCCCTACAGCGCCACCTTCTTCACATTCTCCGACTACCAGCGACCAGCGGTGCGGCTGTCGGCCCTTTCCCACCTGCCCGTGACGTGGGTCTACACGCATGACAGCGTGGGCCTCGGCGAGGACGGGCCAACTCACCAGCCGGTGGAGCAGCTGGCATCGCTCCGGCTCATGCCCAACCTGGTGGTCCTGCGGCCGGGAGACGCCAACGAGTCGAGTTGGGCTTGGGCGGTGGCGATGGAGCGCGGCCAGGATCCCACGGCGCTGGTGTTTTGCCGCCAGAACGTGCCCATCCTGGAGGGCACCGCCGACCTGGCCAGGGCCGGCGTCGCCCGGGGCGGCTACATCCTCCAGGAGGCGGAGGGCGGGCCCGCCGAGGTGATTCTGGTCGGCACCGGCAGTGAGCTCTCGATCTGCGCTGCGGCCAAGCAGCTGCTTCAGGCAGGTGGCGTGCCCACCAGGCTGGTGAGCATGCCCTCGCTGGAACTGTTCCGTCAGCAGCCTCCTGAATACCGAGACCTGGTTCTACCCGAGGCCCTGGGTGCCAAGGTTGCGGTCGAGGCCGGAGTGACCGAGCCATGGCTCTCAATCGTCGGGTCCCGCGGTGCCGTGGTGGGCGTGGACCACTTCGGGGCCTCAGCCCCCTATGAGACCATCTACCAGCATTTCGGACTGACTCCGGAAGCGGTGGCGGCGCGGGCGCGGGGACTGCTTGGGGGCTGAGGGGATGGTGCGCGTGACGCCGGCTCGGCGGCGGCTGGAGGGGATGCACCCGGGTCTGCTCGAGCTTGCGCAATCGCCGCGTTTCGGGTTGGGCTGGGCATCCCAGGGCCGGCGGGTGGCGCTGGGCGACGCCTGGCCCCGTCGGGAGTTTGGCCAACCGTCGGCGCCGGGAGGCCGAGTGGCGCGGCGGGGTTCCGGGCCCGGGCCGAGTGGGATTTGGAAGGAGCAGATGTGAGCGAGATCGTGGTCACCGAGCGGCCCTCGTTGCGCGTCCAGGCGGACCCCGGCGAGCTGGCGTCCTTTGCCGCCTCCACCCTGGCCCGTGAGATCGGCGAGGCGGTGGCGGCCCGCGGCGAGGCGGTGGTCGCCCTCCCGGGGGGGAGCACCCCCAAGGTAGCTCTCGAGCTATTGGCCAAGGCGCCCGGGGTGGACTGGGCGAAGGTGGTGTTGGTGCCCGGTGACGAGCGTTTCGTCCCGGTCTCCGACCCTGACTCCAACGAGGGGATGATCCGTCGGACTCTGCTGGCTGGCCTGCCTGGGCCCAGCCCCATCGTGGTCGGCTGGGATGTGGAGGAGGGGCTTGGCCCGGAGACCATCCTGGGCCGGTTCGAGGGACGCCTGCTGGGCCTGCTGCCCCGGGTGGAAGGCGAGCTGCGCTTCGACCTGGTGCTCTTGGGGATGGGGGCCGATGGCCACACCGCGTCCCTGTTCCCGGGCCGGGAATACCCCGATCAAGCGCTGGTTCTAGCCACCCGGCACCCCTCCGGTCAGGTCAGGCTCACTCTGGGCCCGGCCGTCCTGCGCGCCGCCCGCCGGGTGCGTTTCATGGTGGCTGGGGATGACAAGGCGGCCACCCTGGCGGAGGTGGTCTACGGCGACTACGAGCCGGATCGGCTGCCGGCTCAGCTGATCGCCCGCCGATCCCCGGGATGCCAGATCTGGTGCGACGAAGCCGCCGCCAGCTTGATTCCCAATCCGATTTGATGGCCGAGCTGGCGCCGTCTGTGCTGGCCGCTGACTTTGCCCATCTGGGTGACTCGGTGGCCGCCTGCGAGCAGGCCGGTGCCGATCGCATCCACATCGACATCATGGACAATCACTTTGTCCCCAACTTGAGCATGGGGCCGGAGATCGCCGCCGCCTGTCGCCGGAGCACGCGCCTCCCGCTGGAGGCCCACCTGATGGTCGACAATCCCGACGGGATCATCCCCGCCTTCGCCGCGGCTGGCGTGGACCTGATCACGGTGCACTTTGAGGCCTGTCCTCAGCTGCACCGGACAGTTGGCGTGATCCGGCAGCTGGGAGCTAGCCCTGGGGTGGGGATCAACCCGGCCACGCCGGCCCGCTTCCTGGAGCAGATTCTCCCGGAAGTCGACCTCGCCTTGGTGATGTCGGTCGACCCTGGGTTCGGGGGCCAGAGCTTCCTTGGCCTCGCGCTCGGTAAGCTTCAGGAGTTGAGACGCATGATCGCGGCCCAGGGACTGACCTGTGCCCTCGAGGTGGATGGCGGTGTTGACGCCGGCAATGCAGGTGCCTGTGTGGTGGCGGGAGCCACTGTGCTGGTGGCCGGCACCTCCGTCTTCAGATCCGAAGGCGGAATCGGAGCGGGCGTGAGCTGCCTCCTCGAACAGATGGGAAGGTCCAGGCGCGCCGCGCGGCCGCTCTCGGCCGAACGTTAGCGCGAAGAGCACAGGCGAGGAGGTCCAGCCCCGAATGTCCCGTAGTCCATTGACTGTTCCTGAGCACGCGGAGCTGCCCGCCGACGTGCGCCAGGCCTACGTTGACGTAGATCGCAAGTTCGGCGTGTTCATCTTGCCCCAGCTGCAACAGCTGGCGGCGCAGGAGGCCATCGACCGGCTCCTGTCACGCGGTGCAGAGCTGGCTGCTCAGGCGGCCGAGGGCAGCCACTCCGAGCTCTTGGCGGGCTATCTCGCCCTCCTGGAGGAGGCCCAGCGGGAGCTGCGGGAGGCGCGCACCCAAGAGGTCCAGCGAGGTGGCCAGCTGCGCGAGCAGCACCAGCACACGGTGCGCCTCGACACGGCCCTGGTGGCGGCGAAGAGTCGCCTCCCAGCGAGCCGAATGAGCCGCCTGGACGCTCAGCTGGCTGAGGCCGGCGGCGAACTCGAGCAGAGGCTGGCGATGATCGACGCGGCGGTTTTGGAGTGGGACCGCCTCAGCCAGACCAGACAAGCTCGCGAGGCGGACCGGCTGGCTGATCAGGCTCACCTGCCAATTCGACCGCGCCAGTTGGAGACTTCACGCAGCCGCAAGGCGCGCCGTGATCAAGCCCGAATCGTGGAATTGGCCCGTGCCTTCGCGAATGAGAATCTGTCGGCCAGCCCGCTAGCCGAGCCCCGGGAGGGCCAGGAGGCGCCGGTCACCTTAGATCAGTGACGAGAAGCCTCCAACTCCAAAGCCTCGCCTTCCTCGGCTTCGATCGTGACCCAGTCTGGCTGGCCCAAGAGACGGCTCACCTCTACCATGATCCGGCCCTGAGCATCGAAGACCGCGTCCTGGACCCGGTCGATGCTGGGCCGACTGGATGCGACCACCTGAGCTAGGTCGGGATCCACCTGGGCCACCTCGGCGTGCCGCAACTCCTCAGTTATGGCGGGAGGCACGACCCGGCGCTCTCTGATCCGGGCATCCTCGAGGTCGGCCAGCACGCGGTCGAGGTGCTCCAGGTGCGACCGGTACTTGCGCAGGGTGCGGGTTCTGGCCAAGCCCTCGTGCTGGCGGCGTAGGATGTCGCGGCGGGTGACGCGGTAGCGGTTGTCGCGTTCTGTGGTCATCATCTTGGGGGTTCCTCTCGGCACGTGGCTTCACGAGCTGTGTATTTCGGACTGACCTGCTTCGCTAGGGGCAGCCCTATGTCTAACGGCAACGGATACAACCGGGTTACCCGGTGCTCCCCATCACCTGGCAGCTCTGCCGACCACGGCTGCACTGCCCAAAGTATACCCCTCGAGGCTCATTTTGACAACCACTTTTGCGAACGTATTTTTACTCTAAGCTGCGTTTAATTGAACTCTCAGCAGGGCCCCAGCATGAGGATGGCGGAGAGTTCCAGGGGCGGCGGAGAGGCGGAGCGCGGAAGGCGGGCCCCGGCCTGGGCCACGCGAGCGGGGGGGCCGGTCCCGGCTCCTCGTAAACTGATCCCATGCCAACTACCCCCAGGGCCCCCCGGGGCCGCTCAAAAGCGAGTTCAGCGCGGGGCGCGACCAAGACTCGGTCGGAGGCTCTGCCCCTCGACCTCACCGCGCAGCAATGTCGCGACATGTATCGCCGCATGGTCCAGATCAGGCACTTCGAGGAGCACGCCGCCGAGGCCTACGCCCAGGCCAAGGTGGGCGGCTTCCTCCACCTCTACATCGGAGAGGAGGCGGTCGCGGTGGGCGCGATTGCGGCGGTTCGCGAAGAGGATCACGTGCTCGGCCACTACCGTGACCACGGCTACGCCCTGGCCAAGGGCTGTGACCCCAAGGCGTGCATGGCCGAACTGTTCGGTCGGGAGACGGGTCTCTGCCACGGTCGCGGCGGGTCCATGCACCTGGCCGAGGCGTCTCGCCATTACTGGGGCGGCTACGCCATCGTCGGCTCGCACATCCCAATTGGAGCGGGGATGGCCTATGCGATGCAGTATCTGGAGCAGCCGGAGGTGGTGCTGGACTTCTTCGGGGACGGCGCGACCGGCAACGGCATTTTCCACGAGGGCCTCAACATGGCGGCGCTCTGGAACCTGCCGGTGGTGTTCATCTGCGAGAACAATCTGTACGGGATGGGGGCGACCCTGGCTGAGGAATCGCCGGTCCGAGACATGATCATCAAGGCCGAGGGCTACACGATGCCGTCGGTCCAGTGCGATGGCATGGACGTGCTCTCGGTCTACGCGGCGGTCCAAAAGGCGGCCGCGCACTGCCGCAGCGGCCAGGGTCCTTACTTCGTCGAGGCGCTCACCTACCGCTTCCGGGGCCACTCGATGGCCGATCCCGAGCTCTACCGCGACAAGGACGAGGTCACCCGCTGGAAGGCACTGGATCCCATCCCCAAATTCGGCGAGTTCTGTGTCGAGCACCGGATCAGCAGCGAGCAGGAGTTGGCCCAGGTCAAGGAGGAGGTGGAGGCGGAGATGCTGGAGGCGGTGCGGTTCGCGGACCAGTCGCCCTGGCCCGACCCGGCCACCGTCGACCAGTGGATCTACGCCAAGCCGATCGACCCCGAGGCGATTGCCGCCGAGCCGGGTCAGCTGTCCTCGGTGGAGGGCTGAGCATGGCCGAGATCAGCTACCGACAGGCGGTGCGCGATGCCATGCGCGAGGAGATGATGCGCGACCCCAGGGTGATCTTGTTGGGAGAGAGCATCACCGGGTACGGTGGGTCTTACGCTGTCACCAAGGGTCTGGTCGATGAGTTCGGACCCACGCGGGTCATGGAGACCCCGATCGCCGAGGCCGGCATCGTGGGCTTCGCGGTGGGAGCCGCCATGGGGGGCCTGATTCCCGTGGCCGAGCTGATGACCGTCAACTTCGCCCTCCTGGCCCTGGACCAGGTGGTCAACAGCGCCGCCAAGTTCCACTACATGTTTGGCGGCCAGTGGTCGGTGCCGTTGGTGGTTCGCACCGTCTCTGGCTTCGGGCAGCTCGGTCCGACCCACTCTCAGAGCTTTGAGGGTTGGTTCGCCTCGGTGCCCGGGCTGAAGGTGGTCATGCCGGCGACCCCCGCCGATGCCAAGGGTCTACTCCTGGCCGCAATCCGGGACCCAGACCCGGTGATATTCATCGAGCACAGCCTGCTCTACAGCACCCGAGGCGAGGTCCCGGGCCCGGCTTTGGGCGATGGCGAGGTTCCCATCGGCCAGGCAAAGGTGGTCCGCGAAGGCTCCGATGTGACCCTGGTGGGGTACTCCCGGATGCTGTTGCAGGCGTTGCACGCCGCCGAGGTCCTGGAACGTGAGGACGGAATCTCCTGTGAGGTGGTCGACCTGCGGACCCTGAGGCCGCTGGACTACCCCACCGTGGTCAACTCGGTGCGCCGCACCCACCGGCTGGTGCTGTGCGGCGAGGACTGGCGCACCGGTGGTTTCGGAGCCAGCCTGCTCAGCGAGATGCAGGACCGTGGCTTCGACGACCTGGACGCTCCGATCCAGCGGGTGGCGATGCGGGACATCCCGTTGCCCTACTCGAGGGAGCTCGAGAGGCTGCTGATCCCCAGCAGCGAGGACATCGTCGCTGCGGTCAGGCGGCTCAGCTGATGGCCTACCAGGTGACCATGCCCCAGATGGGCTACGACATGACTGAGGGCTCGATCAACCGCTGGCTGGTGGCCGAGGGCGACCAGGTCGAGCGTGGTGACATCATCGCCTCGATCGCGACCGAAAAGGCTGACATCGACATCGAGGCCTATGCCAGCGGGGTGATGCGCAAGATCCTGGTAGCCCCCGGGGTCACGGTTCCGGTGGGGGGCGCGATCGCCGTGATCGGCGAGGCGGATGAGCCGCTCGACGAAGTGGCCGGGCCGGCCGCCGCCACCCCCTCTCCGGAGGTACCCTCAGGTGACGGCGGGGCCGAGCCGAAGGCCACAGCGGGTGAGGCGGCCGACGGGGCCGCGGTCGACAAGGTGCGGGCGGCGGCTCCGACCGAGCCCACGCTCGCCGAGGCACCCTCTGCCCCGGTGGTCACACCGCCGGGGCAGAGGGTCAAGGCCAGCCCGCTGGCGAGGACCCGGGCCCGCGAGTTGGGCATTGAGCTCAGCCGTGTGCACGGGACCGGTCCCAACGGCAGGGTCACCGGCGAGGACGTGGAGGCGGTGGCTCGCTCGGGCGGGGTGGCCGCAGTGTCCAGCATCCCCACGGGCTCCGTGGTCCCGATCGATCCCACCGACCCGTCCGAGCCGGTCAAGGTCAGCCGCATGCGCGAGGCGATCGCCCGTCGCATGACCGAGGCCAACAGCACGATCCCACACTTCTACCTCAGCACCGAGGTAGACATGGAGAAGCTGATGCGGCTGCGCCAGGAACTCAACGATCTGGGTGATCCCGGTCTGCCGCGGTTTTCGGTCACCGACTTCATCGTCCGCGCCATGGCCCTCACACTGCAGCGTTACCAGCAGCTGAATGCCGCCTATGTGGGTGGTGGCCTGCGTCGCTTTTTCTCCAGCAACATCGCCCTGGCGGTGGCGGTGCCGGAGGGCCTGGTGGCTCCCACCTTGCGATCCTGCGAGTCGTTGTCCTTCGCCGAGCTGGCGCGACGGGCTCACGACCTGGCCCTCCGCGCCAAGAGCAACCGCCTGCGCCCAGAGGAGATGGCGGGGGCGCACACGGCGATAAGCAACCTGGGCATGTTCGGGATCAGTCAGTTCGGTGCCATCGTGACCCCGGGGCAGGGCAGCGTTCTGGCGGTCGGCCAGGTGCGCCAGGTGCCGGTGGCTCGAGATGGCCAGCTGACGGTGGGCCCGGTGATGGAGATGACGCTGTCGATAGATCACCGGGTCACCGACGGCGCTCAGGGGGCGGAGGCGCTGGGCTACCTCAGATGGTGCCTGGAGCATCCCACCGCCTGTCTGGTCTGAGGAGGACGGGATGAAGGATCTGGCGATAGTTGGCTCCGGCCCCGGCGGCTATATCGCCGCCATCAGGGCGGCTCAGTTGGGCATGGCGGTCACCCTGATCGAGGAGAGTGAAACCCTGGGTGGGATCTGCCTTAACTGGGGCTGCATCCCCTCCAAATCGCTGCTCCGCAACGCCGAGGTCCTGCGCCTGGTCCAGGAGGCCGACAAGTTCGGGATCACGGTAGGCGAGGTCACGACCGACTTTGGGGCCGCGATCACACGCAGCCGGGAAGTGGTTACCAAGCTGGTCAACGGGGTCGCCTTCCTGATGCGCAAGAACGGCGTGGAGGTGATCAAGGGGAGGGGCCGCCTGCTCTCCGAGCAGACCATCGAAATCCTGCCCTCGGGCCAGACCGTGGCTGCCTCCCAGATCATCATCGCCACGGGGGCGAGGCCCAAGCAGCTACCCGGGCTGGCAGCGGACGGACGCAGCAGCTTCACCTATCGGGAGGCGATGGAACTACGCCAGCTGCCCCCCAGCTGTCTGATCGTGGGCGGGGGCGCGATCGGGGCCGAGTTCGCCCACATCTACTCCTCCTACGGAGTCAGGGTCACCGTTGTCGAGGCCCTGGCCCGGTTGCTGCCCCAGGAGGACCAGGAGATCTCTCGCGAACTAACTCGCCAGTTCGAGCGGCGTGGGATCGCCGTCAAGACCGGCAGCCTCATCCAGGGGTCCGAGCGAAGCGGGGAGGGTTGGCGCCTGCACCTGGAGAGCGGTGAGATGGTGGAGGCGGAGATGGTCCTGACCGCGACTGGAGTCCAGGCCAACATCGAGAACCTCGGCCTCGAGGATTTGGGCATCGAGCTGGATCGTGGGGTGATCAAGGTGGACCCCCACATGCGCACCAATGTCCCCGGAATCTATGCCATCGGCGATGTCACCGGGGCGCCCCTGCTGGCCCATGCGGCCAGCGCCGAGGGGGTGATCGCGGTGGAGACCGCCGCCGGCCGGGAGGTTTCGGCGCTGGACAAGGAGTTGGTGCCGCGCTGCACCTACTGCCAGCCCCAGGTTGCCTCAACTGGGATCACCGAGGAGCAGGCCAAGGAGCGGGGTTACCAGGTCAGGGTGGGCAAGTTCCCCTTCAGCGCCAACGGCAAGGCCATCGCCATGGGTGACACCGTCGGCTTCGTGAAGATCGTGGTCGACGCTGCCACCGGGAAGCTGCTGGGCACCCACGCGATCGGGCCCGAGGTGACCGAGCTCCTGCCGGAGATGGTGATGGCAGCCTGGTCAGGGGTGCGTGCGGACCAGTTCGAGGCACTGGTGCATGCGCACCCGACCCTGAGCGAGAGCCTGAAGGAGGCGGCCATGGCTGCCGAGGGGCTGGCGCTTAACATCTGACCCGGGCGGCGGCCATTTGCGTCCCGGCGCCCCATCCGGACGCCAGTGCCCGCTGAGAGCGGTGGCGGCATCAGTGGTAACCGGGTCTGAGGCGGGTGCGGGCCGGCCTTGGCGCCGTCTGGCCCCAGCTGGACCCCCGCCGGGTCACAGCCCGGTGATGCGGATCCCGGTGTGGGCTCGATGGAGACGATTGAGACGCAGCAGGAGCGGTGTCAGCTGCTCGCAGAAGCGGGCGCTGTCCAGGGAGCCGGCGTCCACCGGTCGCAAACCGGGGATCCGCTCCACCAGATCACCGACGCGCTCCTTGGCGGCGGCGGCGTGCGCGGTGAGCAGGACGTCCTCGTCAAGGGTGTGGTCGAGCTTGAGCAGCTGGCCGGCCGCCACCGTGTGGAAGGCCCCCACGACCTGGCTGTCCGGGCATAGCTGAGCCACCTGCTCGGTCGCCGACCCAAATCCGGTCGTGACCGGATGGGGCACTCCACCAAGAAACTCCATGGGGACCGCGGTCGAGACCAGAATCCGACCCGCCGTCAGGGGCCGCAGCTCCTCCAGGGTGGCGCTCATCGCCTGGTAGGGGACGGTGATGATGACCAGAGCGCAGCGCTCGAGGACCTCTCGGTTGGAGGCTCCGGTCGCCTCCCCGGACCCTGGCGGCAGCTGACCCGAGAGAGCGGCTGCGATCTCTTGTCCCCGAGATTGATCCCTGGAGCCCAGCAGCACATCCACGCCGGAGACCGCCAGCCGCAGCGCCAGCCCGCGGCCCAGGGGGCCGGTGCCCCCGATAAAGCCAACCGTTTGGGGCCGGGTCTCAGGCACGTGCCCCTCCCCCGGTCGGGCGCGCCCCTACGGACAATTTCACGCTTTTGTCTACGATATCAGCTGTGCTTCCCACATCTTCCCCGGAGTCCAGCCGTAGCCAGGAGTTGGAGGCGGCCGCTCCGCCGAGCGCGGCGCGCCGTCTGGAGCTCGATGGCGGCCATACCATGGTCCTGTACCCGCAGGTTGCCGAGGACCGGGCGCAGCCAAGCCAGGACGCGGCCGGTGGCGGCGGCGTGCTGGGCGACCGTGGGCCCGTCATCCTGCTCTTCCGGGCGGGCGGGGACAACGGTGCCGACGTTCCCGATCTTTGGCTGGAGGCGGCCGGATCCATCTGGCCAGCGGAACTGCTCCTGGCCACCGGTTGGGGTCAAGGCCGCGGTCCGGCCGTGGCCCTGATGACCGTCCCGGGCGGTTGGGGCGCCTCGGCCACGGGGACCGGCCCGGTGATGATCCACCTGCGCGCCGGGCACCTCGAGTTGGCAAGCCCACTTCCCGAGATGTGGCGGGAGGAGCTGCGCGTAGGGGTAGCCGGCTAACCCATGGCGGCCATCTTCATCCCCGATGGCACCGCCAGATCGATCTCCTTTTCGGCCGTGGTCGGCCAGGAGCGAATGAAGCAGGCCCTCTTGCTGGCGGCGGTGGATCCGCGCATCGGCGGCGTACTCATAAGGGGCGAGCGGGGGACGGCCAAGTCCACCTTGGTTAGGGCGCTGGCGGGAGTGCTGCCAGCCCGCACGGTGGTCGCCGACTGCCCCTATGGCTGCCAGCCGACAGAGGGCCATCTCTGCTCCAGCTGTGAAGCCCGCCAGGGGAGGGGCTCGGCCGTGCCACTTGAGGTTCGTCCCACCCGGGTGGTCGACCTGCCGCTGGGGGCCTCCGAGGACCGGGTGGTCGGCAGCATTGATATGGAGCAAGCGCTGCTGCGCGGAACCCGGGCGTTCCAGCCTGGAGTTCTAGCGGAGGCCAACGGCCAGATCCTCTACGTGGACGAGGTCAACCTGCTCGACCATCACCTGGTCGACGTGCTGCTCGACGCCGCCGCCATGGGCGCCAACGTGGTGGAGAGGGAGGGGATCTCAGCCCGGCATCCGGCCCGATTCATCCTGGTGGGCACGATGAATCCGGAGGAGGGTGACCTGCGTCCGCAGCTGCTCGACCGTTTCGGGCTGTGCGTGGACGTGAGGGGCCTGCTCGATCCCCTCGACCGGGTCCGCATCATGGAGCAGGACCAGGGCCTGGTGCGGGCCGCCGAGGCTGCCGATGCGGTGCTCGCATCCCAGCTGCTCGCTGCGCGCACGCTGCTCCCCCAGGTGAGCGTGCCCAGGGCGGTGATCCAGACCGCGGCCGCAATCGCTGTGGACCAGCAGGTGGTGGGGCATCGAGCCGATCTGGTCATGGTCAGGTCTGCCCGCGCCCAGCGCGCCCTGCGCGCCGCCACGAGGGGCGAGAGCGGCGAGCTGGAGGTCTCGCTGCAGGATCTGGTGTCGGTGGCGGAGTTGGTGCTGGTCCACCGGCGGCGATCTTTCGGGAGCTCATCCAGCCCGGTCGCCAGTGCGGATGGTGAGCCGGCCGAGCAGAACGGCGCGGCCGAAGTGTCACCCAGCGAGCCCCAAGCGTCGGCCAATGACGCCCGCGAGCCGGGTCCCGATGCCGAGGCCGGGGCCGCCGCCACTCAGGCGGACAGCGATGGCGCCGGATCGGAGACCGGCAGTGGTCCGGCGAGCCCATCGCCTGGTGAGAGCGAGGCGGTGGTGGTGGAGGACTCCGTTCCGGTGGCGCGAATCCAGATCCCCCGCGAGCGTCTGCGTCGGCACGGCACTGGTCGCCGCAGCCAAACCGCCTCCAAGGACCGTCGGGGCCGCTACGTCGGGGCGAGAGTGGTGGAGCGCACCACCGACCTGGCCCTGGACGCGACACTCAGAGCAGCCGCGCCCCATCAGCTCCAGCGGCGCCAGGCGGCGCCTCCCACCGAGCCCCACCGGCTCCAGCTGGAGAAACGCGACCTGCGCCAGAAGATCCGCCAACGCCGGATCGGCAACCTGATCGTCTTCTTGGTGGACGCCTCCGCCAGCATGGACGCCGAGCAGCGCATGGACGCCACCCGGAGCGCCATCCTGGCCCTCCTCAAGGACGCCTACGTGCGCCGCGATCGGGTTGCCATGATCTCGTTTTCGGGGCGCACCGCCCGGGTGGTCCTGCGCCCCACCGCCAGCGTGGATCTGGCCGAGCGGCAGCTCAGCCGCCTGGCCGTGGGCGGCACCACCCCCCTCACCCATGGCCTGGTGGCGGCGCTCGACCTGATCAGGTCGGAGCGAATGCGGGATTCCGAGGTGCTGCCGCTCCTGGTGCTCATCAGCGATGGGCGCGGCAATATCAGCCTGCGTGGCGAGGAGCCCCTGGTGGAGGCACAGCGCACCGCCGCCATGGTCCGCCAGGAGCGGATTCGCTCCCTGGTCATCGACTCGTCACGAGATCACCTCGGGGGCACCGTGGCTCAGGGATCCGCGCCGTCCCCGCGAATGGCCGGGTTCAACTTCAACGCCTGCCAGGATTTGGCCGAGCGGATGGGGGCCCAGTACTTCGGGCTCTTCGATGTGTCGGAGCAGGGGATCCTGCGCCCGGTGGCGGAAGCTCTGCGCCACCCCGGCTGACACTCAGATCGCCACCGCTGGGCGGCTCTGCGACAATCGCTGAGTGAGTGAGCACAGGAGCGTCTACCCGTTCACCGCCCTGGTGGGCCAGGACCAGATGCGTCTGGCCCTCGAGCTGAACGCTGTCAACCCCGCCATCGGGGGGGTCCTGATCCGAGGCGAGAAGGGTACCGCCAAGTCGACTGCGGTTCGGGCGCTGGCCCGGCTGCTCCCGGAGCTACAGGTAGTGACCGGCTGTAGGTTCGGGTGTGACCCTCGCGGAGACCGCCTCTGTGCCGACTGTCTGGCCAGGGTCGCCCAAGGGGAGCGGCCCCTGCCGTCTGAGCCGAGGCGAATGCGGGTGGTGGAATTGCCCATCAATGCCTCCGAGGACCGGGTCGTCGGCAGCATCGACCTCGAGGCCGCGATCAAGTCCGGGCAACGGCGCTTTGAGCCCGGCGTGCTGGCTGAGGCCAACCGCCAGATCCTCTACGTCGACGAGGTGAACCTGCTCGACGACCACATCGTGGACGTGCTCCTGGACGCCGCCGCCATGGGGGTCAACGTGGTTGAGAGGGAGGGTATCTCAGTGTGGCACCCCTCCCGCTTCATTCTGGTTGGGACCATGAATCCCGAAGAGGGTGACCTCCGTCCCCAGCTCCTTGACCGCTTCGGGCTGTGCGTGGACGTGACCGGGATCGGCAATGTCGCCGATCGGGTCGAGATTGTTCAAAGGCGGGAGCAGTTCGAAGCCGACCCCGAGGGATTCAGCGCCGCTTTCGCCGACTCCGAGGAGGAGGAGCGCCTTCGGATCGAGCGGGCCATGGTGGCTCTGCCCGAGGTCGAGGTGGCCAGGCCGGTCCTGGAGGCGATCGCCCGCCTCTCGATCGCGCTGGAGGTGGATGGCCACCGGGCGGATCTCGTCGCCAGGAAGGCGGCGCAGGCGCTCGCGGCGCTTCACGGGCTGCCTCGGGCCGGGATCTCCGAGGTGGCTGCGGTGGCGCCGATGGTGCTGGCCCATCGGGTCCGCACCCAGCCCGGACAGCGACCCCACGACGTGGCCGAGGTGGCGCGCCGGATCCTGGGCGAGTCTTGAGCGGTCGCGTGATGTCGCAGACAGCTGTCTGGACCGTGACGGACAGGTCACTGATGGGTGAATCAGCGCCAGCCGCGAGTAGCTTGGTGGAGCCGGCCGTGGCGCGGGGACCGTCCTCCCACCTAGGTGGGACCTCCACCACGGCCGGTTTCGTCTTCGCTGAGCGGGGTACCTGATGGCGAGCCCGGATGCCGACGTGGATCTTTCGGACCTGCTCCCTAAAGTGCCGCTTGAGGAGCTGATGATGCGGTCCGCCCTGGGCCTTCCAGGCCAACCTGCAATTGAGGTCGGCCTGTCGGAATCCCGTTATGGGGAGCCGCGGGGTCGACCCTGGAGCAACCGCCGGCTGGTGCTGCAACGAGCCCTGGGCGGAGTCGACTACCCGGCTTCGCGATCGGACCTGATCGAGCAGGTGCGCCGCTGGCTGGCTCCCTTCCCCGACCTGATCGAGACCCTGGTGCGGCTTCCCGATTCCGTCTATGGGGGAGAGCTGGAGGTCCTGGGCGAGCTGGCGCTACAGGAGGGTCAGGCGGCTGCTCACTCGACCCGGGCGGGGAACGATGAGGGCAGTTCGGCGAACCAATAGCTTCGTGTCTGGCTGTCGTAGTCGACGGCGGTGAGGCCGCTGGCGAAGGCGCGCTCCAAATCCCGGCGCAGGGTCCGGCGGGCGAGCGCTCCCTGGGGGCTGGGTTGCGCCACCGTGTCCGGAATCCGGACCGTCTCCGCCGGGTGGTGCCGCAGGTTTGCCAGCGCCCGCGACTCCTCCTTCGCCAGGAACCACTCCACGACCAGGCGGTCGGTTGCGCCCAGGGAGTTGAGGGCGTCCAGCCTCTGGCCGTAGTGGTCCCGGTGGAAGGCTCGCGCGACTCCGCCTAGGCGGTGCAGGTTGAAGTGGGCATTGCGCGCCTGGCCGGGGTCGAAGGTCCAGACCATCCGATTGAGCCCTTGGGCCAGAGCGTGACGTCGCTGAGCCAGCTTCAGGGCCCGGCCCACCCCTGAGTCGCGCACCTCGGCCAATACTCCGGCCGCGTGGGAACGGTGGTACAGGACGCCAGCCGGGGTCCGGCCGGTGAATCCGTAGGCGAACCCGACTGGCCGGCCGCCCACCTCTGCCAAAAGGGTGATGCCCCCGGCCGCCGCCATCGCCTTCAGCAGGGAGGCCGGGGCCGCCACCTCGACGGAGCCCCAGATGCTGGCCTGGAGGGCGGAGATGGATTCGAGGTCGTGGATCGCGCTGACCAGCCGGATCCGGTACCCGGGACTAGAACCCGTTGCCAAGCCGCCCTCCGATTGTGACTGGATGGGGGCGGGGTCGGACCGCGGGCGGCTCATGGGCTCAGTCCTCCAGGGGCCGCTTGAACAGCAGCCAGACCGCGCTGGTGAAGCCGAGCTGGGTGACCGGTACGGCGCTCACCAGCTCCCACCCTTTCGCCTCCTCCTCGGCGAGGGCACGCTCGATTCCGCCGGCGTTGACCAAGCCGCGCGCCCAGCTTCCCCGGGCGATCCGCACCCGATGCTCCCAGGAGGCCGTCATCGGCTCGAATCCTGGCTCACGCTGGCTCTGACGGGGCTGAGCAGACGCTCGGCGGGTGGGTCGTCGTCGCCGGCGAACCGGCCAGGCGCCCCGGAAACCGTGCTGCAGCTGAGTTGACCCCGAAGGGGGTCGCGATAATCCCCAATACAGATGCCCTCCCATTCCCCACGGCACATTCGCAACTTCTCCATCATCGCGCACATCGACCATGGCAAGTCGACCCTGGCGGACCGGCTCTTGGAGATCACCGGCACCGTGAGCGCCCGGGACATGACCGAGCAGGTTCTAGACACCATGGACCTGGAGCGGGAGCGCGGCATCACCATCAAAGCGCAGGCGGTGCGGATGCCGTACCACGCCGAGGACGGCCAGGACTACGAGCTGAACCTGATTGACACTCCCGGCCACGTCGACTTCGCCTACGAGGTCTCCCGGGCGCTGGCGGCGTGCGAGGGCGCGTTGCTCGTGGTCGACGCCAGCCAGGGGATCGAGGCCCAGACGCTGGCCAACGTCTACAAGGCGCTGGAGCTGGGGCTGGAGATCGTGCCCATCATCAACAAGATAGACCTGCCCCAATCCGAGCCTGAGCAGGTGGCCCAGGAGATCGAGGCCGTGATCGGGATTGCGGCCGCCGACTGTCTTTTGGTGTCGGCGCGCACCGGCGAGGGCGTGGACCGGGTGCTGGAGGCGATCGTGACCAGGCTCCCGGCTCCGAAGGGCGACCCGGAGGCGACCCTGCGGGCCCTGATCTTCGACTGCAAGTACGACTCGTACCGAGGGGTGGTGGTGTACGTCCGGCTGCTGGATGGGAGTCTGCGATCGGGCACCCAGATCAGGATGATGGCGGCCCAAAAGACCTTCGCCGTGGACGAGGTGGGAGTGTTTCGGCCCGGGATGGAGGCGGTGGCGGAGCTCAGAGCCGGCGAGGTCGGCTACCTGATCGCGTCGATTCGCAACGTGCGGGACAGCAAGGTTGGCGACACCATCACCGAGGTAGGTAGGGCGGAGCCGCTGCCGGTACCCGGCTACCGCCAGGCCAGCCCGATGGTGTGGGCTGGCCTCTTCCCAATTGACAGCAACGACTACCAGGACCTGAAGGAGGCTCTGGAGCGCCTCCAGCTCAACGACGCCGCGCTGGCATTTGAGCCAGAGAGCTCGCTCGCCCTGGGCTTCGGCTTTCGCTGTGGATTCCTCGGGCTGCTGCACATGGAGATAGTCCAGGAGCGGCTGGAGCGGGAGTTCGACCTGGAGCTGATCACCACCGCGCCCTCAGTCGCCTACCGGGTCCAGCTCCGAGACGGCCATACAGTGGAGATCGACAATCCCGACCAGCTGCCGGAGCCTGGGCTGGTGGACTTCATCGAGGAGCCGCGGGTCAAGCTCGAGGTGGTTCTGCCCAAGCAGTTCCTGGGCGGGATCATGGAGCTGTGCCAGGAGCGACGCGGCGAGTTCGTTCACCTGGAGTATCAGCCCGGGGATCGAGCCCTGCTCACCTATGACCTGCCGCTCGGGGAGATCATCCACGACTTCTACGATCAGCTCAAGTCTCGGAGTCGGGGTTACGCCTCTATGGACTACCAGCTGGCCGGGTACCGGCGCGAGCAGTTGGTCAAGCTGGACATCTTGGTGGCGGGCGCCAAGGTCGACGCCCTCTCCGCCATCGTTCACCGGGAGCAGGCGGCCAATCAGGGCCGCAAACTGGTGCAGCGGCTGCGGCAGGTGATCCCTCGGCAGCTGTTCGAAGTGGCGCTCCAAGCGGCCATCGGGGGCAAGGTGATCGCTCGCGAGACGGTGCCGGCTCTGCGCAAGGACGTGCTCGCCAAGTGCTATGGAGGGGACATAACCCGCAAGCGCAAGCTGCTGGAGAAGCAGCGCGAGGGCAAACAGCGGATGAAGCGCGTCGGCAGCGTGGAGATACCGCAGGAGGCCTTCATGGCGGTGCTTTCGCTTGACCGCTGAGGGGGGCCCGGGCCCGGCCCGCTCTCTCTACCTCCACATTCCCTTCTGCACTCAACGCTGCCACTACTGTGATTTCGCCATTCAGGTAGGGGGTCCCGACCTTCAGGGCCGCTATCTCCAAGCCCTCCTGGAGGAGCTACGGTGGCTTGGGGAGGCACGGGTGGCGGCCCCGCTGGAGAGTGTCTTTCTCGGTGGTGGAACTCCATCTCTGCTGCGGCCGGAGCTGCTCGAGCGGCTGCTCCAGGCGGTGGTCGCACGCTTTCGGCTGGCCCCCCAAGCGGAGGTGACCATCGAGGCCAACCCGGAGGGCGTGACTTCGGAGCGCGTGCGACTCTGGAGTGGTCTGGGCATTAATCGGGTCTCGCTTGGGGTCCAGAGCCTTGATGACAGCACCTTGAGCTGGCTGGGCCGCAGCCATGACGCTGACCAGGCCGAGCTGGCTCTGGCAGCGGTCCGGCAGGCCGGCATGGTAGCGCTCAGCTGCGACCTGATCTATGCCGTGCCCGGCCAGGACGCCGCCACGTTCGAGCGAGGGCTGCGCCGGGTGCTGGAGTTTCAGCCCGAGCATGTCTCGTGTTACGAGCTGACGGTTGAACCCGGCACCCCGCTCGCGCGCGGAGTTGCCGCCGGCCGGTCGCAGAGTCCCCAGGTTGAGGACTTTCTGGAGCAGCGCCGATTGGCGGTGGCGGTCCTTGGCGAGGCCGGATTGCGCCGGTACGAGGTCTCGAACTACGCCTGCCCGGGGTGCGAGTCGCGCCACAACCTGGTCTACTGGCAGGGGGGAGCGTATTTGGCAGCCGGCTCGGGAGCCCACGGCTTCCTGGGGCCCGCCGAGGCCGCTGGTCTTGGCTTCGAAGGCAAGGGCGTGGCCCTGCGTTACTGGCACTTCCGTAACGCCGCCAGCTACGCGCGCTCGGTCGCGGACGGGTCCCGAGGTGTGCGTGGCCACGAGTGGCTGACACCTGAGGATCTGGCCCTGGAGCGGCTCGCGTGCGGGCTTCGTCTGACGACTGGGGTTGAGCTCCAGACCTCGGCGCAGTGGCGAACTGCGGCTCAGCTGCAGGCCCTTGGCCTCTTGGAGGTCGCGGGCGGGCGAGTTCGGGCCACCTCCACTGGGGTGGACGTGCTGGACCGGCTGACCCTGGAGCTGGCCGTCGTTTGACCGAGCTTCAGGCGGGCGGCAGGTGCAGACCGAAGACATGGGGGAGGAGCACCCCCAGGACGTAACCGGCCAGGGCCGCCGCGGTGCCGACCCCGAGCACCTGGGCCCCTCCCTTGGCCAGCCGTTGTCCGATCACGGCCGCCTTACCGACACCCACCCCGACCAGGACCACCGCCGAGAGCAGTAGAGAACCGATCACCGCCCCCAGCCCGCTCGCGACGATGTAGGGCACTATGGGGATCACCGCCCCTATCAGGAAGGTGGCTGCCATCACCAGGCCGTCTCGCACCGGGCTCTCGTGGGGGCTGCTGGAGATGCCCAGCTCCTTCTCGATGTGGGTCTCCTCCCAGAGCTGAGGATATTGCGCCAGGCTTCGTGACAGCTCCTCGGCGGTGGCGGCGGGGACTCCCCGGTCCATGAGAATGCCCACCATCTCCTGGTGTTCCTCCAGAGGCTGCGATTCGAGCTCTCCCCGCTCCTTGTGAATGGCGGCTCGCTTCAGATCGCGTTCCGCGCAACCTGCCAGGTAGGCCCCCGTCCCCATCGATACCATCCCCGCCAAGGCCCCGGCCAACCCGGCTATCAAAATGGTGGTGTGGGCGACGGCGGCGCCAGCGGTTGCGGTGGCGACCCCAGTGGTTAGTCCCATCGTGGTCAGGAGCCCGTCCTGAACTCCAAACACCACTTCGCGGATGCCGCTGCGGCGGGCGAGGGCCTCCCGCTCGGACTCGGATTCGGGGCTGCCCGCGAAGGGATTGTGAACCGCGGCGCCGCGCTTCTTCTGGGGCGAGGTAGCGGCAGCCATGGAGGTGGATGTTACCGGGGCCGGGGGGGCGAGGAGCGCCTGCCCCGCTGGCCGACACCGGGGCCGCGACCGACCTGGCCCCCCCGCTCGACCTGATTCCGCGGTGGTCGGGCCGCACCTGACCGTTGCTCCAGACCGTGTGCCGTCCAGAACGCACGTGCTAGACTCGACTTAGCACTCGCGGTGTCTGAGTGCTAATCACGCACTGGAGACTGGTGCCATGGATCGGCGTAAGGAGAGGATCCTGGGGGCGGTGGTCTCGGACTACACCGAGACGGTGGTCCCGGTGGGGTCCCACGCGCTGGCAGCACGCTACTTTCTCGAGCTGAGCTCGGCCACCATCCGCAACGAGCTCTCGGAGCTGGTTGATGATGGCTTTCTGGCCCAGCCCCACGCATCGGCGGGAAGGATCCCGACCGACCTCGGCTACCGCTACTTCGTGGACTTCCTGCTCCCCCAGGAGATAGTTGAGCCGCCCCTGCGGCGCCGGGTGCGACAGAGCTTCGAGAACGCGGCCCAGAACGTGGAGACGACGCTGGAGCTGGCGGCTGCCACCCTCAGTCGCCTCAGCGATAACGTCGCCCTGGTCACCGGCCCCAGCAACAGCCGCAGCAAGCTGCTGCATGTGGAACTGATCTGGACCAGGCCGGGCCAGGCGTTGCTACTGGCGGTCGCCAACGGGAGCGCGGTTCATCAGAGGGTTGTGGAAGTCGACACGGGTTTGGACCAAGAGCACCTTGGCGAGCTGGCCACCCGGCTGAACCGGACTCTGGCGGGGATGACCGCGGACCAGATCGAAGCCGTGCCCGAGGCATTGGACATACCGCCCGGGCTCTCACACGAGGTGGCCGAGGGGCTGCGCCAGATCGACGCCAGGTCGTCGTTGGTCATCCACGACGGCTTGCGCAACCTGGTGCGCCAGCCTGAATTCGAAGACCCGCGGCGGTTACGAACCGTGCTTGAGGTGCTGGAGGCACAGCGCATCCTGGCGGCGGTCGTTACTGAGCTGGCTCCTCAGGTGGGCATGCAGGTAGTCATCGGCCACGAGAACAGCCTGCAGGAGCTTCGAGATTGCAGCCTGGTGCTGACCAGTTACCGAGCTGGCGATCACCTCTATGGCACCATCGGAGTCGTGGGGCCGACGAGAATCCGCTATGGCCAGGTGGCTGCCCGGCTGCAACTGGTGGCGCAGCTCACCGGTGAGGCCCTGGGCCGGCTCCTGGCGTGAACTTAAGCTGAGATCAGGAGACGGAGATGCCAGCCGACCACGATGACCCTGAAGTTAGCGCCGAGCCCACGGGAGCGGCGGGAGACCAGGAAGCGCCGCCGAGTGTCGAGACCACGCCGGAGCTTCCCAGCGTGGCCCAGTTGACTCTGGACCTGGAGCAGACCAGGGCCGCCTACCAGCGCTTGGCAGCCGACTTCGAGAATTACAAGCGTCGTAAGACGCAGGAGACCCAGGACTTGGCCCGTTATGGCTCGGCCTCGCTGCTGAAGGCCATCCTGCCCGCGCTCGACAACCTGGCACGCGCGGTGGCCCACATTGACGCAGAGGCCAGTGACGGGGTCTCCGAGGGGCTCAGGCTGACTTTGCGGCAGCTGGAGGAAGCGCTCGCCTCTCAGGGCGTGCGGCGGATCGCCGCCGTGGGGCAGCCCTTCGATCCTCGCCTGCACGAGGCGGTGGCGACGGTGCCGGCCGAAGGCGTGGCCAGGGATGTCGTGGTGACCGAGTTGCTGCCCGGGTACCAGGTCCATGACCGCGTTGTGAGACCCGCCCAGGTGACGGTGGCCCAGTCCGCCTTGCCTGCGAGTCCACTTGCCACAGAGGCAGGTGTCGACTCGGGCGCCCAGGCCGAGCAGATGGCTCCGACAGATCCAGAGACATCCGTCTGATGCCGCAGACCAAGCGGGACTACTACGAGGTTCTCGGCGTGGAGCGCAGCGCCAGCCCCGAGGAGCTGAAGCGTGCTTACCGGAGCTTGGCCATGAAGCTGCACCCCGACCGAAATGGGGGTGACCCAGAGGCCGAGCTGCGCTTCAAGGAGGTCGGCGAGGCCTATCAGGTCCTCTCGGATCCGGGGCGGCGGCAGCGGTACGACACCTTCGGCCAGGTCGACGACGGCTACGCCCAGGGTGGCGCGTTCAACTTCCAGTCTGCCTTCGACCTCTTCGACATGTTCTTCGGGGGCGGGGGTGTTCAGCGCCAGCGCACGGGGCCAAGGCGGGGTTCCGATCTCCGGCTCCAGGTGACCATCGAGTTCGAACAGGCAATCACTGGGGTCACCAGGACCTTCGAGATCACCAAGCCGACCGCCTGCTCCGACTGCTCTGGCACCGGCGCGAAGCCGGGTACATCGGCCACCTTTTGCAAGGAGTGCCAGGGCCGCGGCCAGGTTCAGAGGGTGCGCCAGTCGCTGCTCGGACAGATGGTGACGGTAGAGCCGTGCCCCCGCTGCCATGGCGAGGGCCAGGTGGTGGAGTCACCCTGCCCAACCTGCCACGGACAGGGACTGGTTGATGAGAAGAAGTCCATCGAGGTCCAGATTCCCGCTGGGGTGGACAACGAGATGCAGGTCAGGGTTCCCGGGGAAGGCGCCGCGGGGCCCCGCGGCGGGCCCGCCGGTGACCTCTACTTGGTGATCACGGTGCGACCGCACGACCTGCTGGTCCGGCGGGGTATGACCATCATTTATGAGTGCCCGATCACGGTCTCGCAGGCGGCCCTGGGTGACACGATCGAGGTGCCCACGGTCGACGGTCCGGCCATGATGACGGTGAAACCGGGGACGCAATATGGCGAGCAGGTGCGTCTCGCCGGCAAGGGCGCTCCCGATCCCCGCACCGGGCGCCGCGGCGACGAGGTGGTGCGGCTGCGCGTGGTCATACCCACCAAGCTCACCGATCGGCAGCGGCATCTACTGCGCGAGCTTTCCCCGCCTGATGGCAAGCCCCACCCAGTGCGGAAGGGATTTTTCGAGCACATCAAGGACGCCATCGGGATCTGACGCCGGCCCTCCGGCAGGGCCGGTTTAGCGCTCCCTAGCCCTGGGTAAGCATGGGTTAGGGATGGGCGATCCCCCCAGAACGGCTGGTGAAAGCGGCGCTTACGGAGGTCTTGAAGATGGCTCGTTGGGATCCTTGGAGTGACCTGTTCAACATGCAAAATGAAATGAACCGTTGGGTCAGCGAGGCCTTTGGCAGCGGACCCTATCTGACCACCACCACCCCGGTCGGCTCCCGCAACCTGGCGGCAGCGGCGCAGACCGTGTATCTGCCGCTAGATATCAAGCAGACCGACAAGGAGTTTGTGATCGAGGCGTCGGTTCCTGGTTTCACCCCCGAGGAGGTGGAGGTGACGGCGGACCAGGGAGTTCTCACGATCAGGGGTGAGCGCAAGCTGGAGAGCGACAGCGACGACAAGTCGACCTACCTTCGTCGGGAGCGCGCGGCCTACTCGTTTGTGCGCCAGCTGACCCTCCCGGTAGATGTCAAGGAGAGCGAGATCAGCGCCGGCTTCTTGAACGGCGTGCTGACCCTGCACCTGCCTCGCGTGGAGGCCCCGGCACCGCGGCGGATCGCCGTGACGGCCGGCCCCGCCGCCGCTGAATCGAAGGTGCTGGAAGCGGGCTTGGCGCACAGCTGACGGCAGTTGCGATAACGGTTGAGAGTGGCCCCGGGGCTCGACCCCAGGGCCATTTCTGTGCCGGTCACGCGAATTGGAGTTGGGTCGGCGCTGGAGAGCCATGTCGGGACCTGGCCGGGGCGGCACCGCAGCTACAGTGACGGCTCGCCGCGGGCCGCAGGGCGGGCCGGTTCTGGGCGGGGCTGGCGGTCACGAGCTGGTTGGGAGAGGTTTGCGTTTGAAGACGGCCGAAACGATCACCGGGCGCTGGGCGTTGCCCTGCTGATGGCCTGCTTCACGACTGGGCGTTGGCGGGAGTGGCGGTGAGGGCCGGGCTGCTGGCCGCGGCAGGGGCGGTGGTGGCGGCCTTGGGCCTGGCCGCCTGCGGCAGCTCCCCGGTAACGGCGCCGCGCGCTCACTCCAGCGCCAGCCCGCATCAGACCGTCACTCCTGGCAGCCCTTCGCCGACCGCCGCGCCCAGTCCGAGCGCGTCGCCATCGTCAGCGAAGCAGGTTGACCTCAGCTTCTCCGGAGCGGTGATGGGCATCATGACCTCGCTGCAAGGGATCTCCTGCAGCGCCGCCAATGGAACCGTGACGGTCGCGCTTCAGGGCCTGGTCTCCGGCCGCTCTTACTGGGTCACCCTGGACATCTCCGACCCCGGGCTGGGCCCGGGGTCCTGGTCGATCAACTCGCCACCCAGCCAGCGCCAGGGAGGGCTCGAGAACTCGACCCCGCAGGTCGGGCCCACCGCCACCAGTCCCCTGTATGGCGCCGCCCCCGGAGCCAGTGGCGGGGTCACCCTGGACGGAGATCCGGCGACCACCGCTTTCGTCCAGGGAACCCTGGTCGCCACCCTGGTGCCGGTGGGAGGCAATTCTGGAAGTGGATCCCTGTCGGTCTCAGGCAGCTTCGGCTGCCCGACGTCCTGAAGCCCGCTCGGCGACGGCGGGGCTGTCAGCCCAAGGCCGCTTCCAGCGCCGGCCGGAGCCGCTCCGCCAGCGCCTCCGGACTGCGCACCATGAAGGGCTCATCTAGCAGGTGCTGCCAGCTGGTGGTGTCGGAGCCCCGGATCGAGGGCATGAAGTAGATCCGAGGCGACAGTCTGGCGTGGAGCCAGGCGTGCTCGCTGCCCTCCCCCTGCGGGGCGGGATACAGGGCCAGGTTGAAGGCCACCACGCCCTCCTCGCCAAAGAAGCGGATAGCGGCAACCAGCCCGGTGGCGAACTCCTCAATCGCGTCTCTTGAGAGTTCTTCCAAGGACTGCCGGTGGGGGAACACCACCATCACATCGGAGATCACGCTCCGAGACACGAAGGAGGTCAGCCAGGCGCTGTGGCGCCCCTCGGCGAGGAAGCGCTGACCGAGGGCTCGCTCCTGACTGATCAGCTCCTCCCAGAAGGTCCGCCCTCGCCGGCGGAAGAAGCTCCGGCTGCGGCGCATCTCCTCTTCCAGGAGTCCGCCCGGACGGTCGGTGGAGAACGCTTGGAGGTGGGCATGCACCTGGGTGGCGCCAGCCAGCGGCATGTAGTTCCAGGTCACCAGTGAGTAGGTGCCCCGGGGCGCCGGAGCCAGGGCCAGGAAGTACTGCCGGGCCGCCCCCAAGCCATCTGCCAGCTGGGTGGTCGTGAAACTCTGCGGGGCTACGAAGTGCTCTCTGGTCAGGGTCACCACCACGCTCTGCCGGTCATACGGAGAGATGTTGGGAAAGAGCAGCGCCTCCCCCTGCCGGATCCGCCCGTCGGGGGCGAGCTCGGACGGCAGCAAGGGGGTCACCTGCAGGACCCGCTCCGGGCAGAACGGGCAGCGCTCCCGGCTCGACTCCACCGCCTCACTGATGTCCGCGGGATGGAGGTGGAAGCCTTGGAAGTGGGCCAATCGACCGCTTCTGCCGGTGAGCGGATCGCGGCGAAGTTCGACCGTCAAACCCACCTCCTGCAAGCCACCCTTGGCGTCGGGCATCAGGTACGACCCCGTCCTCACCTCCCGCGCGAAACGGAGAGTCACCCGACGGCGCCGGGGCTGATCCAGCTGGTGGTCATCCTCCGCTCGCCTCCAGGTCTCCGGAGCGGGCCAGCAGCACGGTGGTGGCCACGACTCCGGCCAACCCGGCGCGCAGATTGCGAGGGCCAAGGGAGACTGGTCTGGCACCCCTGGCGGCGAGCTGCTGCACCTCCTCGGGGTCGAAGCCACCCTCGGGGCCCACCAGGATGCCGGTGGGCTCCTCCCAGTTCCACACGACCGTGGCCAGGCCCTGCCTGAGCTCGTCCTCGTGACAGACGAAGAGCTGAATCTCGGGAGCCTCGGCCTGGAGCACGTCGACGGCCTCCAGGAGCGGCTTCAGCCCGTGCACCACGGGCGATCGGTATCGCCCAGCGAGTTGAGCGGCCTCCCGGGAGATCGTCTGCCAGCGGCGGACCCTGGATGCCGCGGTCGCGGGCTCCGGCAGGGGGATGGACCGCTGAGTTAGCAGCGGCCAGAGGGAAAGCACCCCCAGTTCCGATGTGCGCTCGCATATCTCCGCCATCCCGGTGCCCTTGGGCAGCGCCTGGAGCAGATGGATTTGGGCTTTTGGCTCGCGCCGGTTCCGCCTTGACGCCACCACCCTGCCGGTGACCTGGTCGGCCGCGAGTCGATCCAGGAGTACGTCGTACTCGCTGCCGTCATCGGCTACGACCGTGAGGATCTCCCCGGGACGGGAGCGGAGCACGCGGGCTATGTGCCAGGCGTCGGGACTCCCGATGCGCACCTCGCCGGCGGGGCTCACCTGATCGCTGGAGATGAAGAAGACAGGCACCCGGGGAGTCTATTCCCCGGCGGCCCGATAGAGCGAGAGCGGGAGGTTGCCCAAGCGGCCCCAGGTACCATGGAGGCATGGACTGGCCAGCAGAGCGCGAGATTTGGCGGGTCGAGGTGGAGCCGGGAGTGCGGCTGGCCGTGCACGGGCTGGGTTCTGGCAGGCCTCTCCTGCTCATCCCTGGGCTGGGCACCGACCACCATGCGTTCGGCTGGAACATTGCGGCCCTGGCCGAGCACTGGCGCTGTCTGGCGCTGGATCAGCGCGGCATAGGCGGCTCCGACGCCACCCCGGGGCCCTACACGATGGATCAGTTGGCCGATGACGCGGCTCGGGTCATCGCCGAGCTTGAGCCCCAGGGAGTTGCGGTCTTCGGGGTATCCATGGGGGGCATGGTGGCGCAGCATCTGGCTATCCGCCACCCTCAGCTGGTGACCGCGCTGGTGTTGGGCTGCACCGGACCCGGTGGACGGCTGGCGGTGCGGGCCGATCCCAACGACACGCGGCTCCTGCTGGGGGGGGAGGCCAAGGAGCCCGGGCTCGCCTACCGGGTCGCTTGCCAGGTCCTCTATGAGCGCAGTTGGCGCGAGGCGCACCCCGAGGTCATAGAGGACGCCGTCAGATGGCGGGCCACGCACCCGGTCAGAGCGGGGGTCTTCGCGGCGCAGTGGGCCGCCATCCGGAGCCACGACACAGGCGCTCAGCTGGGCCAGATCGAGGCGCCGACCATGGTCCTCCACGGCACCGCTGACCTGGTGATGCCACCCGGCAACGGTGCTCTTCTCGCCGAGCGAATTCCGGGCGCGCGAGTGGAGTGGCTGCCTGGACGAGGGCACATGTTTTTCCAGGAGGACCCGGCCCAGACCACGCGCTTGCTGGTGAGCCACCTCGAGCCCGCCATGGCGGGCCGGACCTCCTAGCAAGCGGCCTCGCGACCGGGGCGGTGGCACCCCGTTTCGGACTGGTTGCCGCGAAGCAAGGTTGGGCCCCTGCCAGTCATCGCCCGGACAGCGCTGGCGCTGGAAGTGGGGTCCGAGACGCCAGGGGCGCTGACCGAGCGGCTCTGGGAGTCTCCCCGGGCCGTGGTCATGAGGGGCCAGGCCAGAGGCACGACGCAAGCCTCCCCGGGCTCTACCTATACAATCTCATCCTAATCAAGAGTGGCCCGCCGGGTGGCCAAGCTGGCCGCCGGCTGCGGTCGTGAGGAGGTGAGATCCACTGTCGGAGGTAAAGCTGCGGGAAGGGGAGTCGTTCGAAAGCGCGCTTCGTCGCTTCAACAAGAAGATCAAGCAGAACGGCATTCTGACCGAGGTGAGGCGGCGCGAGTTCTACGAGAAGCCCAGCATTCGACGCAAGAAGAAGACCATGGCGGCCCGCAAGCGGAGGGCCAAGCAGGTCTGAGCGGGCCCGCCTCGGTTGACCCCGATGCGGCGGTGGAAGTCGAGTTCTCCAGCCATCTCGCCAGCGCGGATTTCGAGCTGGCCCGAGACGTTGACCTCGTGGGGCTGCTGGAGCGGGCGCTTCATGACCTCGGGCTGGAGGGGTCGGCGGTGTCCTGCCGGCTGCTGGCCGCCAACGAGGTGCGCCGTCTCAACCAGCGTTTCGCCGGCCTGGACGAGGTCACCGACGTGCTCGCGTTCCCCGCTGCGGAGGCAGAGCCGGGGTCGGGTTTCCAGATGCCACCCGGAGCGTCGGCGCTACTCGGAGACATCGTGATCTCCGTCGAGACAGCGGTGGCCCAGGCGACCGCGGCCGGCGACGATGCGCCCTCGGAGCTGCGCCTTTTGGCGGTGCATGGGCTCCTGCACCTGCTCGGCCACGATCACGATCTGCCCTCCGCGGCGGAGCGGATGACAGCCGCCACCCGGCAGCTTCTGGCTCGCGACGCTGCCCGCCGGGGAGTCGTGCCGCCCCGAGTGCCGGACCTCCAGCCACCGATGTGACGGAGTCTCCGCTGCTGGTCATTGGCCTGGGCAATCCCGGTCCCGAGCACGCGCACCAGCGCCACAACGTGGGGGTCGATGCCCTCCATCAGCTGGCCGGTCGGCTCGGCTGCAAGCTGGGCCACTACCGGGGCCCGGCCTGGGTGGCCCGGGCGGTCTGGCAGGGACGTGAACTGGTGCTCGCCCAGCCCCGCACCTACATGAACGAGTCGGGCATCGCCGGAGCGCGGCTGCTGGCGGACTTCGGCCTTGGGCTGGACCAGGTGGTCGTGATCTATGACGACCTTGACCTTTCTCTGGGGCGACTTCGGCTACGGGCTGGGGGCAGCCCCGGAGGTCACAATGGAATCCGTTCTCTGCAGAGCCACTGGCGTTCTCAACAGTTCGCCAGGGTGAGGATCGGAATCGGGCGACCTCCTCCGGGAGTAGATCCCATCGAGTTTGTGCTGGGGCGGGCGCGGGGTCGGGAGCAGGAAGCCCTGGAGCTGGCGTGCACGAGGGCGGCTGAAGCGGTGCTGGTGATCTCCGAGAAGGGGCTTGAGGAGGCGATGACGGAGTTCAATCGGCTGCCGCCGCAGGCGAGCAGCGAGGCCGCTGGTGCCGGCTAGGACCGAGCCCCGCCGGGGGACCGCGCGGGTCGCGGCAGCCAGCCTTGTGGCCCGTATGGGGGAGCTTCCCGTGGGCCGCGGGTTGGTTGCCTGGGCCGGCGCCGGGGCGGGACGGCAGCGGATCGGGGGCGTTATCCACGCGGGGACACCACTGCTCGCTGTGCTGACGCGTCAGCTCCTGGACCGGACCGTGTGCCTGGTGGTGGCCGAGCCGGAGTCGGCATGGCAGGAGGTGGCCACCTGGCTCGGATCTGAGGGCCAGGGTGCCTGCCTCTATCCCGCGGCCGATGTGCTGCCCTTCGATCGGGTTTCGCCCGCCGCGGCGGTGGTGCGGCACCGTCTTCAGACCCTGCGCGACCTCCGGTCCAGACAGAGCCGGGTGATCGTGACCTCGGCGGAGGCGGTACTCAGGCCCACCCTGTCACCCCAGTGGGTCGGGTCCTGGCTGTCCGAGCTGGCGCCGGGCACGGAGATTGCTCCCGAGCTGCTGGCTCGCCTGCTGCTGGAGGCCGGCTATCGCCAAGAGTCCATTGTGACCCTGCCGGGCGAGTTCGCTCGACGTGGTGGCATCATCGACTGCTTTCCTCTGGACAACCGGGCGTGGCGCGCCGAGTGGGACGGTAACCGGCTCGCCGGGCTCTGGCGTCTGGATCCCGAGACCCAGGGGTCGAGGGCCAAGTTGGCCACGGTGGCCCTGATGGCGGCGCGCGAGTTCTCGCTCGACCAGGCCTCGCTGGCGGAGGCGGCGGAGCGCCTCTCGAGCTGGGATCTGAGCGGTCTGCGAGACGATGTGCGGCAGCGCTGGCAGGCCGATCTTGAGGTGATCCGAGAGGGCGGGCTGCCGGATCCGGTCGATAGCCTCGGGCCTCTCCTGGCGGACCCGGCCCAGACCCTGCTCTCCCATCTGCCAGCTGAAACCATCTTCATCACGGAGGGCTGGCCACGCCTGGAGCGGGTGGCTGCCAGTTGGATCGAGGAGGTGGAGGCGATCCGGCGGGCCGAGGTCGATCGCTCTGAACTGCCAGCCGACCTACCCCTGGCCGTGGCACCGCTCGACCACCTTCTGGAGCGCTTGGGGCAATCTCCCTGGCTCGACCTGGAGCGGGAGGTGCTGGAGGTGGGATCGGCACTGGTGACCGATGCCGGCATGACGGCGGCGCCCACCTTCGCTGGCAGCGTGCAGGCCTTCGATTCCTGGACCCGGGAGTTCATAAGTGGCGGTGGCAGCGTGCTCCAGCTCGGCCTCCAGGAGGCGCGGGTGCGCGAGCTGGTCGAGGAGAGGGGGCTGGCAGTCACCGCCGGCGAGGACTTCTCGGCGGCCGGCACGGCGATCCCGCCGCGGGCGCTGCTGGTTGGGCCGGGGGACCTGCGCAGCGGTCTGCTGCTGGGTGAGGCGCGGCTTGCCGTGATCGCCGATCCCGACCTCTTTGGGGCTCAGAAGCGGCGCGCCTCGACCCTGCTGCGGTCGGTGCACCGCGCCGAGTCCAGCGCGGCCGGCCGGATGCGCCGGGCGGGTGGTGCCAGTCCCGATGGGTCCCTGTTTCGATTCAAGTTGGAGCCGGGTGACATCGTCGTCCACCGGGACCACGGTCTGGGGCGCTTTGTGGGGATGCGTAGTGTCAGCGATGACCAGGGCGAGCGGGAGTACATGCAGCTGGAGTACGCCGATGGCAACAAGCTCTACGTGCCCGCCGAGCATCTTGACCGGGTCGAGCGCTACGTCGGCGGGGCGGACGCGAGTCCCCAGCTCTCCCGCCTCGGGTCCGGCGAATGGGAGCGCACCAGGCGCTCTGTGCGCCGGCGAGTGGATGAGATTGCCGATGAGCTGGTCGAGCTCTACGCCCGGCGCCAGGAGGCGCAGGGGCATCCCTTCCCGGAGGACACGCGCTGGCAGCAGGAGCTGGAGTCCTCGTTTCCGTATCAGGAGACCAGGGACCAACTCATGGTCCTCGAGGACGTCAAGCGCGACATGGAATCGCCCCGGCCGATGGATCGATTGCTCTGCGGTGACGTGGGCTTCGGCAAGACTGAGATCGCCCTCCGGGCGGCCTTCAAGGCCGTGGAGGGGGGCTACCAGGTGGCGGTCCTGGTGCCCACCACGGTGCTAGCCCAACAACACTTCCTGACCTTCCAGGATCGCTTGCGAGCCTTCCCGGTGGTGGTCGAACAGCTCTCGCGGCTGCGCACGGAGGACGAGTCCAAGGCAGTTCTGGCCGGGCTCGCCCACGGCAGCGTCGACATCGTGATCGGCACCCACCGCCTGCTTCAGAAGGATGTGCGCTTTAAGCAGCTGGGTTTGGTGGTGCTGGACGAGGAACAGCGCTTCGGGGTGATGCAGAAGGAGCGCCTCAAGCAGTTGCGCACGGCGGTGGACATCCTGTCGCTGTCGGCCACCCCGATCCCTCGCACCCTGCACATGGCGTTGGCCGGAATCCGCGATCTCTCGGTGATCCGGACGCCGCCGGAGGGGCGGCTGCCGATCAGGACCTACGTGACCGCCAAGGAAGCGGGGCTGGTCCAGGACGTGATCCGCCGCGAGCTGTCCCGCAAGGGGCAGGTTTTCTATGTGCACAACCGAGTTCAGTCGATGCTCCGCGAGGTGGAGTTCCTTCGCCAGCTGGTGCCCGAGGCCAGGGTCGCCATCGCCCACGGCCAGATGGACGAGCGGGAGCTGGCCCGGGTGATGGTGGATTTCAGCCAGGGGGAGCTCGACATCCTCTGCTGCACCACCATCATTGAGAACGGGCTCGACATCCCCAACGCCAACACCCTGGTGGTGGACGACGCCTCCCGCCTGGGGCTGGCCCAGCTCTACCAGCTACGGGGACGGGTGGGCCGCTCCGGGCAGCGCGCCTATGCCTACTTCCTGTACGACCCGGCCAAGTCCCTGACCGAGCAAGCGGACAAGCGCCTTGACGTCGTCGCCGACCTTCAGGACCTCGGCTCCGGCTTCGCGCTTGCGCTCCGGGACCTGGAGATCAGAGGGGCCGGCAACGTGCTTGGGGAGGCGCAGCACGGAGACATCGCGGCCGTGGGCATGGAGATGTACAACCACCTCCTGCACCAGGCGGTGCTGGCCGCCCAGGGCCAGGAACTGCCGGAGTCGCCGGCCCAGGTGTCGGTGGCCCTCCCGCTGCGGAGCCTGCTTCCACCGCGCTACATCCCGGATGAGCGGCTCCGACTTCGGGTCTACCAGCAGCTCGCCGGAGCCACCGATGAGCCTCAGTTGGAGGAGATCGCCAGAAACCTTCGCCAGCGCTTCGGCCCCCGCCCCGAGGAGGTCGAGAATCTCCTGGTCACTTTGCGGGTACGCCTGGCGGCGGCCGCGGCCGGCGCTCTGGCGGTGGAATCTGACCATGGCCAGGTCACGGTGCGGTTCGAGCCCGGGCATGGCCTTTCTCTGGCCAAGTTGGGGGGGACGGAGCGGGTCCTGGAGGTCAGTGCCAATCGTCTTCGGCTGGACCCCAAGGCGGCCGGGAATGGTTGGGTCGACCTGCTCATGGGCACCCTGCGCCAGGCGGCGGCGATGCGGGTAGAAGCGGCCCTGGAGGTGGCCCCGACATGAGTCATGGCGCCCGATCCGAGCTGGTTCGCATGTTCGAGGTCATGGCTCGTCTTCGGGGCCCCGACGGTTGCCCCTGGGATCGGGCTCAAACCCATGCCAGCCTCCTGCCGTATCTCCTCGAGGAGACCTACGAGGCCATCCAGGCCGTGGAGGACGGGGATCCGCAGGAGCTGGCCGAGGAGCTGGGCGACCTCTTGGTCGAGGTTGCCATGCACACTGCCATTGCCGCCGAGCAGGACGGGTTCGACCTGGAAGTGGTGGCAGCTCGCGCCGCTGACAAGATGATCTCCCGCCACCCCCATGTCTTCGGCGGCACCACCGTTGAGAGTGAGGAGCAGCTGCTGCGCAACTGGGAGGCGCTCAAGCGCACCGAGAAGCCGGAGCGCACCTCGGCCCTGGACGGGGTTCCACTTGTGTTGCCGGCGCTCGCTCTGGCCGCCTCGGTCCAGCGCCGGGCCTCTCGGGCTGCCATCGTGGCCGGTCCGCCGCTGCCGGGAGTGGCCGAGCTGGGGCAGCGGCTGGGCGAGCTTCGGGCGCACCTGGAAGGTACCGATGATGGGGATCCGGACCGGGCCGTGGGGGAGCTGCTCTGGGTGCTGGTGGCCGCGGCTCGCCAACTACACGTCGATCCAGAGGGCGCCCTGCGCAGAGTCGCCGGGCAGTGGGCTGACTCCTACCGCCAGGGCGAGCGCCTGGCGTCGTCCCCGGACCCTGGGCCCCCTCCGGAGTGACGGAAGCCGTGCCAATCTCCCTTCCGGAGAGGCGACTACGGGCCCCGGCCCGGCCCGAAAGCGGGCGACCAGAGTTGGGATCCGGGCGGGTCAAACGGCTCGGTGGCGTGACCGTGGCCCTTCCCACCGCAGCCTGGGACGCCTATACTCCGTAACCGGTGAGTTGACCCATAGGTCAACCCCTGATGCAGCCGAGTTCTTGCCCACGTTCAACCACATTCGAGCTGAGGTCCGGGGCCCCGGTGCGGGGCTGGTCCGCGAAGCGCGCATTCGCTGGATTTTGTTTCGGCGATCCCATCGCCTGGCGTCCTGGCAGGTGATGATGCTGGTGGCTGCCGTGCTGGCAACCGGGATCGGCCTGGCCGCCTACTCCAGCCATCGCTCGGACCAGGCGCTTCGGCAGCAGTTGGTGCAGTTGCAGGCCCAGACCCTGACCCTGAACGGCCAGGTTCGGGCGGAGCGCCAGGAGCTCGCAGCGGCCAGCTCCCCCGCGTGGCAGAGTGAGCTGGCTAGGGCCCAGGGCCTGGCGGCACCGGGGCAGCAGGTGTACGTAATCGAGAGTCCCGCGGCGGTGGCCGGACCGACCCCAGCGGAGCAGGGGGTGCAGGAGGTGGGCCACTCCGTCGAGCTGATCGCGTCGGGGGTGCTCGGCCTGGCCTGAGCGCGGCCCGGTTCGACTGCCTAACTCTCGCCGGGCCTTTCCGTACCCATAGTCGGCGCTGTACCGTTCCCCAAGCGTGCCCGCCCTGAGACGTCGCTTACCCCTACTGGTCGCCCTCGCCTTGCTGCTGTCCGCCTGCGGCTCCCCGGCCGGCTCCGCCTCCGGAGTCAGCGCCGCTCCCCAGACGTCAGCTGGGTCGGCGCCATATCCCGGCGCCAATGCGAGCGGGTTCCAGGCCGTTGACATGACCTGGGTCAGTGCCAATCAGGGATGGGCTCTGGGAGTCGCCCCGGGCTGCCTCGGCCAGCGCTGCGTCACGGTCATGGAGACAACCGACGGGGGCCAGCACTGGGTGACCGTGACCGACCTTCACGACTGTCTTCTGGAGGCAGCCCCAGTGGGATGCCCAGCCGGGGTTCCCCAGGTCAGCCGGATCCGGTTTGCCAATGCCGATGTCGGCTACGCCTTCGCCAGTGACGGAGGCCCCTTTTCCATGACCACCAACGGCGGCCTCTCGTGGGCCATCCAGCCAGGGCGCCAAGCCAGCGCGATCAAGGTTGGCGGCGGTAGCGCGGTCCGGGTCAGCTTCTCGCAAGGCGGCTGCCCGGGGCCCTGTGACTGGAGCATCGACCGGGCGGCCCTGGGCCAGAACAGCTGGGTCACCTTGTTCACCCCGCCGACCTCGGTCAATCATGGCAATGTGGACCTCTTGAGGCAGGGCTCCCACGACATCTACGCCGCCTTTCTGGGCAATCCAGCAGCCGGAGCGGGGAGCCAGCAGGCCCAGCTCTACGTGTCAACCGATGGCGGCACCACCTGGACTGCACATCTGGATCCGTGCGCCCGTACCAAGCATCCGGCCTATGTGGCGAGCACCTTGGCCGCGGCGCCGGGAGGAGTCTTGGCCGCCCTGTGCGGCTCCCGGACCGGCGTGGGCCCCCAGATGGTCACGGTGTCGAGTGACCAGGGTGCCAGCTTCGGACCCATGGAGCCGCTCCCGCGTCTGACTTCCGGCATCTTCAGCGAGCTCTCGGCAACCAGCGCCAAGGCCCTCTTCGTGGCCAGCCCGGCCGTGGAGATGGTGGAGACCAGCACCGGGGGCCAGAGCTGGCGGGTAGCGGTCAGAGTCAAGGCCCAGATCACGCCAACCACTCCGCAGTCGACCTTCCTCGGCTTCGAGACGCCGTTTGTCGGGCGCTGGATCGGGCCGCCGGACACACTCTGGACCACGACCGACGGTGGTGGCCACTGGTCCGCATCAAAGTTCTGAGCGCGCAGCCCGCCAGAGGGTGCGTGGGCGAGGTGGTTTTGACGGATGGGTCAGGTTCCGTTACAATCTGCTGGCGGCGTGGAGCAGTGGCAGCTCGTCGGGCTCATAACCCGAAGGTCCCAAGTTCGAATCTTGGCGCCGCAACGCTCCCGTCTGAGCGCCGCGTGGCTGGGGCGGTATAGCTCAGGGGTTAGAGCGCTCGGCTCATAACCGAGTTGTCCCTGGTTCGAATCCAGGTACCGCCACTGGTTCGTCTGCTGACGCCAAGTTTGCGGACGGACGAGTTTGGAGCCGCGGTTGGGCTCCCCGCGGGCCATGGTCAGTCGGGAGGAGTTGGCGGCCGCATTTGGACCCAGCCGATGGGCGAGGACTGATCCCGCCATAGGGTTGATCGCCCACGGTGGGATGGCACCGACCCAGCTGGCGCTGCGTGGTGGCCTGGTCGCCAGCGGCGCCTGCCCATCGCCGCAGCGGAAGGTGGAGCCCGGCCCTGGCTCTTTCTTCGAATGGCCCCTGGCGGCAGTGCCGGCGCGCCGGCCGACTCGGGGCCCGGCTGCCGCCCAGTGGCCCTGTGATCTGCCCCGGTCTCCATCGCCGAAGCGCTGAGCGGTCATGAGCGGTCAGAGGCACTCACCCGCTCTGCTCAGCGCCGGCTCCAGAACTCCGGCGCCAGGTCTCTACCGCTTTCTCGATACAATCGCCCCAATGCCAGGACAGCGACGGGCCGTTGCCTACGTGGTCATCTTCGCCGCCATCTTGGCGATCGCCTTGATCGCCTGGCACATGGCGCCCAGCGCGACCGTACCGAACGCTCCCGCGGGAACCCTCCAGAAGGCCCTCCAGGACTATCAGCTCCAGGCCCAGGGCAAGCCGGTGCCGGCGGGTGCCCCCATAATCAGCAGCGCCACCAGCCATCGCACCCAGGTTCTCAACGGGGGCTCCCCGGTCCAGTGGTGGACCACCACCGGCAAGGAGTACCAGTCGGTGGTGGAGGGCACCGACCCCGGAGCGCTGTTCGCCCGTTACGGTTACACCGACTGGACAACCCAAGCAGCTAGTAGTGACAACTTGTTCCTCACCCTGATCCTGCCGAACATCATCATCGTATTGGTGATCCTGGGATTCCTCTGGTTCATGATGCGGCAGAGTCAGAGTGGCAACAACCAGGCCATGTCGTTCGGCCGCAGCCGGGCCCGGATGGTGGCCGCCGACAAGCCCCAGGTGACCTTCGCCGATGTGGCCGGCGTGGACGAGGCCAAGCAGGAGCTGAATGAGATCGTTGAGTTCCTCAAGTTCCCTGATCGCTTCACCGCCCTGGGGGCCAGGATCCCCAAGGGGGTGCTGATGGTGGGGTCGCCAGGATCTGGCAAGACGCTGCTCAGCAAGGCGGTGGCGGGCGAGGCGGGGGTTCCGTTCTTCAGCATCTCCGGCTCGGAGTTCGTGGAAATGTTCGTCGGGGTGGGGGCGTCCAGGGTCCGCGACCTGTTCGACCAGGCCAAGAAGAACAGTCCCTGCATCGTCTTCGTCGACGAGATCGATGCCGTGGGGAGGCAACGGGGAGCCGGGCTCGGCGGTGGCCACGACGAGCGGGAGCAGACCCTCAATCAGCTGCTGGTGGAGATGGACGGGTTCGAAACCAACACCCACGTGATCGTGATCGCGGCCACCAACCGCCCCGATGTGCTGGACCCGGCCCTGCTGCGCCCGGGACGATTTGATCGGCACGTGACCCTGGACCGACCGGACCTCAGGGGCCGCGAGGCGATTCTGAAGGTTCATGCGCGCAACAAGCCGTTGGATCCCGCGGTCAACCTGGAGGTCCTGGCCCGTCAGACTATCGGTTTCAGCGGCGCCGACTTGGCCAACCTCATCAATGAGGCCGCCATCCTGGCCGCGCGCCACGACCAGAAGGTGATTGGGATGGCGGAGCTGGAGGAATCCATCGCCCGAGTCATCGCCGGTCCCGAGCGCAAGTCCCGGCGCATCTCCGACGAGGAGAAACTGGTGATCGCTTACCACGAGATGGGCCACGCCTTGGTGATGCGCAGCCTTCCCCACTGCGACCCGCCCTACAAGATCAGCATCGTGAGCCGGGGCATGGCGCTCGGCTGGACCATGCAGCTGCCCGAGCACGACAAGGTGCTGGTGAGCAAGGTGGAACTGACTGATCAGTTGGCGGGCATGCTGGGAGGCCGGGTGGCGGAGGAGATCCTGCTCGGCGACGCCAACATCACCACCGGCGCATCTGACGACATCAGCAAGGCCACCAAGCTGGCGCGTCGAATGGTCACCGAGTGGGGCATGAGCGAGAAGCTTGGGCCTCTCGCCTTTGGCACCAAGGAGGAGCTGGTCTTCCTCGGACGTGACCTCGGCGAGCAGCGCAACTACTCCGAGGAGGTGGCGGGTGAGATCGACCAGGAGGTCCATTCCCTGGTTGACAACGCCTACCTGACGGCGAAAAAGGTGCTCACCCTGCGGCGCGGCACGCTCCAGGCTCTGGCCGACCATCTGATCGAGGTGGAGTCGATGGAGCGCAGCGAGATGGACGAGGTGATCCAGCAGGTGGAAGAAGGGGCTCCGACCGCAGCTGGCATGTGAGCCGTCTGGCTCGCCGTGACGGCCTTGGTGGGAGCTTGTGGTGGGCACCGGGTCTGGACATGAGGTCCCCTTGGCGGGCCGGAGCCCACGCCGCCCAAGCGCCGGGCCGGCCAGGTCCCAGCCGTGATCAGATCATCCCCGGGCCCGTTCGGCTACACTCGCAGCGAGGCACCATTCGGTGGTGAGACCTCGCTCCGCTTGGATCCCTGAGGTGACCGAGACGGACGACGGAGTTGGCATCGTAGGCGCCGGCCGAGTGGGGAGCGCCCTCGCCAGGAGGCTGGCGGAGAGGGGCGCGCCGCCCGTCCTGATCGCGTCGCGCACCATGGCCGCGGCGGCTGGGCTGGCCGATCTGGTGGGAGCTCGGGTGGCGGCGACCTCGGCTCAGGTGGCGGCTGAGTGCCGGGTCACCATTCTGGCGGTGCCCGACGCTGAGTTGGCCAGGGTGGCCGACTCCCTGGTCGAACTGTTGCCGGTGGGCGCGAGCCTGAGGGGCAGAGTGATCGCTCACTGCGCGGGGGTGCATGGCCCCGAGCTACTTTCCCCTTGCGCGCGAATCGGCGCTGCGACCGGCGTGCTGCACCCGCTGGCTCCCATCCCTGACGGGCAGCCCGCGAGCCTCGAAGGCGCTTACGCGTCAATAGCCGGGGACTCGGTGGCGGCCGGGGCGCTCGAGGCGATCGCCGCCCGGCTGGGCCTGGTGCACTTTCGCATCGATGGCGCGGATCGGGCTCTCTACCACGCGGCGGCAGCCATCGCCGGCGTCCTACCGGTCCTGATCGAGCAGCAGGCGGAGCGGGCCATGGCGGCGTCGGGAGCACCCATCCAGGCCGTTTCGGGGCTCCGCCAACTGCTCGTGCTGGCGGCCGAGAATGTGCGCCGGCTTGGACCTGGGGCCGCTCTGACCGGGCCTTCGACCCGCGCCGACGATGCCACCACCGGCCTCCACCGTCAGGCCCTGGCCGGGCTCGACGCCGCCCTGGGGGGGCTGTACAGCTCGATTCTTGCCCTGGCCGCTGAAGCGGCTCCAGAACCTCACCGAGGAGTTCCCCACGATGACTGACTCCAAGCCCAGACCGGTGCAGATTACGGACCTGGCCCGCTGGAAGGCGGACGGGCGACGTTTCGCCATGCTGACGGCCTACGACTACACCACCGCTTGCCTGCTCGACCAGGCCGGCATTCCCATCCTCTTGGTGGGGGATTCTCTAGGGGGGACCATGCTCGGCCACCGGCTCCGTGACGGGGGGCCCGACACCCTCCCTGTGACCTTGGAGGACATGCTCTCCCACGCGGCCGCGGTGGCCCGAGGGGCCCACCACGCGCTTCTGGTCGGCGACCTTCCCTTCCTCTCCTACCACCTCGGGCTGGACGAGGCGACCCGTAGCGCCGGGCGGATGCTCAAGGAGTCCGGTATGCAGGCGGTCAAGTTGGAGGGTGGCGGTCCCATGCTGGAGGTGGTCGCCCACCTCACGGCTCGGGGAATTCCGGTGATGGGGCATCTGGGCCTCACCCCACAACGGGTCCATGCCATGGGCGGGCTCCGCGTCCAGGGGCGCGGTGAAGGGGCTGCGGCGCAGCTGCGCCAGGAGGTGTTGGGGTTGGCCCAGGCCGGTGCCTTCTCGGTGGTGCTGGAAGGCCTGCCGGCCCAGCTCGCGGCGGAGCTGACCGTCGCCAGTCCGATCGCGACCATCGGGATCGGGGCGGGGGCCAACTGCGATGGCCAGGTGCTGGTGATCCACGACATGCTGGGGTTGACCGTGGGTCCGGTGCCTAAGTTCGTGCGCCGCTTCGCGGAACTCGGGGAGGCCACCATCGCCGCCGCCACCAGCTTTCGCGAGGCGGTGGAGTCCGGGGAGTATCCCAGCGCTCATTTCAGCTATGAGTGAGGCGGGCAAGGAGCCGGCGCTGCCGATCCTGCTGACGACTCCCGACGAGCTCCGTCAGCTGGCCCAGGCCTGGCGGTGCCAGGGCTACCGGGTTGGGTTGGTTCCCACCATGGGCGCCCTGCACCGCGGCCACCTGGCCCTGGTGGCCGCGGCTCGGGCGGCAGCCGATCGAGTGGTGGTTTCGATTTTTGTCAACCCGCTCCAATTCGGACCGGGCGACGACTATCAGCGCTACCCTCGGGACCGGGACGAAGACCTGCGGCTGTTGGCGGCGGCCGGCGTGGATGCCGCCTACGTGCCCACCACCGAAGCCGTCTACCCAAGTGGATTCGCCACCTCGATCACGGTGGACGCGGCCGGTGCCGACCGCTGGGAGGGCCACTTCCGCCCGGGGCATTTTCAGGGAGTCGCCGTGGTGGTAGCCAAGCTGTTTGCCGCCACCGGTCCCTGCTCCGCATTCTTCGGCGAGAAGGACGCTCAGCAGGCGGCGCTGGTGACCCAGCTGGCCAGAGACCTCGATCTGGGCGCGCAGGTGGTGGTGTGTCCAGTGGTGAGGGACCCAGATGGCCTCGCCCTCAGTTCGCGCAACGCCTACCTCGACCGCTCCCAACGGGAGGCGGCGCTCACCCTCAACCGCGCCCTGCGGGAGGCTGGGCTGGCGTTCTCCGATGGCTCCAGGTCCGGGCCGCAGCTCACCCGATTAGCTGCTCGGGTCATCGAGTCCGAGCCCGCAGCCAAGCTCGACTACGCCGCCGTGGTCGACCCGGTCAGCTTTGCGCCACAGGTGGACGCGGACCCTTCGTCGCGGCTGATACTAGCGGCCAGGGTGGGCGGCGTTCGCCTCCTGGACACCGGAGTTCTGGGCGAGCTGGCCACCTCCCCAGCCCGGGGGCAAGACCGCCTCTAGCGCCCGCCTCAGGTCTCGGCAGGGACCGAGAAGCCGGCCTGCCGACCCTGGCTGGCCTCCTCCGCGCGACGCACGATGTAGCGGAGGCCGGAGGTCGAAGCCACGGCCTGGAGGAGGTCGAAACCCTCCTCCCGGGCCAGACGGTTGACCTCGTCCAGGCTGTCGAGCTCGCGGTACTCGTAGACGGTGCGGGATGGCGTTGTGGACAAGGTGTTACTCCTCAAACGGGGCTCGGTCACAGCGAGGCGACCGCGACCGATACCAGCTCTGTCGATCCCAGTGTGCCATCCGCACCCATGTGGCTGCCCGACCGCTGTGGCGGATCGGAGAGTGAGCGCCAGTGGCGGCGGACGGCGGTCGCACTGCTATACTCTCGCCCGCACTGGAGCGCCGTTCTGGGACCCCAGGCGTCCATCATTCCGGAGGATCCATTAGCCCGTTGGCCGAGCTTGCCACTGCCGCGCCCGCCGAGGAACTGACTATCTACAGTTCCATGGAGGAGTACCTACGCACCAGTGCGGATTCCATCCGCACACTGACCTATGGGGACATCGTCGACGGGACGGTGGTCCGGGTCGACCCCGACGAGGTTCTGGTCGACATCAGCGCCAAGTCGGAGGGAGTCATCTCCAATCGGGAGCTCACGGGTAGGGCCGAGGATCCGGTAGTCCTTAACCCGGGTGACCGAATCAAGGTCTACGTCCTGCAGTCCGAGAACGAGGACGGAAACGTGGTTCTCAGCCTGCGGCGCGCCCGTGCCGAGGGCATCTGGGCCAAGGCGGCCGAGAAGGAGAGCAACGGCGAGGGGGTGGAGGCCGAGGTCAAGGAGCAGAACAAGGGTGGCCTGATCGTCAACATCATGGGTTTGCGCGGGTTCCTTCCCAGCTCACAGGTGGCCAGGACGCACTCCGGGAACCTGGTTGACCTGGTCGGCGAGAAGATCATGGTCAAGATCCTGGAGGTCAACCGTAAGCGGAACCGACTGATCGTCAGCCAAAGGGCCGCCCAGGATGAGGACCGGGCTCGCCAGCGCGAGGAGCTCTTCGAGCGCTTGGCGGTCGGCGATGTGGTCACCGGCCGGGTCAGCGGGCTGACCTCATATGGGGCCTTCATCAACCTCGGCGGCGCCGACGGCCTGATCCATATCAGCGAGCTGAGCTGGGACCGGGTCAGCAACGTATCGGACATGCTGGCCGTCGGTGATGAAGTCACCGTCAAGGTGATCAAGCTAGATCCCGAGCTCTCTCGGATCTCCCTTTCCCTGCGCCAGATGAGCGATGACCCCTGGGATAGCATTGAGGCCCGCTTCCCACCGGGCACCATCATCGAGGGCGTCGTCACCAAGACCAAGAAGTACGGAGCCTTCCTCCAGATCGCCGACGGGGTAGAGGGATTGCTCCACATCAGCGAGCTCTCCTGGGAGCACGTTGAGCGCACCGAGGACGTGCTGAGGGTGGGCGACAACATCAGGGTTGTGGTTCTGCAGGCGGATCGCAGTCGGCGTCGGATTTCGCTCTCCTATCGGCAGCTGCTGCCGCGCCCTGATCACATCGCCGCCGACGAGGGCGATGGTGGGTACTCCGCCGCCGCCGACTACGAGCCTGATGACTCCGACGACGAGCCCATGCCAGCCCACGCCAGCGAAAGCACATCTGTGGCGGAGCCGGGACCAGCCGGCGACGAGCCCGAGGCCGAACCTGAGGCCACCGAGGCGCCGGCTGACGGCCAGGCGGTGGCCGCCTTGGACTTGGCCGAGATCGAAGTTGCCGCTGTCGACGGCGACCAGCCTCCCGCCGATGAGGAGGTGGCCGAGGCGCCGGTGGCGGATGACGACCCGACCGCTGGGAGCGACCCGGAGTAACTTCGGCATCGCGGAAGTCACTTCGCCAGGTGATCGCGGAGCACAGGCAGCGGGGAGATCCCACGCACCGGGCGGCAAAGCATTGGCCGCCGGCACCGGCGCCGGCTGTGACTGTGGCCTCGCCTGCGGACCCCGGCTCAACTCCACGCCTTGGCTAGTTCGGAATCAGGGCCGTGACAGCCAGCCCTGCCAGCCCGGAAGCAGACCAAGGCGGCGGGGGTGACCAGTTGGAGGTGACCCTGCCGGCGTCCGACGCCGGGTGGGGCTTTGTGCCCGCCGCTGCGCGGTGGCTTGCGCTCAACCAGCGGCCGACGACTGGGGTTGGGATTGGCGGAACGGAACGGCGCTTGGCGCCCGGACATCCGGCGCTGGGGCGGACCCTGGACGCGCCTGGGGTCTCCCACCGGCTCTGCGCCGGTGGCGAGGTACTTACTCGTCCGCTGACGTGGCCAAGGCGCCTGCCAGCGGTCGGCGGAGAGGGACTTCGAGTTCGGGCGACCGCTTCAGGCGGGCCCGAGGGCGGCGCCGAGGAGGCCTGGACGGGGCGGACTCCAAGTGGCGATCCGGTTCGAGCGGTTCCGATTGGGCATAATGCGTTTGTGATCGGAACGGAGGTTGACCCAAGACCCGTCCCAGCCCAGGTCCAGGAGCTTCGGCCCCTGGACGTTGCCCCAGTCGGGGTCTAGGAGATTCGTTTGTATCCGTTTGAGAGATTCACGGAGAAGGCCAAGAAGGTCCTGACCCTGGCCCAGGACGAGGCGGAGAAGTCTCACCACTCGTACATCGGCACAGAACACCTCCTGCTCGGTCTGCTGCGCGAGGGTGATGGCTTGGCGGCCAAGGTGCTGGCCAACCTGGGGGTCGAGATCGACAAGGTGCGCACCACGATCGAGTCGGTCCTCGGGCGTAACGAGCGGATCATCGTGCAGCAGATCATCCCCACCTCCCGGGTCAAGAAGGTGATCGAGATTGCCTTCGAAGAGGCCAAGCGGATGAACAACACCTACGTGGGGACCGAGCATCTGTTGCTGGGGCTCCTGATCGAGGGTGAGGGGATTGCCGCCCATGTGCTGGAGGACCTGGGCGCCAACCTGGAGAAGGTCCGCACCGAGTTGGACGCGCAGCTCAAGGACCAGGGCGTCGAGGATGAGGCGCGCCCCGAGCACAAGAAGACCACCAAGACTCCACTCCTGGATCAGTTCTGCCGGGACCTCACCGAGCTGGCTGAAAAGCACCAGTTGGATCCCGTGATCGGCCGTGAGATGGAGATCGAGCGAGTGGTCCAGATCCTTTCCCGCCGGACCAAGAACAACCCCGCCCTGATCGGCGAACCGGGGGTCGGCAAGACCGCTATCGCCGAGGGCCTGGCCCAGGCGATCGTCAATCAGGAGATCCCTGATGCTCTCGCCAACAAGCGGGTCCTGACCCTGGACATGGGCGCGCTGGTGGCCGGCACCAAGTACCGAGGCGAGTTTGAGGAGAGACTCAAGAAGATCCTGGACGAGATCAGGTCCTCCCGCGAAGTGGTGCTCTTCATCGACGAGCTGCACACCCTGGTTGGGGCCGGTGCCGCCGAGGGTGCCATCGACGCCGCGAACATCCTCAAGCCGGCCCTGGCCAGAGGCGAGATCCAGTGCATCGGCGCCACCACTCTCAACGAGTACCGCAAGTACATCGAGAAGGATGCCGCTCTGGAGCGCCGTTTTCAGCCGGTGTACGTTGACGAGCCCAAGCTGGAAGAGACGGTGGAGATCCTCTCGGGGGTGCGGGGCCTCTATGAGCAGCACCACCGGGTCACCATTACCAACGACGCTCTGCAGGCGGCGGCGGAGTTGTCCGGGCGGTATGTCAGCGACCGCTCCTGGCCGGACAAGGCTATCGACCTCATCGACGAGGCCAGTGCCCGGGTGCGCATGAAGCTGACCACGACGCCGCCCGAGCTCCGGGCCAAGCAGCGCCACATCCGCTCGCTGCAGACGCGCAAGGAGGAGGCAGTCGACGGGCATGACCTTGAGGCTGCGGGCAAGATCGACATCGAGCTGAAGCAGCTCAAGGAAGAGTACTCAGGCGAGGAGGCCGCCTGGCGGGATGAGCTGGGTCGGACGGTGGCCACCGTCACCGAGCACAACATCGCCGACATCGTGTCGTCCTGGACCGGAGTCCCCGTGAGCCGGCTGGTTGAGGCCGAGACCCAGCGCCTGCTGGGGATGGAGGCTGAGATACATCGTCGTCTGATCGGCCAGGACGAGGCGGTCAAGGTGGTCTGTCAGGCCGTCCGGAGGGCCCGTGCGGGCCTCAAGGACGCCAAGCGCCCGATCGGGTCGTTTATCTTCCTGGGCCCGACTGGGGTGGGCAAGACGGAGCTGGCTCGCAGCCTGGCTGCCTTCCTCTTTGACAGTGAGGATTCCCTGATTCGGCTCGACATGTCGGAGTTCGCTGAGCGTCACAGCACGGCACGGCTGGTGGGCTCTCCGCCCGGATACGTCGGCTACGATGAGGGCGGCCAGCTGACCGAGGCGGTGCGTCGGCGCCCCTACAGTGTGGTCCTCTTCGATGAGATCGAGAAGGCCCATCCGGACTTTTTCAACATGCTGCTGCAGATCCTGGAGGATGGCCGGCTGACCGATGCCAAGGGGAAGATCGTCAACTTCGCCAACACGATCGTGATCATGACCAGTAACCTTGGCATTCAAGGAGTCGGCTCCAACATCTCGATGGGCTTCCAGACCGGCCTCACCAGCGCCGACGGCGAGGACCACGAGCATGCCAAGATGCGGGAGCGAATCACCGACGAGTTGAAGCGGGCGTTCCGGCCGGAGTTCCTCAACCGCCTGGACGCGGTGGTCGTCTTCCACCGGCTGCGCCAGCAGGAGACTCGCCAGATTGTCGAGCTGATGCTGGTTCGGGTGCGCGAGCACCTGAAGCGCCAGGGCCTCAGCCTGCTGGTCACCGATGAGGCGAAGGACAAGCTGGTGGAGCTCGGGTTTGACAAGGTGTACGGCGCTCGGCCCCTGCGCCGAGTGATTCAGAGCCAGATCGAGGACCCTCTCAGCGACGAGCTACTGCGGACCCAATTCTCGATGGGCGATCTGGTCACCATCGATGTGGAGGAAGGCAAGGTCCGGACCCATGTGGTGCCTGGGCCTCCGCCGCCTGACGAGGTCATCCAGCAGGAGACGACTGCTGTGGAGACCGCGGGAGCCGGAGCCGCCGGGTCCGGTGGCGGCGATGGCGGCGCTCCCGCCTGATCGCCCGGAGGAGATCGCCTCCGGCTCGCGGGTGAGATGGCTGACGGCGATCTCACCATCGGATCCGCACGCCCGTCCCGACCGGATCGCCAGTCTGGTCGGGATGTGCGTGGGGTCTGTGACCGGCATCCTGTACGGCGCCATCTTGGTCCAGAACGTGAGGGGGCCGCTGGAAACCTGGCAGGGAGCCGTGATCAGCCTGGCCATGGGGCTGGGGCTCGGCTGCGTGGTGGGATACATTCTCGGCCCCAACCTCAGCGTCCGGCCCTACTTCTGGGCCGAAGAGCAGTTGGCCACGCTGCCGTTCTCGGAGTTGGTCGGGCTCTTGGTCGGGGTCTTGGTAGCCCTCGCCATCGCGGCCCTGGTGGCTCTTATCGCGAGTGGGCTGCCCTATGGCCTCGGCTGGATGGTGGCAGTTTTGGTGGCGGCGGTGCTGGTGCCGTTGGGACTCAGTGTGGGCCGCCGACGACGGCGGGACATCTCCCTCATGGGGCTGCCCATGGGAGCTAGCGGGCCCCCGCTGGCCAAGGTCGTTGTCGACACCAGCGCGGTCATAGACGGCAGGCTGCTGGATCTGGCCCGCGGTGGCTTCTGTCTCTACCAGCTGCTGATTCCGCAGTTCGTTCTCGACGAGCTCCAGGCGGTTGCCGACTCGGGAGACCCGATCCGGAGGGCCAGGGGACGGCGGGGGATTGCGATGCTGGAGGAGTTGCGGTCCCTGAGTGGGCTGGACTTGAGTTTCCCCCAGACTGACTACCCGTCCATGACGGAGGTGGACGGGAGGCTGGTGCGCCTGGCCCGGGAGGAGGGCGCCGGCATCTTCACCGTCGATTTCAACCTGGATCGTCTGGCTCAGATCGCCGGTCTGCGGGTGCTCAACCTTAACCAGCTGGCGACCGCGCTGCGCCCCGCGCTGGTCGCCGGGGAGCGACTGGAGGTCGATGTGGTCAAGGAGGGCCGGGAGCCGGAACAGGGGGTTGGATATCTGGACGACGGCACCATGCTGGTGGTGGAAGGAGGCCAACATCATCTCGGGCAAAGGGTGGAGGTCAGCGTTCGAAGCGTGATCCAGACCGCCTCCGGCCGGATGGTGTTCACCCAGTTCGAAGGCCCCTGTGAGGTACCCCCGCCCACGCGTCGGGGCGGGCGCAGAACGCGGTCGGCCGGTGGCGCCGCCCATTGACCAAGGGCAGCGGCAGGCCGGCCGTGAGCGCGGTCGTCCCGGCGGCCGGCAGCGGGACGCGATTTGGGGGGGCCAAACTCTGGGCCGAGCTGGGTGGCCAGCCGGTGCTAGCCTGGGTCCTGCGCGCCCTCGGCGATCCTACGAGCGGCATCTCTGAGCTGGTGGTGGCGGCGGATCCCCAAGATCACCGCCGGGTGGTGGAGGTGAGCGCCGAGGTGGCGCCACGACTGGGCTGCCGCTGCGTGGCGGGGGGGTCGCGCCGCCAGGAGTCCGTCATGAACGGGCTGCGAGCCTGCTCAGGCGATTTGGTCCTGATCCACGATGGGGCTCGCCCGGGGGTGAGTGCGGAGCTCTTGGCCAGGGTCTTGGTGGCGGCCAGGAGGGTAGGCGCGGCGACGGCGTACGTCCCGGTGACCGACTCGACGGCGCGGGTGGTGGACGGGCGGTTGGTCGACATGTTGGCCCGCGATCAGCTGGGCGCGATTCAGACGCCCCAGGCCTTCTCACGTCAGCTCCTGCTGCGAGCTCACCAGCGGGCGTCGGAGGTGGGCTTGGAGGCTGATGACGACGCCGCCCTGGTGATGGCTCTGGATGAGCCGGTCGCGGCCGTGCTGGGAGACTTCAGGAATCTCAAGCTGACCAGGGCCGAGGACATGATGGCATTGCGTAGCTGGCTGGCTGCGCCCGAGCGGTACCAACGTTGACCGGCCGACGGGTGCCAGGGGTCGGATTGGGCGTGGACGTCCATCGCTACGGCGGACCGGGCCCGATATGGATCGGCGGAGTGGAGATCCCCTCCGAGCAGGGGCTGGTCGGCCACTCGGATGCTGACGTGCTCTGCCATGCGATCGCGGACGCCATTCTCGGTGCGGCTGGGCTCGGTGATCTCGGGGAGCACTTCCCCTCTGAGGATGAGCGTTGGCGCGGAGTTGCGTCCACCGCGATCCTCTCCCAGGTGGTCGCCATGCTCGCCCCCGAGGGGCTGGTCCTGCAGGGTGTGGATGGGACTGTCATCGCCGAGGCGCCTCGGCTCGCACCCCACCGCCGAGCCATGGTCCAGGCCCTGGCAGAGGTTCTTGAACTGCCCGAGGGGGCTGTGTCGGTGAAGCTCAAGTCAAGCGATGGGCTGGGGCTCACCGGGCGCCGCGAGGGGGTGGCGGCTCTCGCAATCGCCACCTTGGCGGCGTCGAAGTCACAGTCGGCCCCATAACATTGGTGGTCGTGAGCTTTCGCCTCTACAACACCCTGAGCGGCCTGGTTGAGCCTTTCGTGCCCCTGCATCCAGGCCGAGTGGGCATGTACACCTGTGGGCCCACGGTCCACGATCGAGCCCACATTGGCAATCTGCGCACCTATCTGGCGGAGGACCTGCTGCGCCGACAGCTTGAGGCGCACGGTTTGCGCGTCACTCAGGTGATGAACATCACTGATGTCGATGACAAGATCATCACCAAGGCCGCCGCGGCCAGGCTCAGCCTGGCCGAGTTCACTCAGCCCTACCTGGACGCTTTCCTGCGCGACCTTGCCCTGCTGGGAGTCGAGGCGGCCGCCTTCCACCCGAGGGCTACCGAATACATCCCGCAGATGATCACCCTGATCCAGCGGCTGATCGATGGTGGCCACGCCTACATGAGCGATGGCTCCGTGTACTTCAGGATCAGTTCGTTCCCAGACTATGGCCGACTCTCGCACCTTGACACCAAAGGCCTGGTCGCAGGCGCCAGCGGACGCATCGATGCCGACGAGTACGAGCCCAAGGAGGCGGTCCGGGACTTTGTGCTCTGGAAGAAGGGGCAGCAGGGTGATCTGGCCGCCTGGCCGTCGCCATTCGGCTGGGGAAGGCCAGGGTGGCATGTCGAGTGCTCGGCCATGTCGATGGACAAGCTGGGGGAGACTTTCGACATCCACTGCGGGGGCGTCGACAATAAGTTTCCTCACCACGAGAATGAGATAGCTCAGTCGGAGGCAGCCACCGGCAAAGTCTTTGTTAAATACTGGTTTCACCCCGAGCATCTGGTTGTGGCGGGTGGAAAGATGGCCAAGTCGCTAGGTAACTTCGTGACCCTTTCGGCTTTGCTGGAGCGTGGGCACGATCCATTGGCGGTGCGCTATCTGCTTCTCACCGGCGCCCACTATCGCCACCGCCTGCAGTTCCAGGAGGAGTGGCTCAGCGCTGCCGAGAAGGATGTCGAGCGGCTGGCCAACTTCTGGCGGAGATGTGAGCAGGGCCTGGCGCTCGGCCCCGCCAAAGAAAGTGCCGGGGACCCGCTGGCGGCGGCGGCCCAGCGGGCCCAGGGCCTGTTCGAGGCGGCCCTGGACGATGATCTCAACTTGCCAGATGGCATCGCTGTGATCTTCGATCTGCTCCGAGATGGCAATCGGCTGCTCGACCTGGGTCAGGCAGGCAGAGTGGGCTGCCAGGCGGCGCTGCAGGCGTTGCGCGCGGTCGACAGTCGCCTGGGGGTGATCGAACGCCTGGCGGCGGTGGAAGACCATCTGACGGAGGCCGAGAGCGCGCTGCTGGAGAGCCGCGCCCAGGCTCGCCGCGATCACGACTTCGCCCGCTCGGATCAGCTGCGGGATCAGCTTCTGGCGCTGGGCATCCAGGTGGAAGACACCAAGGACGGAAGTCGCTGGCATCGCGTCTGATGCCGGAGGTGCTGTACGGCCGGAATCCGGTCCTGGAGGCGCTGCGAGCCGGTCGTCGCTTACGCCGCCTACTTCTGGCGCCGGACCTATCTCAGGACCCGCGGGTGGCCGAGATTGTGGGCGCGGCCAGGGTGGCTGGAGTCAGCCCCCAGGTGGTTCCGAGAGCACAGCTGGGTGATGTGGCGCACACCGAGCATCACCAGGGCATCGCCGCATACTTTGATGTGCGGCAGCTGCCCGGAATGGAGTTCCTGCGGCGGCTGATCACAGAGGCGAGCCCGACCTGGCCGCCTCTCGTGCTCTGCCTCGACGGCGTCCAGGATCCTCAGAACCTGGGTTCGTTGGCTCGGACCGCCGAGGCTCTGGGGGTGCATGCGATGGTGCTTCCCAAGCACCGCACGGCTCCGGCCTCAGCCGCTGCGGTCAAGGCCAGCGCGGGGGCGCTTGAGCACCTCCAGCTGGTGCGGGTCGTCAATCTGGCCCAGACGTTGCAGGAGCTTGCCGACGCGGGCCTGATGGTGGTCGGGCTCGACCAGGAGGGCAGCATCCAGAGCGACCAGGCGGACCTTCGCCAACCGTTGGCCATTGTGGTCGGATCTGAGGGGGATGGCCTGCGCCAGCTAACCAGGCGCCGGTGCCACCAGCTAGTGTCGATCCCCATGGGGGGCATGGTGGCCTCGCTGAACGCAGCGGTGGCTGGATCAATCCTCCTCTACGAGGTGGCCCGACAGCGCGAGTTCGACTTCCCCACCCACCGACCGTAGTGCGGCTGCAAGGATTTCTATACTGGACCGGCCTAGCCGACGTAGCTCAGTGGTAGAGCAGCTGTTTTGTAAACAGCTGGCCGTCAGTTCGAATCTGACCGTCGGCTCCACTTTTTGAGATCAGATTCGCTCCCATTTCAGGGCCTTGGATGTCGCTGCGGTCTCGTTGACCCCAGTTTTGACCCCAGTTGTGGAGGAGCCGGCTGGAGTTGCTGGCGTGGCCAGGATGGCGTCCATCCTGGCGGCTGCCTCGCGCTGCAGGCCGGGCAGCACGCTGGCGTAGGTGTCAGCCGTGAGCCCGATCTGGCTGTGCCCCAGCATGGTGCTCACGGTCTTCAGGTCGACGCCGCCGGCCAGCATGAGGGTGGCTGCCGAGTGGCGGAGGGTGTGGAATGTCCGCTGGCGCACGCCGGCCTCCGCCAGCAGCCGGTGAAAGGTGTGGGTGACGGCCGTCCCGCAGCGTGGTCGGCCCAACGCGGTGGTGAAGATGAGACCGAGGACCTCCTCCTCCCAAAGCGCTCCGGCCAGCTCGCGGGCGGCATCCTGGTCCGAGCGCTGCTGCAGCAGCGCCGAGTGGACCAGGGACGGCATTGGCAGGGTACGCCGACTCCTGGAGGTCTTGGGGTCCACCAGCTGGTTTCGTCCGTCGACACGCTGGAGTGCCCGCTGCACCTTCAGCGTTCTGCGCTCCAGATCGATGTCCTGCCACCGAAGGCCGAGGATCTCGCCCTGGCGCAGGCCCATCCCCACTGCGATCGCCACCACGGCCAGGAGGCCGA
>JAKABA010000105.1 GCA_021802115.1 bacterium | reverse complement strand
CTGGTGCTGGTGGCGGCGAGGATCTCGGTCATATCACTCCCATGCTGGTTGCAGCCGATACTCGTGGTGATGAACTCAATCGGGGACTGCGCTGGGGGCGGCGCAGCGCCCGCGCCGCCACCAGGAGCTGGCAGCCCACCGAGAGCTGCCGGAACCACTGGGGCCGGGGGTAGTCCAGGGTCCGGCCCCGCTTGAAGTAGGCGACCGTGATCACGGCGGCGGGCAGCGTCCAGAGGCCGAGAGCCAAAGCCCGCAGCCATCGGGACGGCTCATGGTGGAAGAGGAACCAGCTCCAGAACACGCTGTCGGAAAGGCCGTCGGCGTAGGCGCCGAACGCCGTCACCCGGCTGCGCCGGGCGACCTGGCCGTCCAGGTAGTCGGTGGCCAGAGCCAGCGGGGCGGCCAGCCGGCTATGGGGCAGGAGCGCGGGCAGGTTCGCCCGCAGCAGGCTGAGGCGGTTGGCCCATCCCAGGAAGAGGTCCTGCTCGCCCAGCAGGCCGAGGTGGGTGATCCCCATGAGCCAGGTGAGCAGAGCCGCCCGGCGGTGGCCGGCCAACCCCAATCCGACCGCCAGGCCGCCGAGCTCCAGGGATGCGCGGGGGTGCCGGACCGCCTGCTCTCCCGAGCGCACCAGGCTGCGCCCGAGGAACCGGGCCCAGCCTCCCGCCGACCACCGGCTCTGAGCCAGCTCCAGAAGCAGCTGGTCCGTGAAGGCACGGCTCGACTCCGGGCGAACGATCAGGGGGCGTTGCGACATGGACGAGAAAAGTGGGCGTGGGGAAGCTGCTACGGAACTCACTACCAGGCCAGCCAAACCCATGTCCCACCATCGGAGCCCCGGCTCACAACGGGCCAAACCTGGACCTCATGCCTCGCCTCTGGCCGGATAGGCCTCCGCCACGAAGAAGCTAATCGCGTCAACCAGGTCATCCACCCGCGGGCGCGCGGCCGGCATGGAGTTGAGGATGACCATGTAGAGGGTCCCATCGGGGCGAACCAGGTAGACCCCCGGCTCGGCGAAGAGCGCAGGCTCGGGCTCCTTGACGCCCCGGCTGACGAACAGTCCCCACTCGCGCATCGAGTTCACCGTCTGGCCGTAGGCGAGAGCCAGTTGCGACAGATGCCACGCTGAGGCGCTCTGGCGGGCCCGCTCCTCAGTATCGCCGCTGACGGCCACCACCGCGACCCCGAGCTCGCCCAGGTCCTGCACCGCCCGATCCAGCTGAGCGAGATACCCCCTGCAGATGGGGCAGTGCCAGCCCCGATAGAAGACCACCAAAGTGAAGGTGGCTGGATGCTGATCCGTAAGCCGGAACCGCCCCCCACCCACGAGGGGAAGGTCCAGCGGCGGAGCCGGGCTGCCGGGAAGCGGGACTATCGGCATGCATCCTCCGCCGGTGCGCATTGAGAATTCATCGGCGGCGAGACTCGCGTTCGTGTTGACCGCGACGCCCGGCAGGCGAACCGGGGGAGGCGATCCCGTCGGAACACCTGACGGGGCCCGCGCCGAAGGTGGTGTCCGGCTGCCGCACGATCACAACGGCCCTCGGCTGGAGTTCGGCGGGACCCCAGAGGGGGATGGTTTGGCACTGGCTCCTCTGCGCCTGGCGTCCCACCGCCAGAGCCGGCCCAGCCCAAACCAGGCCGCGACCGCGACCGGGTCCACCCCCCAGCTGGCGGCGCTGTGCCCTGTCAAGTCGAGGCTGAAGCTGGTGGCGATGAGCGCGCCTACGGCCACCCACTGCAGCAGGTGCAGCGCGGTCGGCCTGCCCGCGCCCAGTGGGGCTTGAGCGGCGAGGTGCGGCGCCTGCCGCTGGATGGCGTCCAGCAGCTCTGGAAATCGCGGGTTGACCAAAGCCGTGTTGCCGATGAAGACGGTTGGCACGGTCTCATCCCCACCGGTTGCCGCAACGACCCGCGCCCGATCAACGTCGCTCTGCCAGATGTCATGCCAACGGGCAGCCACCTGGGCCTGCTCAAGGGACCGCCGCAGAGTGGCGCAGTAGGGGCACCCGGGCCTCCAGTAGACATCGAGCGCGTCGGGGTCTGCTCTTCCCATGCACTGGGAGGAACTCCTCCGGGCGCCCAGATATTCCATCCGCAGTTCGTTGCAAGTGGTTGGGATGATCGGCGGCGCTGGAAACCGCTGGCGGACCGCCTGCTGCGCACGTGTCACCAGCTCAGACGCGCGGTCGCTGGAGCACTGAACGGTGGCTGCGGCGGCCCAGTGAGATCGGCCACCGAAGGCCGGTCTGCGGGGCGGTGCGAGCCCACCGTGCAGGTGAGACGCTCGTCCCGTCGCCCCAAGAAGGCACCACTACATTGAACGGTCACTTAGGCGGAGGGCCTGGCCACCCGCGAGCCGGCCCTGGGCCGCAAGGCCAACGCCCGCGTCCCAGTGTCCGTGCGTGGCCAGTTCCAGGACGCCCGCGTCACCTCGGCGTCCGGTCAGGGCACCAGTGCGCAACCCTAGTCGACTTCGCCTGGGCGCCGGCCCAGATGGGTGTCCCTCGGGCGCGGCTTCCACCGCCACGTCCCGGCCCCTGCGGTCGTCCCCCTTGGCGACTTCGGTCCCCCAAGCGCTCGGCTACGTTCCGCCTAGAGTCGCTTAGAGTTGCAGAGATTCTGTGGTCGACGCTGGAAAGTGCCCGGGCTGAACGGCGTGGAGTGAGGGTCTCTCCACTGTCGGTACCAGAACCAGGCGCCGAGCGGTCGGCCAGGGCTGAGGCTGGCGTCACAACCGGGCAGATCGCTTCGAGGTACCGCAAGGTACGAGTTGCAGCCGCCAGACCGATCGGTGCGCTGGCGCCCCAGTTGGCCGGGGCGAGATCGCTGGCCACCAACGCCATCGACATGGTCCTCCGCCTGCCGCCCCGGCCAGCAGATTCGACCTCCGCCAGTTGACGCCGCAGTCCGAAAGTACGGCAGGGGCTAGGGCTCCGGGAGAGCGCGTGCGGTTCGGCCGGAACACCGGGGCAGACAGGTCATGGCTGCCGCCCTCCGCTGACATCGAGAGGGAACCTCCGCAGCCGCTCGAGGGTGGCGGCATCGACCTTGGCCCCTTGCTTGGCGAGAGCTGCCTTGATCGTCCGGTAGGCCTCCGCCTCCAGCCCGCACCGGCGGAAATCCTCAGCCAGATGGGCCGCCACCATGGCGGCGCTGTCGGCATCGAGCTCGCCATCCAGGTACGACTGCAGGATCCGCAGCACCTGCTGACAGGCGGGCCGGTCAGCCCGGCGGCGCCGCCATGCTCGCATCACATTTCCCCCCACGGCAGCAGGCCCGACTGGCCGAGCCGCTCCCGGATGCGCGCCCGGCCGCGGTGGAGGCGACTCATCACGGTGCCGGCCGGGACTCCGAGCGCCTGGGCGGCCTCCGCGTAAGAGAGCCCGCCGACGTCGACGAGCCTCACCACTTGGGCCAGCCGGTGGGGCAGGAGGGCGAGCGCCTCGACGACAGCTGCCTCCAGGGCTCGGTCGAGCACCACCACTTCGGGCTGGCGGTTGCGGGAGAGGTCTGGAATGAGATCGGCTCCGGCGTACTCGGCCAGCAGCGAGGGGCGGCGGCGGCGAGCCCGACCGCGCTGGGCGTTGCGCATGATGGTGAACAGCCAGGCCCGGGGGTGTTGCCCGTCGAATCGGTCGATCGCCCGGTATGCCCGCAGAAGCGTTTCCTGAACCAGATCCTCCGCGTCGGCGGGTTCCCCGGTGAGAGCAAGGGCAACACGCAGGAGCACCTCGAGTTCGGGCACGACATGGCGGGCAAACAGCACCTCGGGGTCCTTCCCAAAACGCGGGGACGTCTGACCCACGCTATGGCAACGCGCTAGACGAGCCGACTATTCCCGCCCGCCGCTGCCGCGACCCGACCGAGTTCTGCGAGGTACGCCGGGGTGACCACCGGTATCCCCCTGAGCGCCCCCGCCTGTTCAGACCCAGCATGGTGGCAATTTAGACCATGGGTTCAGGCCAAGTCCGTCCCCAGTAGACGGTCACGCCGCGGGGACCAGGAGCGAGCCCATGGTCGGGACTGACGAACATGCGGCGCTCGGCCAGGCGAACTCGGATCCCCACGCTCACGTCGAACGGGTCCCAGCGGCCGAGGAGGTGGCCACAGGACACCTCTTGCCGAGCCTTACCCTGGCGCCGGTGGCTCGGCGGGTCCATCCGGTCCAGACCGTCGCTCCCAAGGGCCGTGAGCCAGGGCGCCTGGACCGGCCGCGCCGACGCCAGGGGACGTGAGCCAATACCCCCGCCGGCCCCGGCTGGCCGGGACACCCCCCCCGCCTGGGACGCCTATCCTCGCCCCACCAGGGGCGCCCCGAGGACCACCACCCAGACCTCCCCCAGTCCGAAGGTTAAGCCGATGATGGCGGCCAGAGCGGCAGCCCTGGGGCTCCAGGCCCACCGGCGCAGATCGGACGGTCGGAGCAGGGCCAGAGTGGAGAGTCCCGAGCGGCCCAGGAAGCGGCCGATGTCGAACACAAGGCCCCTGCCCAGGCGGGCCCCGAAGGAGTTGGCGAGCACGATGGTGACCGACGAAACCATCGCCACCATCGCCCAAACCGGGCCCACCAGCCCGCTGACGGCGAGGGGCACCCCCAGCCCGTTGAAGGCGAAAGCGATGGCGAGGTTCTGCTTGGTCTTGCGGAAGCTGTTGCTCCCGATCTCCCTGGCGTCGGCCACCGCGGAGAGGCGATTGCCGACGAGCACGACGTCAGCGGACTCGATGGCGATGTCGGTGCCCGCTCCCATGGCGACGCCGATGTCGGCCTGGGTGAGGGCCGGGGCGTCGTTGATCCCTTCGCCCACCATCAGCACGCGATGACCTTGGGCCTGGAGGTCGCGCACGATAGCGGCCTTGGCCTCGGGCAGGACCGAGGCGTGGATCAAGTCGATGCCGACCTCCGCAGCCACGGCCATGGCGGTGCGCTGGTTGTCCCCGGTCACCATGATCGGAGTGATCCCAGCTGAGCGCAGCCGTGCCACCGCCTCCGCGGCATCGGGCTTGACGCTATCCGCGATGCCGAGCAGTCCGAGCAGCTCGCCGTCGCGGGCCACGGCCACCACGGTATACGCCTCAGACTCCATCACCTCCCGACGCCGGTCGAGCGGCCCGAGTTCAGCGCCTTCAGCCTCCACCCACCCGGGCTTGCCCACGGTGAGCTTGCGGCCCTCCACCGTGGCCCACACTCCCTGGCCGCTCTGGCTCCGGAAGTTGTCCGCGTCGGGCACCTGGAGTCCACGGCCCTCCGCTGCCGCCACCACGGCTCGCGCCAGCGGGTGCGGGGAACCGACCTCGGCAGCAGCCGCCAGCAGCAGCAGCTCCTCCTCGCTCGCCCCGGCCACGGGCACGACGACAGCCACCATCGGTTTGCCGGACGTCAGGGTGCCGGTCTTGTCGAACACCACCAAGTCGATGTCTTGGAAGACCTGAAAGGCCTCCCCCGAGCGCATGAGAATACCCCGCTCAGCGGCCATGCCCCCACCCCGCATCATGGCGAGGGGGGTCGCCATGCCGAGGGCGCAGGGGTAGCCCATGACCAGCACCGCGAGCGCCGAGAAGATAGCCCGTGTCACGTCGAGGTTCCCAGTCAGCAACCAGGCGCCGGGGATCCAGACGACGATAGCCAGGGCTGCGGCGCCGAGGACCGCGGGCACGAAGGCCATCAGGAGCCGGTCGACCAGCTGAATCAGGGCCGGCTTGAGGGCCCTGGCCTCCTCGATGTGACGCGCCACCTGGGCCAGGAAGGTGTCCTCCCCGACCCTCGTGACCTCCACAGTCAGGGTGCCAGCCTGGTTCACCGAGCCGCCGATCACCGGGTCACCTGCCGACTTGTCGACCGGGATCGGCTCACCGGTCACCATGGACTCGTCAACCGCCGAGGTGCCGCAGGTAACCCGACCATCGAGCGGCACCCGCTCCCCGGAGCGGATCCGGACCTGGTCGCCTGGTCTCACCTCGGCCAGTGCCAGCTCGATCTCCTGCCCGTCGCGCAGGACCCGGGCGGTGTCGGGCTGCAGGTCCAACAGATGTCGGACCGCCCGGGTCGAGCGGGCGCGCACCAGCGACGACACATACCCCGAGAGCAGATGGTAGGTGGTGATGAACACCGACACCGACAGGAAGTCTCCCGGGGGGAAGACCGCCGGGGCAAGGAAGAGTCCGAGCAGGCCACCCAGCAGCCCGCCGAAGGCACCCGCCTCCAGCAAGACGTGCTGGTTCAAGATTCCCCGCCTAAGGCTGCCCAGTGCCATCTGGAGGATTGGCCTGGCCACGACGAAGATCATGGTGATGGCGATTCCCAAGATTAGCCACGGCCCGTAGGCAAAGGTGCGCCCGCCCCAGGTCACCGACAGAGGCTGGCCGGTCGCCCAGTAGTCGGTCATCAATCCCAAGGTGGCGAAGGTGAGCGCTAGGCCTATGTGGAACCGGTCCCGCTCGGCGCGGATCTCGGCCTCCTCGTCCTCGAAGATGCTGACCTTGCGCGGGTCGCGCACCGAGTAGCCGACTGCCCGCAAGGTGTCGACGATGCGCTGGGGGCCGACCACCGCGGGACGGTAGGTGACGAGACCCTCCTCATGGGCGATCGAGACTGAGACCGCTTCCACGCCTTCGAGACGGCCCACCGCCTTCTCGATAGTGGACACGCAGAAGCTGCAGTGCAGATTGCCGAGCTTGACCTGCAGCAGGGCCCGGCCATCTCCGCTCACGCGCACGCGCCCGCTGAGCCAGGAGTCGGTGCCCGGCACCTCGACCGGGCAGTCGTCGGTGGGTTGCTGAGAAGTCGTGGCATCATTCACGGCGGTTGCCTCCTGCCGCGAGCGTAAACCCTGCCTTCGAATGGAATGTCAAGCCCAGCGATCCGGGCTCTGCTGATTCACCAGCCGGGGTTGACCTTCTATCCGGGGGAAGGTTGTATGTTCCAAGCAGGACGACTGGCCAGCCTGAGGAGGCCCTGAATGACTACGACCGTGACGATTCTGGTCGAGGAGATCCACTGCGAGAGCTGCGAGCGCACCATCGCCCAAGTCCTCTCCGCCGTCCACGGGGTGCTACGGGTGGCGCCGTCTGCCAAGACCAACGATGTGAAGGTGAGCTATGACGAGACGGCGGTCAGCGCAGCCGACCTACGGGCCAAGTTGGCCGAGGTGGGTTACGCCCCGGTCGGCTGATGCGCATCGGGGAGCTAGCCCGCCGGGTCGGGGTCAATCCGAGGACCGTGCGCTTCTACGAGGGGATGGGCCTGCTCCCGGAGCCGGCGCGCCGGCCCTCGGGATACCGCGAATACCGTGAGGACGATGTGGAGCGCTTGGCGTTCGTCAAGACCGCCCAGCGCCTCGGTCTGTCCCTGACGGAGATACGCGAGATCATCGCGCTCAAGGCGCGCGGCGAGCGTCCATGCGCCTACGTGCTGTCGGTGCTGGACCGCCAAGTGGTCGACATAGACCAGCGCCTGGCTGAACTCGTGGCTCTGCGAGCCGACCTGGTAGCGCTTCAGGCTCAGGCCAACCGCCTGCCCGCTGGTAGGGCCCGCTACTGCGGCATAGTCGAGCATGTCGGGCTCCGGCCCACGCCGCGGGCGGTGCGCCCACCCGGGGCGGTGTGCGGTGGTCCTCTCCAGCGCGCTCAGGACCTTCGGGCGCCAGCCACTGATGCTCCACCCGACCACCTTTGGGCCCGATGACCTGGGGCTCGGCGCGCCCCTCATGCTGGGTCCTCGGGCCTGCCTCTAGCCGCCTCGCAGCTCATCCGTCGATTCGTCGCGGACCGCCGCCGCCGGGACCCTGACAGCAGGCCCAGGGTGGCCACGCAGGCCGGGATCAGATAGTCAAGCCCCACTCGGACCCAGATGGCCCACCCAACATCTCCGGCCGCCAGCACCGGCCCTTGGTTGATTCCCACAAGCAGGGTCCCCACGACGAGGGCGATCAACGCGACGCGGCGACGGTTCGGCCGATGGATGCAGACCGCGACAGCCTCGCGGGGGTTGCCCCAAGTCGGGGGATCCTCGGGTTCCGGACCGGGCAAGACCGGGCGGGACGAGGCCCCCCCGGCCTTGCCCGGTGAGCTCAGTTGATGCTGGCGGCCCTTGCTCATCGCCCCGCCGTCACCGTGCGGGCCTGACCTTGGTGCAGACCGCAATCGAGACGGCCTGGGCGGCGACCATCTCCTGGCTGATGCGGAGGAGCTGCAACACCCTGGGATCGGTGACCTGGTAGTGGGCGAACCGACTTGCCCGGCGCAGAGTGAGCAGGCCGCACGAGACCTTACAGCCCAGATGGGCTGAGACCCTGCCCTGGGAGAGCCCGGCGTGGCTGACGCACTCGGCGCCCGTGCGCTCCTTCTCGGCGCAGAACTCCGCCAACCCGAGCCTGGTCGGGTCGCCCAGGGCACGGAAGAACTTCGCCGTCAGCGTCCGTCCCATCGGATCGGGAGGCACCCATCTGGCCACTGGACGCTCGGTATCGAGGACCGCGCTCATGCCGCGCAGCAGGAGAGCTTGTGCACATCCCGGGTGAAGGTCTGAGCGGCGAGCTTGATCCCCTCTGCCATGGTCAGGTAGGGGTGGAAGGTGGCGGAGAGCTGGTCAGTGGTGAGCCCATGCCGAATGGCGAGCACCGCCGCCTGGATGACGTCGCCGGCGCCGTCGGCGACCACCGAGGCACCGAGCAACCGGCCGGTCCCCACCTCGGCAACAAGCTTCACCAGTCCGTGGGTGTCGCGGTTGACCAACGCCCTGGGGACAGCCTCGAGGGGAAGCACCGAGGTGACCACATCGTGGCCGGCCGAGCGGGCCTGCGCCTCGGTGAGTCCGGCCGACGCCACCTGCGGCAACGTGAAGGTGACCTTTGGAAGCCCGGTGAAGTCAACACTACGGTCAGCGCCGAGAAGGGCGTTGTCGACGGTCAGAGCCCCCTCGTAGGCCGAAACGTAGACGAACTGAGGACCTCCAATCACATCCCCGGCGGCAAAGACGCGGGGATTTGAGGTTCGGAGCTGGTCATCGACCACGACCGCTCCCCGGGCGTCGAGCGCAACCCCAGCGGCTTCCAGTCCGAGATCGGAGGTGTTCGGCCGGCGGCCGGTGGCCACCAGCACCTGATCAACCTCCAGCGAGATCTCCTCGCCACCTGCTCGCACCTTGACGTCGACACGACCGCCTGTCCGCTCGACCGCCAGCACGTCCGCCGGGGCGAGGATCCGGGCGCCCTGGGCGCGCAGCGAATCGGCGAGAGCTTCAGAGACTTCGGGCTCTTCAAAGGGAGCTATTCGCGGCGCCACGTCCAGGAAGGTGACCTCGCTACCGAGGTGAAGGAAGAACTGGCCGAGCTCCAATCCGATGGCGTTGGCCCCGATCACCGCCAGTCGTGACGGCACCTCGGTGAGATTGAGCGCGGTGGTTGAGGTGAGGAAGCCGGCCTCTGCGAGACCCGGGATTGGGGGCGCGCTCGGGGACGCCCCGGTGGCGACCAGGAAAACTCCCGCCGAGATCGCTCGACCGCCGACGTCCAGCCGGTCCGGGCCGACGAACCGAGCGCGGCCGGGAATCGCCTCGAAGCCGTAGTCCTGGACGAGGTCGGCATACTTCGCCTGGCGCAGCGCGCCTACGAGCTCGTCCTTCTGCCCCACCAGGGCGGCGAGGTCCACCGGCCCCGAGCTGGTCGTAAGCCCGGCGAACGGGTGGTGCCCTGCTGTCCAGGCGAGTTCGCCGGCTCGAAGCAGGGCCTTCGACGGCACGCAGCCGATGTTGACGCAGGTCCCACCCAGGACCCCCTCCTCGACAAGCGCCACCCGATAGCCGGCCTCGGTGGCCCTGATGGCTGCGGCGAAAGCGGCGGAGCCAGCGCCCACGACCACGAGGTCATAGTCAAGAGCCGGGTCAGATACGGCCGGCTCCCCGGCGGTGCTCACGCGCAGCGTCCCGGGCCGGTAGCCCGCCGCCACCACCCGCGAGCGCAGCTCGTCCTCGGGCACGTCCGCGGGCCAGGTGAAGCGCGCCTGGCCGGTCGGCCACTCAACCGATATGTCGGTCGCGCCCGCCTTGTCGAGCGCAGTGGTCACGTGATGGGCACAATCGTCGCAGGTCATACCACCCACATCGAGCACGGCCGTGCGAGCGGGTGCGTCTGTCATGAGGAGTCCTCCTTGAATCTTCTATTCACCTGGGGCGGAAGTTACATACATCCGGATAACCAACTATTACTCTAACACGAACCCAGGGACCACCGGTTTGCCGGGAGAGTCGCGACAGGTACAACGGCCATGGTCAATGTCGTTCGCCGGCCACCGTCCGATCCCTCGGGGCCGAACTCGATGCCCGTCCCAGCCCTGAAGGAGGCGCGGCTGGAGACAAACTCGATCACCCTACGGCGGGAATGGCCGTGGTGCAATTGGGCGTGCCCGCCCGGGCATGGTGGCATTGAGCCCCAGCCGGCGGGCCGGGTCGCCTGGCCCCACCCTCTTGGCACCGGCTCCCCCTCAACACCACCTCTGTGCGGGGGCCAGCCGCGACTGGCAACTAGGGGAACTCTGCTCCTGGTGTCGGTTGACCTGGACGCTGAACTTGTGGAGTGGCCCATCCCCGTAATCCAGCGGCCCGCCCAACAGCTCCCGGGTCCCTTCCCGCGGCCAGCGGAGGCGCCGTCTGTGACCCAGGGTCAGGGTCCGCTTCCACCGGCCTCTATGGGATAGCTCAGTCGGCTCGGGAATTTCCATGATCGAACCGGGAGAGTTGCGGTGATCGCTAGCGGTTGGCGGCAAGCACCGGACGGCGGCAGTGGGCGTGACGGTTGTGCATGCCGAGCCGACCCGAGCCCCTCAGCTCGACCAGGAGCCGGGCGCGCCTGAGAGCGCTCCCCAGACTCTTGGTGGGTCGCTCCAAGTTCACCCCGCCGTTCCTTGGCCCGGAACGGCTGATAGGAGACCGCGTCCAGGCGGATCCTTGGCGCCGCGGCCCCGAGTGGAGGACGCCCCCAGGGCGATTTGCCGACTCATCCGGGCGACGGCTGGCGGCCGGATTGCAATCCACTGACAAGGTTTGCCTGACAACTGCTAGTCTTGCTTGCACAATGCGGATTGGGATCGCCTCGGCCCTGGCGGCAGTGCTGGCGGCCCTTTTGGCCGGCTGTGGCTCGACACTGGCCCCGGGGTCCAGGAGTGGTACCGCCAACGTGGCGTTCGCAGGCTCGCTCCAGCTGGTGATGTCCAAGTACCTGGGACCCGAGTTCACCAGAGCCGATGGGTACTCCTACCAAGGGCGGGGCGGGGGCAGTTTGGGTCTCGCTCAGGAGGTCATTTCGGGGGAGATCCACCCCAGCGTCTTCATCTCGGTCGGGCCCGGCCCGCTGGCGCTGCTCGAGCCCAGGTACACGCGCTGGGCTGTGCGCATCGCATCCAGCCCGCTGGTGGTGGCGTACTACCCTCGTGGCCCCTACGCGGTGAGCCTGAACCGGATCCGCGAGCACCAGCTGCCGGTAAGCGACCTCTTCACCCTGATGGCGCGTCCGGGGTTTAGGCTCGGCCGGACCGACCCCGCGACGGATCCTCAGGGGCAGGCCTTCGCGATGATGGTGGGGCTGGCGGCCAAGCTCTACCATCTGTCCCCGGCCGTGGCGACGCAGGACCTTGGTGGCAGTGACCCCGGTGCCCAGCTGTATCCCGAGACCTCGTTGGAGGCGCAGCTTCAGGCGGGCCAGCTGGACGCGGCCAGCGCCTTCGAGTCGGAGGCCCTCCAACTCCATCTGCCGTTCATCTCCCTCCCGGCCGCCATCAACTTCGGGGACCCGAAGGACCTGGCCGATTACCGGGCCGCTCACCTGCGGATCAGTCCGAGCGAGGTGGTGCACGGCTCCCTGCTTGACATCGAGGCGACCGTGTTGGGACGCGGTTCCCCGGCGGCGACCGCCTTCATCGCGTTCCTGGCGGGATACCGCGGGCGGCAGATCCTGGCGCGGGAGGGATACGCGACCCCGCCGGTCCAGCTGCTGGGGGACTCGGCCGCCGCTCCGGCCGGCATTCGCCGCCTGGCCAGGTGATCGCGGCCCCGTCCCGCAGGATCCGCCTCGCGGGGCCGAGCAACGCCCTGGCGATCCTGGGGGCCGGGGTTGTGTGGGTGGCGGTTCTGGGGCCGGTGATAACTCTGGCCGCGCACCTCTCCTGGGGAGGCTTGCTGGGGGCCCTGGGCCAGCCCGGCGCCCTGGTGCCCCTGGAGGTCTCCGTGGAGGCGTCGGCCCTGGCGGTCGGGGCGATCCTGCTGCTGGGCACCCCTTTGGCCTACATGCTCGCGCGCGATCGTCTGCCCTGGGGGCGGGTCTGGGAGGCGGGTCTGCTGCTTCCCCTGCTCACGCCTCCGCTGGTGATTGGGCTGCTGCTGGTGTTCATGGTCGGGCCGGCAACCCCGATCGGCCACGTGCTGGCCGGGGTACACCTGACCGCTGCGGACACCTTCTTCGCCCTGGTGGTCGCCGAGATCTACGAGGCGGTCCCCTACTACGTGCTGGGTGCGGAGGCCGCCTTCGCGGCCGTGGACCCGGACCTGGAGCGAGCCGCCAGCCTGCTGGGAGACCGCCCTTCCCGAACCCTGCGAAGGGTGACCCTGCCCCTGGCGGCGCCGGGGCTGGCCTCCAGCCTGGCGGTGACCTGGGCCCGGGCGATGGGCGCCTTCGGGGCGGTCCTGATCATCGCGTACCACCCATTCGGGTTGCCCCTGCAGATCTGGACCACGTTGCAGGAGACCGGCCTGGAATCGGCGCTCCCGTTCGCGCTGCTGCTGCTGCTGGTGGCCCTGCCGCTCCCTGTGGCGGCGTACGTCTGGAGCGCCCGTGCTCGTCGCCGACTTTGAGGTTGCACGGCGGGACTTCGCGGTGAGCGTCGCCCTCCGGCTCCAGGCGGGGGAGCGCCTCGCGCTGCTGGGGGCGTCGGGGGCGGGGAAGACCACCACCCTGGAGGCCATCGCCGGCTTTGTGCCGCTCTCCCGAGGTGAGATCTGGCTGGGGGACCGCCTTCTCTCCCGGGCGGGGCAGCGGCCTGTCCCCCCGCGGGACCGGGGGGTCGCGCTGGTCCGTAGCAGTGCCGCCCTTTTC
>JAKABA010000104.1 GCA_021802115.1 bacterium | reverse complement strand
GGCATTCTCCAGGGTTCGCACCGAGAGCCCTCGGGCCCGGCAGGAGTTCAAGTAGTCGTCGACCAGGTCCGGTACCGAACTGGCCCCCGGGGCAACCGTCTTGAGTGTGACTGGCATCGCTTCCCGACTCCCCAGTGGCTTCTGCTCCCTGAATTAGATAATAGTGGCTCTTTACAGAAAACACCTGTTTATCAGCGTCTGCGCGTGTTAGATTTTGGATCTATTCCGGGCTGTTTTATGCTGCCCAAACAGCCCTAGCAGATGCTGTTATTGAACTCGAAAGTTCGTTTTGGAGCGGGAGACCGGGTTCGAACCGGCGACCTTCTGCTTGGGAAGCAGACGCTCTGCCAACTGAGCTACTCCCGCCGCTGCCGCGGAGTATATCGCGCCTCCACGTCGCCCTCGCCGCTAGGCAGAGCTGAGGCGTGTGCCGACCGCCTGACCGCAACCTCAGGCGGCACCCACCTGTCCGTTGGCCGATACTGGCCGAAGGCGCGCTCGAATGCTCTCAACCCGTCATCGCGAGGTTTTCTGCCAATGATCACCGCCTTCCTCCTGATCAACGCCGACAGGGAAGCCCTGGCCGGCGTCGGCCCACGGTTGGCCACCTGCCCGGGTGTCAAGGAGGTCTACACCACCACCGGGGACGTCGACTTCATCGCCAAGGTGGCGCTGTCAGACCTCGAGGAGCTCGCCCGGCTCGTGCAGGATCACCTCGCCAAGATCGATGGCATCGTCTCCACCCGGACCCATCTGGCGATGCGGCGCTACAACCCTGAGGAGATCTCCGCCGCCTACGACCTCGGCGTCGACTGACGGACTCTCCGGCCCCTTTCAGATCCCCGCAGTTCCGAGCAGACGGCCGATCGCGGCGGTGACCGCCATCGCCGCGGCGCCGCCCACCAGCACCCGCAGCGCGCCCCGCCGCCAGCTGGCTCCACCCGCCAGTGCCCCCAGCGAACCGAGCAGGGCCAGGGCCGCCAGGGCGATCCCGATCAAGGCGATGGTACGGGCGGACGGAGGGGCGATCAGGACGGCCAGGATCGGCAGGGCTGCACCGCCCGAGAAGGCGGCCGCGGACGAGAGCGCAGCCTGCACCGGACGGGCGCGCCCCTGGTCGGTTATCCCGAGCTCCTCGCGGGCGTGAGTGCCGAGAGCGTCCTCGCGCATCAGCTGCGCGGCGACCTGGAGGGCCAGCTGCCGATCCACGCCGCGACTCACGTAGATCGCGGCCAGCTCTTCGAGTTCGCCCTCCGGGTCGTCGCGTAACTCCCGGCGCTCCCGCATCAGGTCCGCGCGCTCCGAGTCGCGCTGCGACGACACCGAGACGTACTCGCCAGCGGCCATCGACATGGCCCCCGCGGCCAGGCCGGCGACGCCGGCCAGAAGAACCTGGTGCGCGGCCGAATTGGCGGTGGCCACCCCCAACATCAGGCTGGCGGTCGACACGATCCCGTCGTCCGCCCCGAGGACGGCGGCCCGCAGCCATCCGGTCCCGACCGATCTGCGCTCCGGCGCGGGGGCCGCGGGCGGTCGGCTCACTGCTCCCCCCGGGGGCAGCGCGAGCCAGATGAAGGCGAGGAGTCCACGCGGCGGTCTATCCGACCGCGCTCTGCACCGTACCCTGCACCTCTTCCACGAATTGGTGCAGCCGCTCGGTCATCTCGCCCGCGTCGGCCCCGGACGCTATCACCCGGTAGCTCGGGGTATCCGCGTCCGGGAGCACCAGCACGTACCCCGAGTCGAAGAGCACCTTCAGTCCATCGGTAAGGTCCACCCGCTCGTGGCGATGCGCCTCCGCCAGCCGCCTCATGACCTCTCCCTTGACCTCCCACGGGCAGGGGACCGTGCTCGCCTGGTGATAGCCGGTCGGCAGCTGCAGCCGGATCTGGGACAGGGGCGCCCCCAACTGCACGCTCATCTGGATGGTTGACAGCAGCGCAAACATCGCGTCATAGGCGGCCAGATGGTCCGGCCAGATGAACCCGCCCAGCCCGTCGGCGCCGAGCACGGCGTGAGTCCGGGCCGCCGCCCGAACCACGGAGGCGAGGTCGGCACGACAGTGGGTGAGCTTTCCCCCCGCCTCATCCACCACGCGCTGCAGCTGCCAGCAGGCTGAGACGGGCGCCACGATCGCCCCTTCCGGGCGGGTGCGCAGCGCCATCCAGGTCATCAGGCAGATCGCCTCTTGGTGCGCCAAGACCCGCCCTTCGTCATCGATCAGGAAGAGCCGCTGCCCGGGAGGGTCAACGCGGGCGCCGAAGTTGGCTCCCACCGTCTTGGTGATGCTGGCCGCCTGCTGGAGCTCCTCATCGGGATCCCGGGGCACCGGGGAGGCGAACGCCTCCTCCTCAAACCCCGAACGCAGGGAGACGGTCTGGATCTGGGCCTCATGGAGAAGGTGGGGCAGCGCCAGCGACGAGCTCCCGAACCCGAAGTCAATCAGCAGCCGCGGGTGCGCGGCGCGCACCCGCTCCAGGTCCATGCCGGCGAGGGTGTCGGCCTGGTACGCGGAGAGCACCGCCTCGGGGTATCCGATCTCCTGGATCTCCCGAGGCACCACTCGACGGAAGTCCTCCCGGAAGAAGGTGTTCTCCAGCCTGCGCTCCTGGCGGCGGTCAAGAGCCATCCCCTGGCCATCCAGCACCTCGATGTCGGCGGACCGGCTGTCCAGCGGGGAGGCCACGATGTGGACTGCGCCGGACGCCGCTGAGCCCCTGGTGAAGTGGCAGGTGACGGGAACCGGCAGCTCGCTCAGATCCATGACCCTGGCTCCCGCCGAAAGCATCCCGGAGATCATGGCCCGCTTGATCATCCGTGAGCCCGGGCTGCGGTCGCGGCAGATGGCCAGTTGGGAGCCGCGTGGATGGGTCGCGGCCCAGGCGGCGCCCAGGCGCGCACACCACTCCGGTGTCAGCTGCACGTTGATCAACCCGGTCAGTCCGGCGGAGCCGAAGAGGGCCGAACGCCAGGTGCCGGCCCAGATCACCGACTCATGGACCAGGGATCCCGGCTCGATCTCCTTGCCGGGCCAGATGCGCACACCTCGCTCCACCACCGAGCCGGCTCCGATGGTGCAGTCGTCGCCGATGACGCTGCCATCGTCCAGCAGCACCTCGGGCTTGATCGTGGCGGCGCTGCAGACCACGGTCTGGCGCAGCCGGCTGCGCTCCCCGAGGTAGGCCTGAGGCCAGATCACCGAGTTGCTCACCTTGGCTCCCTGGTCGACCACCGCGAAGCGGTCGAGGACAACCGGCCCGTTGAGGAAGACATCCTCCCCCACCACACAGTCGCGCCCGATGAAGGCGGGACCGACGATCTGGGCGGAGGCGGCGACCTCCGCCCCCTCACTCACCCACTGCGCCGGCCCGACGCTGTGGCCAGAGATCTCGCACTGGACCCGGCCCTCCAAGGCGTCCCAGTTGGCCTGGAGGTAGCTCTGAATGCTGCCGATGTCACACCAGTAACCGCGGCCGACGACCGCCCAGAGCGAGTCCTCGCGCCGCAGCATCTCCGGAAAGACATCCGACGACCAGTCGCAGGTCTGGTCGGCCGGAATGTAATCCAAAACCTCGGGTTCGATGACGTAGATCCCGGTGTTGACCTGGTCGCTGAAGACCTCGCCCCAGGAGGGCTTTTCCAAGAAGCGGTCGATCCGTCCCTCGGGGGAGGTGACCACCACTCCGTACTCCAACGGGTTGGCCACCTTGGAGAGCACGATGGTGGCATGGGAGGACCGATCCCGGTGGAAGGAGATCGCCTGGCTGAGGTCGATGTCGGTCAGGGCATCCCCGCTGATCACCAAGAAGGTGCCGTCCAGCAGCGCGGAGGCATTCTTGACGCTGCCGGCGGTGCCCAGCGGGCGGTCCTCGACCGCGTACTCGAGGCGCATGCCCAGCTCCTGGCCGTCGCCAAAGTAGTTGCGGATTGAGGCGCCCAGATACTGCAGGGTTATCACCACCTCGGTGATCCCGTGGCGGCGCAGCAGCCGCAGCACGTGCTCGAGGCAGGGACGCCCCACCACGGGAACCAGGGGCTTGGGGCGCCGGCTGGTGAGCGGTCGCAGCCGGCTGCCCTCACCACCCGCCATCACGACCGCCTTCAAAGCCGACCTCCTCGGTTTACCGTGATCCAGACGGCGCCGGCGCAGTCTATGGGGCAGATCATACGAAGCGCCGACGCCGCTGGCGACGTCTTGTCCACCACATCGCGAGGATCACTGCCAGGGCCGCCACCACGGTGATGGCCGTGGTGGCCAACAGCTGCGCGGTCTGGCTGGCTCCCGAGTAGGCGGGCGGCCCCGGCAGGGTCTGGAGCCGGTGCAGGAAGAGACCCCCAGGTCCCGCCGCCACCACCAACCCGGAGGGATGGGGCGCATAGACGGGGCCCAGTGAGGCCAGCGCCAGCACCCGGCCGTCCGGGGTGGGAGGGGCCGCCCGATACCAGCTGTAGCCCCCGTCGGGGGTCAGCAGGGTCCCGAACCCCGAGGTGGCGACGTAGGCTGCCGCCGGCCCCACTCCCAGGATCGCGGTGAGGTCGGGCACCCCGCCCAGGCCTCCGTACGGGAGCAGCTGGAAGACCGGCGTCCACCCCGACCGGTAGTGGGCGTAGATCAGGCCGGCTCGGTCGCCGGCCAGGACGATGCCGTCGCCGATCTCGGCCAGCGCCGGGTGGGTGCCGAGTCGGGGAGAGCCCGGACTTCGGCGCAGCCGGCCCGCGGCACTCAGCAGGCTGATGCCTGCCCTGGTCGCGATCACGAACGGTTGCCCGGCCAAGACCGGTCCGGCCAGGGCGAGGGCGGGGCCCAGCGACTGGGAGCCCGGCACCTCGCGCAGCCTGGCTCCCAACAGCCCCCTGAACAACCCTGACGTGGTCGCCGCCACGACCTCGGGGCTGGAGCCCGCGGCGACCGCCAGCCCCAGCGGTCGTCCGGGGAGGCGCTGCAGCGGTTCGGACGGCTGTCGCCGCCTCACGTAGTAGAGCTCGTGATCGGCGTTGAGGACCAGACCCCGCTGTCCCGCCGCCGCCACAAAGCCAGCCCTTCCCGGGGTGCCGCTGCCGGACAGCTGCCCGGTCTGGGCCTCCAGCCAGTAGCTGTGACCGGCCATGATGACCAGCGTGGTGGGAAGCGAATTGGAGGCGATCGAACTCAGGGAAAGGTGGCGACCCGGGGCCGGGACCCACCAGGAGGTGGCGGCGCTCACCGGGACCAGAGCGGAGAGCGCCATCCCCGCTGCGAGCCCCAGCAGCCCGCGGCTGAGCAGCCGCCTCAAGGCTCAGCCACCGTAGAGCCCGCTCACCACCACCGCCAGCACGTAGAAGTCGGCGACCACGTGGACGAGCATCGCCGGGAGCACGCTGCGGCTCCTGACGGTCATCCACCCCCACAACCAGCCCAGCGCGATCACGATGGGAACGAAGCTGAACGCCGGCCCCTCGTACTGGATGGCCAGGTGGGCGATTCCGAAGATCAAGCCCTGGGTGATCACCGCCGCCGTGGGACTCTGCTGGCGCTCCAGCGCCGCCATCAGGACGGCGCGGAACTGGATCTCCTGGGCGACGGCGCTGGCGGCGTTGGCGACCCCCAGGAAGACCGCCGCCGACCCGCTGAGCGCGAGCAGGGGTACCCCCTCACGGCCCAGCAGCGGAGCCGGCAAGGCGAACCCGACCACCAGGAAGAGGATGCTGCCGGCGACTCCGAAGGCGACCATGAGCAGGGTGGGCCTGACCCAAAGACGCAGGTTCGGCCGCGGTCGCGGGGTCAGATAGTGGAAGGCCACCCCCATCCCTAGCGCCAGCACCAGCTCGGCGACTCCGGCCACGGCGTTGCGGGCCAGCCCGTCGGGGGTCCCCAGGAACGCCGGGGCTGGGCCCGAGTAGCCGATCAGCCAGAGCCACAAGGAGAAGGGGAGCGCCACGGTCAGAAAGGCGAATGCCAGGGGGGCGCTGGCGCGCAGGGAACGCACCAGCAGGGTGGCCGCCGTCAGGGCGGCGAAGTAGCCGGTGAGGCGCCAACCATCGGGGTCGACGCCCTGGGGATCGCCGAAGGCCCGGGGCAGCAGCAGCACGGCCGCGGCGCCGGCCAGCATGAGCAGCAGCTCCGGCTTGCCCGGCCCAGCCCCCACCACCGAGGCGGCGGGCCGCCGGAGCCACCCGTGCAGGGCCGGGTCGGCAGCCACCGCTCAGGCGAGGGCGGGCCGGCTCAGGACTGGGGTGACTCCTCGCGCTCGGCCGATGGCTGGCTCCCGTTGGCCCCCGGTGACGGTGGCGGCTGGTAGCCGCCGAGGGGCGTGTCCAGGTCCTCGCCCCGCAACCGGTCGACCAGGTCGTAGACCTTGTCCTGAACGGTGCCAGAGAACAGGAAGGCGACCCCGGCGCTGGTCAGCAGCCCCGCCGCGAGCCACTTCTTGGAGAACCTCCTACGCGCGGGCCGGGGCGGCTTGATGCCGGTCTTGGCGAGCGAGCTCTGGACCTTGCGACGGGTGTCAGGAGGCAGGGACTTGGTGGCCTCGTAGGCTGCCTGCACCACCTTTTCCGCCAGGTCGGCCGACCGCTCCCGGGCCTGCTCGACCGCCACCGCCGCGCGCCGCTGAGCCGTGTCAGCCACCGGGTGCATCTGGGCCGCGATCCGGCCAGTCAATTCAGGGACCTGGTGAGCCGCGGCCACCACCGCTGGGGTGACCGCTGCACCGGCCGACTTCACTCCGGTTCCCAGGACCTCTACCACCGCTCCGGCCGCGTCGGAGGCGGTTGACCCGAGCCTCTCCATCGGCCGCTGCTGCTTGCGCAAGAATTTCATGGCGGCTCCTCCTGTGGCGTTCCTCTTTGCTGAGTGTAGTCAAAGTTGCGCCATCTGATCGCCGCGGAAGCCAACCACCCGCTCAGGGATCCGACCGTGACGGCTCGTCCGGCGGCGGGAAGTGCTCCAACGGGCCGTGTCCGGCCCCCAGGCCGGGCGCATGACGAATGGCCGCCGCCACATACCGCTTGGCCGAGCTCACCGCCGGTGCAAGCTCATCGCCGAGTGCCAATCGGGCGGTGATGGCGGCGGAGAAGGTGCAGCCGGTCCCGTGGGTGTGGGGCGTGTCGATGCGCGAGCCCGGGAGCCGCAGCAGGCCCTGGTCCGAGATGAGCAGGTCGACGGGCTCCCCGGGTGCGTGCCCCCCCTTGACAACCACGCTGGCGGCTCCCAGCTCCAGGATCGCCCGGCCGGCGGCGATGGCGTCCTCCTCGGAGGCGACCGCGAGCCCCGACAGGACAGCCGCCTCGGGCCAGTTCGGAGTCACCACCGTGGCCAGGGGCAGCAGGTCCTGGCGCATGATCGCGACCGCATCCGGCTCCAAGAGGTTGGCCCCGCTCTTGGCGACCATCACGGGATCCACCACCAGCGGACCCCAGGCGCGCTGCCGGAGCTGCCGGCAGACGGTGTCGATGTGAGCGGCCGAGAACAGCATGCCGGTTTTCACCGCCCTCGGGCGAAGGTCCTGATCCAGAGCCTCAAACTGGGCGACCACGAACTCCTGCGGCAGCCCGTGCACCGCCAGGACCCCGAGCGTGTTCTGGGCGGTGAGCGCGACCGCCACGCTCACCCCGTAGACGCCGCATGCGGCGAAGGTCTTGAGGTCGGCCTGGATCCCGGCCCCCCCACCGCTGTCGGTGCCGGCCACCGTGGCCGCGATCGTGGTGCGCGGTAACTGGGGTGCCGGCCTCATGAGGGCACCGCCGTCGCGCCCGGCGCCGGCCTGCCCTTGGGCTCCCGGGCCCGCAGCACCAGATAGGCGACGGTGGTCACCGCCGCTCCGACGAACCCGCTGACATCGGCGGGCTGTCCCTGAAACAGCCAGTGGGCCAGGGGTGAGACGAACCCCCACTCCCCGGGCGGCGGCGGCTCGTTGAAGAAGAGGATGGTCGCCAGAGTCCCGAGCCCGAAGGCAGTCAACATCGGCCAGCGAAAGCCGCCTTGGAACCAGTAACCGCGGCGAGCCACCAGCTCATGCGGATCGGGGCGGCGCGCCCCCCGATAGCTGTCGAGGATGACCACCATCGCCCAGGCCGGGAACCACACGTAGGTAAGGGTGAGGAAGTTCACGTAGTTGCCCTGGAAGCCACTGCCCGCGAACAGCACCAGGCTGGCGATGAGGCTCCCCACCACCCCGACCACGGTCGCCGCCACCCAGCGCCGCAGGCGTATGCCTATGGCCAGGGCGCACAGGGCGGCGGAATAGACGTTGAGGTAGTTGGAGCTCAGCTCGGCCACGATGATGAAGGCGGCGAAGCAGTAGGCGAAGGCGACTGGCACCGAGGCCACGATCAGGTTGGGCAGCAGCCGCCCCGGGTTGGCGGTCTGAATCGCGGCCCCCAACAACCCGCAGCCCACCAGGCTCACCACCGTGCCCCCGCCGCTGGCCATGGCCACCCGCCAGGACGGCGAGCCCGCGGGCAGGTAACGCGAGTAGTCGCCGGCGTAGGTCACCCAGGACACGACCAGCGCGAAGGTGAGGGTGAAGCCGAGGGCCATGGCGGCCAGGTGGGGTCCCAGCGCGAGATCACTCTGCCGCAATAGGTCCCAGCGGGGAAAGGTGAAGAGGGCCAGGGCGGCACAGACGGCCAGAAATGCGGGGACCTGAATGTGCTGGACGACCGAGATGGTGCGGTGGCCGTAGACCGCGACCAGGAAGGACACCAGGGCGATCCCCAGCAGCAGCAGGCCCGCGACCAGGTCGGAGGCGCCCCGGAACACCGGCAAGGCCTTGGTCGTGGTGACGGCGATGGCGCAGTCGTACGCAAACCAGCCGATTGCGATCACCATGGTCAGGAATCCGCCCACCACCGCCCCGCGCCGGCCGAACACCATCCGTGATTGGACTATCTGGGGAGCCCCACTGCGCACCCCGGTCACGGAGAGCAGTCCCAGCATGGCCCCGCCCGCCAGCGCTCCCGCGACCAGGACCAGGGCCGCGTCCCAGAATCCCAGGCCGGCGGCGGAGATCAGGAGGGCTCCTGCATAGAGGGAGAAGAAGTCGGCCAGCGCGCCGCCCCAGATGAAGAAGAGTTCGCGCGGCCGACCGTGGCGGCTCTGTAGCGGAACCGGCTCGAGCCCTCTGAGTTCAATGCGAAGAAACTCGTCGTCACCGGGGATCACGGCCTCCCGGTCGTCCGTCCGGCGCCTCTCCTCAACCCTCGTCTCTGCCATGGCCTCCTCCTTCCCGGGCACGGGTCTGGAGCCGACAGGACGAGGCTTCCCGACGCTGGTACTAACCAGATCCGGTGTTCAGGGTTGGCTCGCTGCCTCTCAGCGCCCTGTCGGCGCACCCCTAGCTGGGAGCTGAACTCCCAACCGGAGTATAGGCGGAGTGCCGGGAACTTTCACGCGGCAGCTGTGGGGGCAGTCCGTCAGGCATTAGTTCGGCTTATGGATTAGTATTGCACCGTATGATTCGGGAGCCGAATTTCTCTGCGGTGGCTGGCGGCGACCCGGCGAGCGCCCGCGATCGCCTGGTCCGAGAGTTCACCGAGCTGCAATGGCAGCTGAGCCTTCGGCTCAAGTCGTCAGTCGCAAGCCAGGTGGAGGCGGCCTCGGCGCAGCTGGCCAGGCTGGTAGCCTCCACCACCCCGCACCAGCGCCAGGCGGTGCTGGTACTGGCGAGGCGGGGCTCCCTCTCGATGAGGGAGCTGGCACGTGAGCTGATGATCAGCCCCAGCAGCGCCACCGAGCTGGCAGACCGGCTGGTGGAGCGGGGCTGGGTGGAGCGAGAGCCCGACCCCGGCGACCGCAGATCGGTGGTGGTTCGCCTCTCCGCCAAGGCGAGCAGCTCTGCCCAGCAGGTGGACCACATGCTCCATGCGGGTGTGGCCGAGCTGCTCTCACCGCTGGGCGACCGGGAGCTGGCCGACCTGGTCGCCCTCCTGCGACCACTGGCGGCAACTCCAGCTGCCGCCCCGGCCCCGATGGGGGCTCTGGAGCCTGACCCGAGAGCGACCCGGTGAGGTCCTGGTTCCTCGGCCTCGGCAGGTTCTCGGTGCGCTTTCGAGTGCCGATGGTCGTGCTGTGGGTGGTGATCACCGTGGTGTGCGTCCACGTGCTGCCGACGTTGGCTTCGGTGAGCAAGGACAGCAACTCGGCGTTCCTTCCCAGCAGCTCCCCCTCGATGAGGGCGGCGCAGCTCGCCAGTCCCTTCCAGAGCTCCAAGCTCGCGGCATCCACCCTGGTCGCCGTCAGCGATCGGGGCCCTCTCACCAGCCAGGACCAGGCCGCGATCACCAAGTTCGAAGGTGAGATCGGGAGGCTGCCCAAGGTGCGGCTGGTGCGCGACCTCGGGACGTCCCCCAACGGCATGGCCCGCCAGGCCCTGATAGAGGCCGCGGTCCCCGCCTTCGGCGGTGGGGCTGGCCCAGCCCTGGTCGCCTCCATCAGGGATCGGTTTGCGGCCGCCAGCCTGCCCGGACTGACCTACCACCTGACCGGCGACCTGCCCACGGTGATCGACGGGCAGCGGTCGTCCCGGCAGTCCCAGGGCCTGACCCAGCTCTTCTCCGTGCTGTTCATCCTGGCCCTCCTGCTGGTCGCATTTCGAGCGGTGCTGGCCCCGTTCGTGACGCTTCTGCCGGCGGCCCTGGTGCTCGCCCTCTCCGGGCCGGTGGTTGCCGAGGCGACTCATGTGGGCGTCCAGGTCTCGGTCATCACCCAGGTGATCCTCATCGTCCTGGTGCTCGGCGCCGGGACCGACTACGGGCTCTTCCTGGTCTTCCGAGTGCGCGAGGAGCTGCGCCGTGGGCTCGACCCCCAAGCGGCGGTGGTCACCGCGGTGAGCACTGTGGGGGAGTCCATAACCTTCTCGGCGCTCACCGTGATCGCCGCCCTGCTCAGCCTTACCCTGGCTCAGTTCGGCCTGTACCAGAGCCTGGGCCCAGCGCTGGCGATTGGCATCGGCCTCATGCTCCTGGCGGGTTTGACCCTGCTCCCGGCGCTGCTGGCGATCTTCGGCCGGGCGGCCTTCTGGCCCACCAACACGCGGCCGGAGGCACGACCGCGACCCAGCGTCTACAGCCGGCTGGCGGGTGGGGTGGTGCGCCGTCCGGCCTGGATCCTGGTCGGCGGGGTGGTGGTCTTCGGGGGATTGGCGCTGGGCAATCTGACCAGCACGACCGCCGGCTTCGGCAACACCGCAGCACCCAGCGGGACGGACTCGGCGGCCGGCGCGGCGGTGCTCGCCAAGGACTTTCCGGCCTCCAACGTGCAGGCCTCCGCGGTCCTGTTCCGGCTTCCCGTGTCGGCGTGGACCCATCCCGAGGTGCTCGCCGTGGCCCAGGGCGCCTTGGACCGGACCGGCAGTTTCAGGACGGTCATCGGCGCCCTCGGCGCTTCCCACCTCAGCCCGGCTGAGATCACAAGGCTGCACGCCACGCTGGGGCCCCCGAACTCGCTCCCCGAGGTCGAGCCCGCCACCGAGCGGGTGCCCGCGCCGGCCTACAACGCCTATCGCTCGCTGGCGCAGTTCATCAGCCCGAGCGGCCTGACCGTGCAGTTCTCGACCCTGCTGCGGCACAACAACGACAACTCCGCCCGGGCTCTGGCCGCGGTGCCGGCGGTGCGCCGAGCGGTGGCCGGGGTGGGCCGGCGCATCGGCGCCACCGACAGCGGGATCTTTGGCGTGCTGCCGTTTGCGTACGACGTCCAGCACCTCTCCAACAGCGATCTGCTGCGCATCATCCCGTTGGTGGCGGTGCTCATCGCCCTGTTGCTGGCGATCGTGATGCGCAGCCTGATCGCTCCGCTGTACCTGGTGGTGAGCGTGGTCCTCTCCTACCTGGCGGCCCTGGGGCTGGTGGCGGTCGTCTTCGTGCACCTGGCGGGCCAGGACGGCATCAACTTCCTGCTGCCCTTCCTGATGTTCGTGTTCCTGATGGCGTTGGGGTCCGACTACAACATCTTGGTGATGAGCCGGATCCGCGAAGAGGTGCACTCCATGCCCCTGCGCCAGGCCGTCCGGCGGGCGGTGGGGATGACCGGGACCACCGTCAGCACCGCCGGGCTGGTACTGGGCGGCACGTTTGCGGTTCTGGCCATCGCGGGCGGCGGCTCCGCGGGAGGGTCGGAGATCCAGCAGATCGGGTTCGGGATCGCCGCCGGGGTGTTCATGGACACCTTCGTCATTCGGACTCTGGTGGTGCCATCGCTGGTGGTGCTCTTGGGGCGCTGGAACTGGTGGCCGTCCCGGCTCTCCAGGGAGGCATCGCCGGCCCCGGCGACGCTGCCCGACCCCCGAGCGTCAGTCCAGCCCTGACGCGAAGGCGGGACCAGAGACCGCGCTGGGCTCAGCCGGACGCCAGCGGCATCCCATCGGTCGGCGCTCGGAGGTGGGCGCGATCGTCGGCCGCGGCTGCCTCGATCGACTCCGAGCGACCGCGGCCGGGCCCGAAGACGACCAGCACCGCCACCAGAGCAAGCAGGGGGATCTGGGCTAGGTACTCGTCGAGGCTGCGCCAGCTCAGCCAGAAGGCGGCCAGGGTCAGCACGGCCGCTCCGACCCGCCAGCGCGGGGAGAACACTCCCCATGACCAGATGGCCGCGATGGCGAGCCCGGTGACCACCAGCCAGACGATCCTCGGGGGCCCCGACCAGAAGTGGGCCAGGACCAGCTCCGACGGGCCCGAACCCAGGGGAAAGGTTCGAGCGCGCAGGCTGTTGTAGATCGCCGAGAGCGAGTCCGGGTAGCGGATCACGAGCGGCACCACGGCCACCAGGAGGGTGGCGCCAACTCCCAGAACCCGCTCGCGCCAGCGCCGGTCCTCCCAGCAGAGCAGAACGTACCCGGGCAGGAAGAACCAGGCGAGTTCATTGCTGCCCAGCGCCAGTCCCAGGCAGATGGCGGATACCCAGGGACGCCTGATGAAGACGACGCTCAGCGCCAGCAGCACGTAGGCCAGGGCCTCCGCGTTTCCGTTGGCGCCGAAATTCACGGCGGACCCATTCAGGAAATAGCTCAGCAGCAGCAGGCCGCCGGCCGCGGGCCAGAGCGGGCCGGCCACCACCATCAGCACCACCAGCAGAACCCCGATCGGCAGCAGCATCCAGATGGCCCTGGTCGGTGCCGGATCCCGGGCCACCGGGACCACTGCCAACGGGTCAAGGGGGGGCTTGCCGAGCGGAGAGAAGAGCCGCTGACCGCCGTGATCAGGGCTGTCGGCCGCGGCCAGGATCTGCGCCTGCGAGGGGTAGACCTT
>JAKABA010000103.1 GCA_021802115.1 bacterium | reverse complement strand
CCGTGGCCTCGGCCCTGGGCTACATCCTCCCCGCCCGGCTACCCCTGACCGCCGCAGCCTGACCACGCCCCACCACGTCCCAACTCGATGTTGTGACACGTCCAGTCCGGTTTGATCTCACTTCCGCCGCTCCGTGTCAAAGTCGGGTTGAAGGTGCATGTCCCCACCTCTTGCCCACCCCGGCCGGGGTTGTGCCGTGCAGGGCATGGCCTCGCTGCCAGCCGGCCACCAAGTCCCCCGGTTTCAGCGCGCTACCGAAAAATTGAGGCTAGGCACTACACGCCCGGAACGCCTTGAACCAATTTGCCCATCTCTTGGCGCTTTTCGCTCATCGCGTGCCGCCTGCTGCGGAAGCCGGGTGAAACGGGGCGCGGGAGGGTGTCGAGCCACCTGGATCCAGCCCCAATCGCCGTGCGCCCTCGCCTACGCCGTCATCCCCATCCACGATTGCGTCACTCCCCCCTCCCCGGCTCCTGCCCGGTCCCCACCTTGAGCCGCACCCAGCGCCCTCACAACGATACTCCCACGGAAACCTCACCGCGCTGTCAAGTAGTCACAAGTCCCCTGCAATCCGGTGATACGCCCGGCGCAGCAATTTACCCCGCACCGTCGCCCCAGGGAAAACCCGATTCTGAATCAACCTCGATCTACGCGCGCTCTCTGCCAGCGGGTCGAGAAGCACTCGGCCCAGCCGGTAGGACGACTTCGAAACCAGCGACACGCTCTCCGTGCCGAATCGCACCGCAACGGTAGGACTCCTGGGAGCACCGGTCACCGTCAACAGCAACTCCGCTAACGCGTCCCCAGCTCGCCGCCAAGTGAACTCCTCGCTACAACGCCTCACCGCCTCGACCATACCAGCGGCCACTTCAGGACTATCGAGTATCCTCCGCACCAAGGGCGCCTCCAGCTGAGGGTCAAACGTGGAAAGCGTCAGCAACTCATCGGGCAAAATCTCATCCAGCGAACCCTGGCGCGTGCTCAAGCATGGGGTTCCAAACTCCGCCGCCTCGAAAGGGACCAAGCCGAAGCCCTCTGAAATGCTCGGATACACGACGAGACTCGCGTTAGCATAAAGCCAGTTCTTCTCCGCTTCCGAAACTCCGCCAAGAATCACTGTCTTCCTCGCCCACTCTGGCCGGTGGGCGAGCCACTCCCGCTCATACGGGGCAGAGGAACCAGACGCAGGCTCGGCACCCGCTAGCACCAATGTCCCCTCCCAGCCGGACATCCATAACTGCTCCGCGAGCCTCAGCGTGAACAGCCTGTTCTTATGGGCAAACGCGGCTCCCAACTGGAGCAAGAACCCACGTGCCAGTCCCAAGCCGTCAACCCCCGCCGGTGGTCTCGCGGGCTCGCTCAAGTGCGCGCCGTGCACTCCCGGGTGTACGACCGCCCAAGCGGTAGACTTCGGTAGCAAGTGCGCTTGGGCTGCTTGATCGTAGATTCGTTGACTTATGAAGCCCACTCCGTCCACCGCGGTCAAAGCGAGGCGCTGAGTCGCTCTATAGCGCACCCACTCTCCGTAGCTGGCAAAGTAGGCTGGATTCTGGTATGCGATGAAATCGAGCTGCAAGACCACCAACCGGTGTCCCAGCCGCTCCAACTGCTGCACTTCTGCGAGAGATGTGAATTGGTACGGCCGGAACACGACGTCGGCCTTCGCCGAGGGCTTCAAGTTTACAGTACGCGCGGTAACCGGTGCAACGTTGGGGATGTCCCGTAGGAAGGCGCGTACGTACCCCGGCAGCACGTCAGGAACCAGTAGCTCTATCCTCCCAACCCGGTCGTCTGCCGCAAGCGCCCCAGTCAGCTCGAGAACGACGCGCTGCGTCCCAGTAAGTGACATCCCTAAACACGAACCGTCAATGAGGACCGTCAACCCATTCAGCGATCGGCGCGCCGCGAGAAGCGAGGCCGCAAGCGGGGAGGTAGCGTCCTCCGACACAGACTTAACATATTGCAGGTAGTAGGGATGCCTCCGCGCTACCAAAGCATCGTGCCGTTCTCGCCGGGATGCCCAGTCCGAGCCGGCGCCGAAGGAGGCGCCTCCGCTGTGAAATACGAATACGTCGTCAGCGAGAACGTGAGTGAATCCCATGCCAACCGCTCGTTGGCTCCACTCGACTTCCTCGCCGTACCCGGGGGAAAAGGCTGTCGAGAACACGCCCACAGCGTCCAGCGCGATTCTCCGAAAGTACACACAATGCCCAACCGCTGTGGGAATATGAGGATGAAGTTTCGGGCTCCCTCGCGAAACGAGGTCGGCAGCACGAGCCAGATCCAGCCCCCGCGGCAAGCAACTGGTCGGCTGGTTCCGCTCCGGCACAGACAAGATCGACCCGTGGTTGGTTAGGCAGCTGGCAGAGGCAACTGTATTGTCGACCGTCACAGCCGCATGCAAACCTTGTATCCAATTGGCAGCAACCTGAACATCGCTATTCACAAGTACGACATCCGCCCGTCCAGCCACCCCGAATGCCAGGTTAGCTGACTCGACGAAGCCTCCGTTGCTGGCGCGCCGTAGGAGCACAGTGGTGCGGCGCTCCGGCTGTCGCATGGCGGCCGCGCGCTCAAGACGCGCGAGGGCATCTTCATCGGGACTAGCGTCATCTACGAGCAGCAGCGGCACATCTTCGGGCGCGTGCCGCCAGATTGCTTCAGTGCAGGCGCGGACCTCGTCGAATGCATTGAAGATGGGGACGGCGACGACGATACTGGCGCCAGTTGCGCCGATGACATGCCGGGCCTCATCCGCATCGCGTGTGGTGTGGAACACTAGACTGTCAACCTGCGAAGGGCATGGCTGAGCCAAGAGCTATTCCAACCGGCGGTAGGGCATCCCCAAACCCTTCTCGGAACCTGGAGGCCGGGGCAACCGGGCACTTCCGACTGGGCAGCCGTTCGGGTGCTGAGCTTCCAGTGACCCGCTTGCGGCTGTCCGGCCCGCTCAGGGTTCCTGCGCCGGTGTGAACGAGGTTTGTCGGATTGCTACTAGTTAGCGAGAAAGCTCTTTGCGAGAGCTCAGGCACAACGGGCCAAGTGACGAACGGAATGAAGGCGTCAAGGGAGTCGAGAGTACGGAACGTCATCAGCATCGAGTGTATGGAATCTTGGCGATCGCGCCAGCGGCGTCAGCCGCCGAGGGCGTTGAGTCGTACGTTGCCTGGGTGGCCAGCGCCGTAGCAATCTGTCTGGTGAGGGTGCAGTCGGCAACCGTCTCTTCGCGGTGGAGGTGACTCACCATTGAACGAAATGCCGCCCCATCCTTACAACACTGCGCGTCGCAGCATCCCGTAGCCATCCCGTCTAAGTGGAACTCGGTGACGGCGTAATCGGCGCGTGTCCGGAAGGATGCGCCGTGGTGTTGAAGGAGGCGCGAAGCTCTCATGGCGGAAGTACGCTCCCAGCCCTTTGGCACGGTCTTGAGGCGGCCCCAATTGCTCCAAAGTGCCTAACCGAGTCCATTGCCGCGATCTCGCTCGTGTACTCAAGCCGCCGGGGGGACATGAGAACGTGCCTTTGTGTGGCTAGATGGTGGCCCTCATCTTGCCAAGCGGCAAGGTCGGCTCGGGCGAGACTGCCGGAGTCGGTGACATCGTCCCGTAGGAGAAGCAATCGCTCTCCTACTGGGTTGTGAAGCGCACCCTGGCGGGGTCGTCACTAGGTGATCGGGTGACGATGAAAGGTGCGTCAGCCACGCTATAGGCGGCAGTGGCTTTGGTCGGGAGTGGGTTAGCCGCGTACCAGCCACCTCGGCCTTTAACTCCCGATATCAGAGCGGTCTGGCGCATGGGCCTCCTTGGCGCCCTCTCGGCGCGGGCCAAGCCCGGTAGGTGGATAGGCGCACGTAGACTACCACGTTGGTCACTACGTGAGTTCCACACCTGGTCGGGCTGGGCGTCAGGTCCTAGCTTTGCTGAGTTCGACCCGGTCGGGACAACCAACCGAGCCTTGAGGAGCGGGAGCGCGGGAGGGCCGGGCAGCCTTCGTAGGCGGAGGATGAGGGATACCCCCTGTAGAGTCATGGTCAGGGCTTCAAGACGGCGGGACACCACGGCCCAGGGACCGCCGCAGGCCGGGCTCGGCCGAAGATTCCCCCGCAGGCACGCTGCCGCCGGGCGTAGGTCTTCGCGGGCAAATCAGTAGGGCGCGGGCAGGTGGCGGCACGGCCGACGGAGGCGGTCCAGGAACTCAGCAGCATCCAGGGCCAGCGCCCGCGCATCTGCTTGGTCAGGTAGCGGGCGGGCCGGGTGGCCTGTTCCGGGGACGGGCAACAGGCAGCGGCGCAAGCGACACCGGCGGTGATGAGAACTGGCAGTTGCTCTCGGTGACTGATGCCCAGCACCCAGCGAGCCATGGTGTAGGCCATAGCGGAGAGCGCGAACCAGGCGTAGTGGCCTGCGAACTCCCACAGAGGTGAGGCGGGCCTACTGCAAACCAGTCGGTTCGTGCGCCCGACGCAGTAGGGCTCCAAGATGCACAACACCCACTCCTAGTAGAAGCTCTGGTGCCCGGCGCACGAGCGGGACGGCACCCCGGACAGGGTCCCAGCTCGCGCAGGTGCGTCCGGGGACCCGTCTACTGGAGGGCGAGCGCGGACTCCTCACCGATACCGTGCAGCTGAGCGCCTACGAAGGAGGGTCGGCGTGTCGCCCGCCTCCTGGCTCCCCTTGATGCCCTCTACCCGGCTTGCGCCGAACCCTGATCCAGGAAGCCTCTCGCCGCCAACAACTACCTGGGCCAACGGAGTGCCCGAGGACTCCCACCAGCATCCCCTCTGGCCGACCCCTCCCCACCCGAGCTCTGCGCGCACTTCGCGAGCTCCTCAACGCGCGCCGCCTCCACCCCTCTACCCACTGGTTTGCTGCGGAACCCGGGATACTCGGCGGGTGTGGCCGGAATGTGAGCGCTGTCGGCAAACCGAGCCTGCAGTTACATCACGACCTTCCCGAGAAGGTCCGACTTCGACCGCTGCCGTAACCCTGCCTCGCGATCGCCCCGCAAATGCGCCCGCGCCGTCTTGCGGTCTCGTCCCAAGTGTGGTGTCAACGGCCGAGATCGACCACCCAAGCTGCTGCCGCGCGGTCGCTTCCACCTCTTCTCCCCGTGTGATCATCGCCTAGAGCCCCTCCCACTGGTTGGCATGACACCGCCAGATTGGAGAAGCTCCGCTCCTTCTTCACCCTTTGCGAACTTCCGCCAAAGGCCGGCCTCAGGCGGGCCATTTCAGTGAACAGCTCTGTAAAGATTCTGATGATCACTAGCAATGTCTCTGCGCAGCGTCCGGGCGACTGGATCCCTCCATACGGCGGAACTCCCGCAGGGTTGGGGTGGCCAGCGGTGCTGCAGAGCGCTTCTCGCTGCTACATGCTCACGGACCCCCGACGCGAGTAACATCCACAAGGCGAATTCTAAGCGTGGCATCCCACTGGCCAGGACTCTCGGCGACGATTGAGACTGCCTGGACATCGGCTGACCCACGCCCGGACCACAGGGCCATCAGCGCTTGGGGGCTGGACAGCACCTGCGAGACGAGGGTGCCGTCGATGAGGGTACGGCTGACTAGTTGGAACGTTTCCTGACCACCGCCGATCAGACGAAGCCGGATATCAAGCCGGGCGCTTCTGTAAGCGATATTGGCCAGAGTTCCGAGGACCGACCGGTCCGCCACCACGTCGGCCATGACGATGGAGGCTGGCGCGCCCGCCACCGCGACCCACTGCCCAAGCCTCACAGTGCGCCAGCGGTGGCGCCGTTCCTGCAAGCGCAGCGCGGGATTGCAAGCCATGCCACTCGGTCCCGAGGAGCGCACGACCAAATAGGTCCCCGCTACGAACATGGGTCGGTAGCAGGCAAGCATGGAAACGAACGTAAGGCCATCGCCCTGAAGCGGAAGTTCACCGTCTATAGCGGAGGTCTGGACCAGCCCGTACTGTGGTCGGTGAGCCTGCCGGAAGAACCGCGCGTCGAGGCGATCGAGTTCCGAAGTGTATGCTTGGTAAGACTGGGGAATCGGGGCTAACACCTCGCGACCTCCCACAGCAACTGCCGCATTTCCGTCGAATGGCCATGCAAAGACGCTCCTCCCTCGGAGGACGGGTGCGGCCGCGGCAAGCCCAGGCCTCACCGCGAGCGAGGCTGCGAGCGAGGCCGCCTGGACCCGCTCAGCGTAGTTCGGTGACAACACGAAATGAATAGCTCCAAGATCGGCCTGCACCAGAGCCTGCGCGGCTGGCGGACTGGGGACGGAACTTCCTGCGGAACTCATCAGCACCAAGCTGCAGAGCGCAAGCGCGACGCCTGCCAACCAACCTTCGACCCGGACGTGAACTGGGTGGTGCTGGACAAGCCCGCTACCCGGGTCCCCCCCAGACCCTGCCAGCCAGAGCAACACCGCCAGCCATCCGAGGACCGAAAAGATGGCGAACACATGCACGTCTTGGCGAACGAAGCTCTCCTTGAAGGCCTCAAATCCGATAGCCAGGCCAGAGATGGCCATCCATGCGCGTCCGGGTCGGTGTCCCACCACGCTGGCTGCGCAGCCCGCAAATGCGGCGGCGGCGAAGAGTGCCAAGGCCAAGTACGGGACGGGTCCAGCTAGGCTCATAGCTGAGTATCCGACGATCACGGGCACTTCTGCGACGGGCCACTGCAGCGCGGCAGACAACCCGCCACCCACCGTGACGAAGACCGAGATCCAGGTCACCGTCAGTCCCAGCGCGAGGCCAGCCAGGGCTGTCCAGCGCCGCTCAGCGGCCGCATGGATCGCCCAGGCCACCACGGTTACAGCAGCGACAGGTAGCATCGACGCCTTCACGAGGCATGCCGCCGCGAGCAGAACGCCAGCCAAGACTGTCCACCGCCCCCCCTGCTCCTTGGGCCTACCAGGGCCGTCAACCAACCATAAGATCATCACCGAGGCAAGAACGAGTTCCTCATACGGGGAGGAAGCCACGAAGAACTCGGCTGGAAGCCAAAGCGCCACCACGACGACGAGTACCCATCCCAGTGACCATCGGGCACGGCGGAGCATGGCATACACGAGCAATCCGGCAAGACCCATGGCGGTCGCCCACTGCCCCGCTAGGGCCCCAGCAAGCAAGTGGCGGCTTACTTCAAGGGGCGAGTCGATGAAGCCAAGCGGTCCGTAAGTCCACAGGTACTCCGTACCAAACACCAGATGGTGGGTGATGGCAAGATAGCTGTCGTACATCCACGCCATGTCCAGCTGGTCCGGCTGGGCAAGGACTTCAGCGACGGGCCGGGCAGCGCCTAGGAGGGCCAGGCCGCTCGCAAGCGTTCCCGCCGCGGCGAGGGCGATGCCATCACCCGAAAAGCTCGCACCGATGGCGTCGAGAGAGAAACGAATGCGCCGCAACTCAGGGCGACTCCGACAGAGGCGTGAGCGACTCATCGCGTCTGGTGGCTGTCCGTGGCCAAGTCAAAGTAAGCGGATATGCCCAAGAAAAGTAAGCGCCCTCGGCGAAGCTGAGCCGGAAAAACGTCAAACATGGCCACGCCACGCCGACGCGTCCCCCGTGTCGCGAACACCTCAACGGAATCGCCCACAGTGCTCGTCGGCGCCTACAGCAGCTCCCTGGCACCGTGCGAGGCTCCTTCGGCGGAGTCCACCTGCCTTCATCCCCGACGCCCATTGCCACCAGCTGGGGCGCCCAAAAACCTCCGACCGGCCTAATGGCAGACCACTACGGCGTGCCGGCCCCGGACTCGGGCTCCACGCAGGTACATCACTTGGGACTCTATCTCGATCCGGGATCGCAGTCAAGGACCTACGTGCCCCCATGCTGTGCATACGCTGTTCGGGGCCAATTGTGTCGACCCGACCTCCCAGATGCCCTGGTGAACCCGTCTGATGTCCACTCGCTGCTGAACCCAGAAGTGAGGCTTCGAGAAGCACAGTCACCGAACAGCGATGACCGCATACTCGCCCTGCGTCAACCGGTCACGGTCGAGTTCCCCACTGCCGTTGGGAAACAGGACCTCGGCCCTAGAGAACCCATGACTGCCGCAGAGAAGCACTAGGGTCTCTGGGAAAAGGGGATGCTGGTGGGTGGGGTCGATCCAGAATGTCTTCAGCGCCCGCAGCGAGTGAGGATTGACGGTCTCCGCCACAAACAGACCCCCTGGCCGGAGCGCCCGCTTGACCGTGGAGAACAGACTGGACAACGTCGACGGTGGGAGATGCTCGATGACCTGTAGCATGACCACGGCACCGAGACTAGATGGCTCTACCTGCTGGAGCGCCTGCAGCCCGTCACCCAGCTTCACCCTTAGACCTTGCTCGACGCAGCGACTCACCATCTGCTCATCGAGTTCCACCCCGCTGGCCTCAACTCCCGCGTCCGCAAGCAGACCCAGCAGTTCACCGCGGCCGCTGCCGATTTCCACGACGGGTGCGGCGTCCCGGAGGATGTCCACGTAGCGGCGCTGACGCTCCCGAATGAATTCCTCGGAGCCGCGGAACAATGTTTCGAAGTCATAGTAGGAGCGGGCGCCCAGCTCTCCTGTGAACGCGTGGCCGGCCCCGCCATGATTGCGAGTATCGCTGTAGCCGTAGGTCAGACCACTGGTCCACTGCGAAAGGACCCGCAGGGCGTCCGGGTCTGACGTGTAAGGCTCGGCTGACATATCGTCCAGGATGCCGCGAATTGCGGCCTCCGTCTGGACAGTCCTATCTGCCCATCTCCCAATTTCACCCACCACGTCCTTGGTCAGGCGGTCAACGTGCTGCGCCAATCCGGTTACGCGGTCCGCCTCCTCACGCAACGCGGTGCGCAGATCGCTCAAGCCCCTCCCGAGCTCCTGCAAGTCGCCCTCCTGTAGTCGGAGGAAACCAGCACCTAGCTCCTCCCGCAGTTCGCTAGCTGCCACACGAAGCCCCTCCGATTGCATCGCCATCAGTCGGAGCACGTCCGCCCTCAGCTCCTCAGACTCCGCGGCCGTCGCTCGGACCGCCTGAAGCAAGCTCGCGTCAACCTCTCTTTGGTGCTCGTGCGAGTGGCGGAGCAAGCGCAGCATAAATCGGCGCTGCAGCACCCCGATGCGACCGAACCGGGACGGCCGACGTACATCGGGAGACGCATGAATCTCCCTCTCGGCAGCCGCGATCTGGGCTGACGACGCCTGCGCTCCCCCTGACCACGGCGACTGGTCGCCGCCAGCCAGTCTGGGCCCGCTGCGAATCTGGGCGAGGCGTGCCCTCATCCGAGCCCCCCGAGCCTCGACGCCGTGGTGAGTCAGCACGTACTCGCGCGCCTGCCGTCCGCGAGCAGATGCTGCGTCCGGGTTAGCGGCAATGGTCCGCATCATCGCGGCAGCCGCCGCAACGTCGGGGTCGGCCCACCGCGCCCCGACCGGGTAAGGGCCACATCCTGGCGGGATGGGTATCAGCCGGTATGGCACAGGGAAGCTATTGCTGGCGTCCATGTACTCCATATTTGCTGAGTAGCTGGTCGCAATCACCGGCCGTCCGAGTGCCATCGCCTCAGCGATCGTCAGGCCGAACCCTTCCGCTCGGTGTAGGGAAACGTAGCAGTCCGACACCGTCATTAGGGCTGCCGTTGTCGGTGCGTCGAAATATTGGTCGATGAGCACGATGTCGTCTCGCCCTGCTGCCGCTCGGCGTACCCGTTCTCGATCCACCCGGCGCTTGTCACCATTGATGCTCTTCACCACTAGTGTGGGTCCCTCCCCGGGGCCAAAGGCTTGGCGGAAGGCCTCGATGACTCCCATCGGGTTCTTGCGCTCCAGGACACTCAAATAGTCAAAGCAGAAGAGAAAGACCAACCCGTCGGGAAGCCCCAGTGTGGCGCGGGTCACGTTTGGCGCCACGGCAGGAGCACAGATTGCCAAGGGCATGGCGTAAACCGGCTTGTTCGTGGCTCTTCCGATCGCTGCGGCTGCGAACTCGCTGATGGCCCAGACCTCGTCCACACCGCCCAAGTCCGGCCACTTGGTGCCGGGAAATGCCTCGACTTCCCAGGCCCACACCCCGACCGTGTACCGGCCCGCACTGAACTGAGGGCCAAGCCAAGCCAGGGCTGCCGGTGTCATGTCAGCGTTGACACACAGAAGATTGATGTCGTACGGCGCCTCCAAGCTGTCAGGAGGAAACTCGTATTCTTGGCGGCTCTCGGTCTCGGTCCAGGTGAACGTGGCGACGGCCTCTCCAGCGGCCCGGAGCACTGCTGTACTCAGCCTCGCGACCTCCCCGACCCCCAACTCGGCCCGTAGGTACCCGACCACGTTAACGCCTCGCGCCGACGCGGCAGCAACTGCAATCGGCGTTGCGACAGTCGTGGCAGGCACCAGCAACTCGGGGGGAATGCCTTCTTCTTGAGGAGCGGTGTGCGCCATCCAAGCGGTCAAGCCTGGTACAGATCCCGGTCGATTAGGTGGGAACGCGGCCTGAAGATCTGGCCGCTCCTCATAGACCATTTGAAGGTAGCGCCCCAACGTGGACCAACCCCTGCCCGGCCAAGGCGTGCGGAGCCATTCGACAAACTCATCGCATCCAGCGGGATCAAACGGATCAGGTGGGACCTTGGCGCCAGCTTGCCCGCTTTCCGCGAGGTGTAAGAAGTGGCGGTAGACCCTTCGCATTCTGGGGTCTACCCTGACGCCGTTGGGCAATCTGCCATAGGCGTAGTCCACCCCATGCCATTGCTGGTACCCGGCCCGCAACAGCTTGCGGCGATATTGGTCACAGAGTTCGGCTAGAACTGGGTGCTCGCTAAGCAGCACTCTGGGGTTGTCACCGGTGTGTTTGCTGAGCTGCCAGGGGCGGTCGGGATCGTACCCGCTGAAGTGAAAAAATCGCAGTCGCTCTCCTCGCGTCTCTACCGTGCCATCGACGGCGCACGTGAGCGGCCTCTCCGAGACGTTCCAGTAGGCAACATTGTATGCCGGCGAGCGCAGAATGTATGGGGAGAATATCCCTGGAGCGAAATCTACCCAGCGTTGGTCCGTGAACATCATTCGCGGCGGATCCACCAGCCCATCCCGGCGCAAGCGAGCCCACCACCAGTCGAGAAAGGTGCTTGCTGAGGGGCCGATCGCGATGAAACCCAAGTTGTACACTCCGGAACCGAGGATGTCGGACTCTGCTGGACGCAGACCGTCGCGCGGGATGGGCTCCGTGACGTGGGGTGTGAGGACAATACCGTGGCTGGTGGCAAGGTCAGCGAGCTCGTCAAACGGGGCAAACACCTCGATGTCAGGGTCCAGATAACAGATAACGGGATGGCCGTCGGCCAGCAGGGACCGAAGGAGCAGCGGCTTGACCGCCGTGGCCAACTCCATCACGTCGTACCACATGGCCAGTTGATGAAGTTCGTTCTTGTCCGGGATCAGATCATCGAGGTGCGTGACGGCGAACGGCTCTCGGGCAGGGTCCACTTCGCGGTCAAGGTCATCGATCACCAGCACGGTGAAGCCGCTGGCGGGATGTTGCTCGTGCCAGCTCTCAGCCAGGACGCGGGCTCGTGGAAGGTAGTTCCGCGCTACGATTGTGCAGCCCTGCAGCAAGAACTATCCCCAGGCTGAAGTCCAATCTGCCGGTGCCGGTGTGTTCCCAGCGGAGCCAGCCGGGATCCGGCACCGTAACCTCTAGAAGTATGCGGGGACCTAGTTCGCCTAGGCAAGCCACGAGCCCTACTCGGCGGGGTCATCGTCAAGGTCGGGGGCGTTGAGGAGGACTTGTGTGGCTCAGCAGGCCCCCCTTCGGGTTGGTGGGCGGTGGCGGGATTAAGACTGCTCTCGGTAAGGGGGTTGGGACACCGTAGGCTGGGCGAGGGGGACTCGGGAGCGAACTGGGCCGTCGCCCCTGGCCGGGAGGGAGCCGACCGGCCGGGGTGGGGGGCTGAAGTCCAAGTAGGTGGAGCACCCGAACGGGATCCCGGCTGGCCCGGCGTCGGCCCTTGGCGTTGGACCGCAGCTCCCGCAGCCAGCATGGCTTGGCCTTCGCTTGGGGGTGTTGGCCGCCCGCCGACCGCTCACACCCCTGGGCTTCCCCCAGCCGCTTGAAGTTCGCCGCCGCGTAGCAGGTCCCCGGGGAGCCGCTCCCGGTCCGTGACAGTCTTCACCGCCACCGCCCGGTGCCCTAAGACCACCTCGTAGTCGGTAATCACCCGCGGCAACACCTGCCCCAGCTCCAGCGAGGACCGGTTCGACCGGTTCGGCCGCCTCCCGCCTGGCAGCACGCAGAACCGCTAATGGGTGTTCACCGCCAGCTGCAGCCGCCGGCGGCGAACCTCAGCTCTCCACCCAAGATGCTGGTCCCTCGCCAGCACTGGTAGGCGGCCGACCCGACCCCATTTAGCGCCCCCCGGCCGCGGTCCTAGAGTGAGACGTACTGCATCGTCTCACCCAGAGGCCTGTGCCCCAGCCAGCGGTGTCGGCCCACCTCCGAGGTGAACCCCCCACCCCCGCTGGACCGGCCACACCATCCGAGCTCCCCTCCGGCTACTCGGCGCCGCGACCGTGCCACACGGTATGGCCCACCTGGCCGAAGAACACAGTCTCCCACCCACCTCACTTCCGATCCCCAACGTTTGGCGGGGCCGTGGCGCAGCCAGCAGGGCCACGCCGAAGTATCAGCTGCGGGGCCAGTCTGGAGGTTCAAGGGGGTGAGAGTCCATTCCAAACCATTGGGCATGCAGGGTCTGGCACCGATCCCAGTGCGGTTCCCCGCCGCCCGGTCTGTGACGGGTGGGTCGGTGCCCGGGGAGATATCCCTGAGCTGGCCAAGGTCGGTATCGATGCCCCAGGGGGATCACCTCACTTGGGGGTGCCCCGGGGATCGCGAGTGACCCCGACACCCTGGGCGGTGCCATGGATCACCCCGGACTGCTGAGCGAAGGGCATAGCCGCAGGGGGACGTCGTCGGAGTTGTGCAAGTGGGGATCGAGTTGGTCGACAAGCGACTCCGCGGAAGTGGGCGGTCATCTTGATCTGGTCGGTAATAGCCTTCTGCACCGTGCGCGTCCGCTCCGGCCCGCCCACCACCTCAGGGGCACTCACGGGAGGGCGGGCCGAACCGGGATCATGGCGGCGTGTCCGCCGCCGGAGTGGAGAGGGCCCCAGAGGGAAGTTCGGTGCCCCTGATCGTGGGCCGCCCGGCCGCCTGGGCGAGAGCGGTGCTCCTGCCGCTGGCGCTCACCCTGTGGTGCCTGCACTCCCTCGCCGGCCCCGGGTACGTGCTCCAGATCGACGCCGTCTTCGGCCCGCGGATGCCACTCGACCTCT
>JAKABA010000102.1 GCA_021802115.1 bacterium | reverse complement strand
CCGGGGATGTCGTCGGCCGACCAGGAGGAGGCCGGCCAGATGCTCCGCAACTATGCCGCGCTGCCGCTGGCCGCCCTTCCCACCGTGGGGGTGGAGGTGGCGTTTCTCTGGCGCGGCTGGGCGGGCCCAAACCTGCCCCATCTGGGAGGGGTGATCGACAGGATCGCTGCCGGGCAGGATGGGTCGCCGGTCGTGATCGACTACAAGACCAATCGCGAGCTGACCAAGACCCAGTTCGAGACCTACTCGCACCAGCTCCGCCTGTATGCGATGGCGCTGACCGCCATGCGCCCGGCCGGGGCGTCGGCCCCTCGGGCGGTCCTGGTGATGCTCAGAAGCGGGGAGGTCGTGGAGGTGGACTGCGGCGAGCCGGCCAGGGGATTGACGATGCGCTGGGCGGGCGAACTGGCGCGACTCTCGGTGGCCGGTGGCGACCTGTCCGGGCTTGGGCACAGCGCTCGCCCCTGCGCCTCGTGCGCCTATGCGCCGATCTGTCCGGAGCGCCTCGGCGGCGCCCCTTCAACCGCGGTGGATGCGGTCAGGAGCCCAGCTGGAACAGCTGCGGCAGCTTCATCGCCAGCCCCATGTCCCCCTTGATCTTCAGCTTGCCGGTCATGAAGGCCATGGTCCCGTCGAGGCGGCCGGTCAGCAGCCTCACGAAGTTCTCATCGGCGATGGAGATGGTGATGTTGGGAGCCTCCGCGTCGCCCGGCTGGACCTCGCAGGTGGCGTCCTTGATCCGCACGTACCAGCGTCCCCCCTGCGGCCCCGAGATGTCCCATTGGAAGACGGCGGTCACTCCCTGGGCCTTCTCCGCCTGGAACGCGGAAGGAATCTTGTCCATGATCTCCTGAGGGGTCATCTCGGCGTCAGCCATGGGTTCTCCTGGGGCCCCGCTCACGGTGGGGCCGGGTTGGGCGGTTGGTCACCTGCTGATGGTAAGCGGCGATCAGGGCTGCTCCGGTGGCCTCACCCTGGCCGTGCCCTGGTCGAGCAGGGTGAACGGCCAGCGCTTGGGACGGCGCAGGTATCCGAGGTTGGGACGGAGGGGTTTGGGTTGGAATCCGAAGTGGGATGGGATGGCGTCGCTGGTGGTCACATTCGGTTTGACCAGCATGTCCAGCTGCTGCGGGGTCACCAGCGGGTTGCGCATGAACCTGTCCATCACCAGTGCGGCGGGGCGGATCATCCGCGGGTCGAGGTGCAGCGGCTTGCGTCTGGTGATGCCGAACCAGTCCTTGCCGATCTCCTCGGCGACCGCGATCGTGATCTCCTCGAGGGTCATCTGCTCGGGGCCGCCGATCTCGTAGATGTGCCCGGCTCGTGGCGGCTCCTCCACCGCCATCGAGAGGCAGCGGGCGACGTCGTCCGCGGCGACGGGCTGGAAGGTGGCGGTGCCGTCGCCGGGGATGACCAGGAAAGGTGCGGGCATGCTGATCGCCTTGGCCAGCAGGGTGAAGAAGCCGTCGCCCGGGCCGAAGATCACCGAGGAGCGCAGGATCACCCATTCCAGGCCGCTGCCCTGCAGCCACTGCTCTCCCTGCCACTTGCTGAAGAGGTAGGGAAAGCGGGGGTCGGGGTCGGCGCCGATGGCCGACAGCTGCACCAGCCGTCGCACCCCCGCCTCCTGGGCTGCTTCCACCACGTTGCGGGCGCCCTTGGCGTTCACGCTCTCGAAGGTCTGGACCCCCTGGTTGCGAATCACCGCGACCAGGTTGACCACCGCGTCGGCTCCTGCGAAGGCGGCGGCCAGCCCCTGGCCGCTGACCACGTCCCCGAAGGTGGGGGAGAGGCCGGGGGGCAGGGTGGCCGAGCGTGCTCCCCGCCCGACCACCCTCAGCTCATGGCCACGCTCCAGCAGCAGGGGCACCAGGTGCGACCCCACGAAGCCGGTGCCGCCGACGACCGCTATTCGCATGGCCGCCGCGCCGACGTCAGCGCCGGGCGCTGCGCCGGCGCGGTGCCGGCTTGCCTGCCACCGCGGTCTTGAGGGCGGTGGCGGGGTAGAAGCGCACCTTCTGCGTGGCCGGCACTCGGACCATCTCCTGAGTCTGGGGGTTGCGACGCATCCCCGCCGCGGTCTCGCGGATCTTCCAGCGCCCGAAGCCGGCGATGGCGACCTCCTCACCCTTTTGGAGCTGCTTGCCGATGAGATCGAAGATCAGCTTGAGGGTGTCATCGGCGAAACGGAAGTTGGGGAACACGGGGTCGTTGGGATCGTTGTCGTAGAGCAGCGTTGATTGCAGGGTTTTGGCCAACTCGCGACGATTCATGGACAAGCCTCCCTTCTGTGGCGGATGTGAAGGTTATCCGCTTTATGCAAGGGATTTTAGACAGTTGATGGGCGTCTTGGGGGCGGTTTGATCTCGCTGCTGGCAATCCTCGCCAGCCAGCTGGGCCGGCCGGCCCTGCTTGACTGGGCAAACGTCAGTTCGTATAATCGCCTGGAGTCCGCCTCTTGGGGGCCGGCTCTCAGGGCGGGTCCAGGGATTTAAGGACTTATGGATGGAATTGGAGCTGGCTCAACGGCCGGCGAGCGTGAGCGCCAGCTCCGCCAGGACCACCTGCAGGGGGTCGTGGCGGGGATGCGCCGTCGCTATGGCCCGGGGGTGGTGCGCTGGGGTGGGGATGCTCAGCGCAGCGGGCTGGAGACCGGAGTTGGCTCCCTGGATGCTCTCTTTGTCCCCGGCGGGATACCCAGAGGCAGGCTCAGCTGGCTTGCGGGCGCTCCGGGAGAGGGCGTCATCTCCCTCGGGCTGGCGCTGCTGGCGGGGATGTCGAGGGATCTCCCGGTGGCTCTGGTCGACTTCGATCAGGGTGCAGATCCCGGGGATGTCGCGGACTACGGAGGGCGGCTGGAGAACTGCTGGTGGGTGCGCACTTCGAAGCCGGAGCCGGGCTGGGCGGCGGCCCGGGCCCTGGTGCGGGCGGGCGTCGACTTCTGTCTCCTGCTGGCTGAGCGCTGGCCCCAGATGGGTGGGGCGGTGCCCGCCCTGCTGCAGTCGGCCCTGGAGGAGAGGGGCGCGGTGGCGCTCCTGGTGGGAGGGACCGATGTGCCGGCGTCGGTGGGGGGAAGGCTGGGAGTGGGGATCTCCTGCCGCCGTGAGCGCTGGACCGTGATCCATGGGGATGTGGCCGGGATCCGGGTCCGCCTTGAGGTGGCTCGCAGCCGGCTCGGTGCGCCGGGAGGGGGCTGTCGCCTTGAGATTGGCTTCCCCAGGCCGTATCCGAACCGGACCGGAATCGCGGACCTGGGCCGGTTGGCGGCCCGCGGTGACGACCTTGAGGAGCTGGGGGCGGAGGTGGCCGGCGGTTGAGGCGGCCCGCTCGCCTGGGATGCCTGGGGTTTCCTCATCTGGCGCTCGTCGTCGCCTGGCGGGCGCATCCCGAGCTGGCCTCCGAGGCGGTGCTGATTCGAGCTTCGACCAAATTCGGCCGCGAGGTCGTGCTGGCCGCTTCCTCTGCGGCCAGGGCCAGGGGAGCCCATCCTGGGCAGGACTTCCGCCAGGCCGAACTGGCCTGTCCCGAGGCTGTCCGCCTGCGCGCCGATCCTCTTGCCTTGGACGAGCTGCGGGAGCGGCTGCTGCTGGCGCTCTACGACTTCAGTCCGCTGGTGGAGCTGGCCGATGACGGTGAGGCGTATCTGGACCTTGGAGGCCGGGATCTTCGCTGGGACACCGAGGCCGCCAGAGCCGCCCATCTGGGAAGGTCGGTGCAGAGGGTCCTGGGCTCAGCCCCGGCGGTCGGGGTGGGGCAGTCACGCTTTGTGGCCCGGGCCGCGGCTGCCCGAGCTGGCCCGGGGCGGATCCGGCTGGTGCCCCCTGGCGGCGCCGCCTCGTTCTTGGCGGACCAGCCGGTCACCGGCCTGCCCCTTCCGCCCCGGACGGTGGAGCAGCTGCTCGGCTTTGGGCTGCTCACCTGCGGTGACTGTGCCACCATCCCGCTGCCAGATCTGCAGCGTCAGCTGGGGCCCGATGGGATAACCCTGCATCGGCTCTGCCTGGGTCAGGACACCGCCACCCTCACCCCCCGGCGGGAGATCCCGCCCTGTGCGGTGCGCAAGGTACTGGCAGGGGTGGTGGAGAACTCCGAGGCGCTGCGCTTCGGAGCTCCCGAACTGGCGACCATGCTCGCCGCCGAGCTGGCCCGGCGCAACCTGGCCAGTGGCCGGCTGCGGTTGCGGCTGCTGGATGAGGATGCCGCCGGAGGTGCTGCCGGACCGGAGCAGCCGGGTGTCTTCTGCGATGAGGTCGCCACCCCGGCCCGGATGGCGACCGCCCAGGAGCTGCTGCCGCCCATCTTGAGCCTGCTCTCCCGAGCGCGCTGCCGGGCTTTGATCGTCGAGCTGCAGGCCCTTGACCTGGGGCCGCCACAGGCGGCGCAGGCACCGCTGTGGGCGCTGGCGGAGGGCCGCCGAGAGGAGATAGGGAGGGCGGTGGCCAGGCTCCAGGAGCGGTTCGGCCCCGAGCTGGTCTGGCGGGCTGAGCTCAGACCCGAGCATCCCGGTGACATTCCCGAGGAGCGGCTGGTGTGGAGCTCGGGTTGAGGCGCATCTTGGTTGAGACAGCGGGTTCGATGCCCGTCGCCATGGACCTGGGTGCCGGTCTCGTGCGGGTGGCGGACCGGGTTGCTCACTGGAGGGCCGAGGTGGGGTGGTGGCGCACCCCCCCTGCCTGTGGGGAGCGGCGCGACTGCTGGCGGCTGCTGCTGGAGGACGGCCAATGCCTGGATGTGTACCAACGCGCAGAGGATCGGAGCTGGCATCTGAGCAAGCTCTGGGGTTGAGGCCGGCTCGATCTCCCCGCCGAGGCCCGCACTCTCCCAGGAATCTCTGAGTGACATCTGCTAGTTTGACTTCATGGCTCAGAACCCGCCGGGGCCCGGTCCCGCTCGCCGCTCCGGCGCGGGCGGTCCCAACCGCCGCCCGAACCAATGGCGGTCGATTCAGTTCCTGCTGCCGCTGGGGATCTTCCTGGCGCTGAACCTCTTGATAGCCAACGTCTTCTTCCCCCCCGCGCAGCCCAAGAGCATCACCATCCCCTACAACGTCTTCATCTCCGACGTGAAGTCGGGGGACGTGACCAGCATCACCAGCACCGGCGACACCATCCAGGGCACCTTCCGCCATGAGACCGGCGTCACCCCCACCAGCAAGAACCGGGCCAAGGAGTTCAGCACCCAGCTGCCCAGCTTCGCCGGCGGCCAGCTGGAGACCCTGCTGCAGCAGCACAACGTCACCATCAACGCCAAGAACCCCAACCCCCCGGCCAACGTCCTGCTGGTGCTCCTCGAGAGCTTCGGGCCCACCCTCCTGTTCGTCCTGATCTTCCTGTGGTTCATGCGCCGCAGCGCGGCCGCCGCCGGGGGAGGTCTGTTCAGCCTGGGGCGCTCGCAGGCGCGCCTCTACGACTCGGAGCGTCCCGCCACCACGTTCGCGGACGTCGCCGGGATCGAGGAGGCCAAGGAGGAGCTGGAGGAGATAGTCGACTTTCTGCGCCAGCCCGCCAAGTACCAGCGCCTGGGCGGCACGGTGCCCAAGGGGGTGCTGCTGGTGGGCCTGCCCGGCACCGGCAAGACCCTGCTGGCCCGGGCCGTGGCCGGCGAGGCCGGCGTTCCCTTCTTCAGCATCTCCGCCTCGGAGTTCATCGAGATGGTGGTGGGCGTGGGCGCCTCTAGGGTGCGCGACCTCTTCTCCAAGGCGCGCGAGGCGGCCCCGGCGATCATCTTCGTCGACGAGCTGGACGCGATCGGGCGGAGCCGCAGCGCCGGTCCCAGCTTCGGCGGCCACGACGAGCGCGAGCAGACGCTCAACCAGATCCTGACCGAGATGGACGGCTTCGACTCCCGTGAGGGTGTGATCGTCCTGGCCGCCACCAACCGGGCGGACGTGCTGGACGCCGCCCTGCTGCGCCCCGGGCGCTTCGATCGGCGGGTCTCGGTTCTGCCCCCCGACCGGGTGGGACGCGCCGCGATCCTCAAGATCCACACCCGGGGGGTGCCCCTGGGACCAGACGTGGACCTCGACAACCTGGCCTCGCAGACCCCGGGCCTGGTGGGGGCCGAGCTGCGCAATCTGGTAAACGAGGCGGCCCTCCTGGCCGCCCGCAAGGAGCGCGTCTCGGTGACCATGTCCGACTTCAGCGAGGCTTTGGAAAAGGTCCTGCTGGGAGCAGCCCGCCGAATCGTGCTCTCCGAGGACGACCGCCAGCGCACCGCCTACCACGAGAGCGGCCATGCCCTGCTCGGTCTGCTGGTGCCCGCCGCGGACCCCGTGCGGCGGGTCTCGATCGTCCCGCGGGGGCGGGCCCTCGGGGTGACCGTCCAGTCGCCGGTCGACGACCGGCAGAACTACCCGGAGACCTATCTGCGCGCCCGCATCGTGGGGGCCCTCGGCGGCCGGGCCGCGGAGAAGCTCATCTACGATGTGGTCACGACCGGTGCCGAGAGCGACCTGCAGCAGGTGACCCAGATCGCCCGTCAGATGGTGGTCCGCTGGGGCATGAGCCCCAGGGTGGGGCCGCTGAACCTCTCCGAGGACGGAGACCAGTCCAACCTGGTGATCTCCCAGCGCCCCTACAGCGAGAGCACCGCCCAGGTGATCGACTCCGAGGTGCGCCGGATCGTGGAGGAGTGCTTCGAGGAGGCGCTGCACCTGCTCCAGGACAACCGCGACCGGCTGGTGGCGCTCACCACGGCCCTGCTCCGCGAGGAGTCCCTGAACGAGGAGCAGATCCTGGAGGTGACCGGGCTCCCGGCCAAGCCCAAGGTGACACCGCGTCCATCGACCGCCAGGCGTGATCAGGTAGAGGAGAAGCCAGAGGTGCCCGCGGCGACCTGACCGGATGGCTAGGCGTTCTCCGGTGGGCCGGGCCCGGGATCCGGGCGCGGCGGTCGTGTCCGAGCGGCGCCATGGGGAACTCGCAATCACCGGGACGAGAGGGCTCCCGCATTGGCGCAGCTGGCCTCCCCCGGCCGTGGCAGTGCGTGCGTGGGCCGGGCCTGGTTCGGTTTGGGGTCGCCGTCTGGCCGATGCGCAGTCCCGCTCACTCCTAGGGATGGTGCGCCTTCGGCCGGGCCCCCTTCCGGCTCTGCCGGCGCGCTCCCCAGCCGGCTCCCAAGTGACGCCGCGCAGTCGCTGGTGGTCCCGCCCGGGTGGGCTCAGTACCAGATGGCCATCGGCAGCCCGGCACGGTCCCGGGGCAGCGGGCCGCTGGGGACACGGAGGGCTGAGCCATCCACCACCCGGCGTGCCACCAGCCAGCAGGCGCACGCGTCCAGGATGTCCTCGGCCAGGCCGGGGCGGCGCGCCAACCACTCCGACAGCCGAGGCAGGAGCCCACCGAGCAGGGTGACCCGGGCCGCACGCCCGGCGGCGGTGTGCTTGCTGGGTAGCGCAGCGCCTCCGGCGAGCTCGCGGAGGGCGAGCTCCGGGTGTCCCTCGAACACCTCCTGGCGGGGCGCCGTCCGCAGCTCCTGATCGACCTCGCGGATGCGCGGCAGGATCCCGAAGGTCTGCGCGGGGCAGCCCCGGCCGGTCAGGCGGCGCCAGATCGAACTGGCCTCCGCTTGAGAGTGGGCTCGGAGGACCTCTCGCGGGGGTGTGAGAAAGACGCTGGAGGCGGCGCGGCCCAGCAGCCGGCGGGCCTCAAGGTCGCACCGCCTCAGTTCCAGCGCGGGCAGGCCGATCGGGATGTCAAGCACCGCCGCGGCGGGTCGGAGTCGGCGGATCTCCGAGAACAGGGCGGCCGTGGTGGGCAGCTGCCGGAGGGTGGGATCCTCCGGCAGGGTCTCGATCACCGCCACCCAGGCGCCGTGGCGGCACCCATCCGCGCCCAGGATGGCTTTGGCAGTCGGCTCAGAGGGCGCCACGCCACGATTGTGCTCGCCACGGACTGGCACATTTGTTTGTATCATTGCGGAGTGGGCGGATCTGGCTTCGGAGAGTGCTGGGCGCGCTCCTACTTCTCCTTCCTGGAGGGAGCCAGCGCACCAGAGGACATGGTGGAGCGGGCGGTTGAGCTCGAGATGTCCGCGCTGGGCCTGGTGGATCGAGGTGGGCTCTACGGGGCGGTGCGGCTGGTGCGCGCGGCGGAGCGGGCCGGCCTGGCGGCGATGGTGGGGGCCGAACTGGACCTGGCCGGCGGGGGCCGGCTGGTCATCCTGGCGACCGATCGCCCCTCGTATCAACAGCTCTGCCAGACCGTGAGCCGGGCTCAGATGGGAGGGGTCAAGGGGGCCGCTCGGCTCACCCTGGGCGGTCTCGACCGACCGCTGGCCGCGGCCGCCGGCGACTCCGCCTCCGAGGTCAGGGACGCGGTCCTGCCCAGGGGACTGCGGGAACGCCTCCGCCATCGCCGTGATTCCAGCGACTCCGTGGTCGATCCCAGGGGGCTGGACCGGTGCGTGGTGCTGGCGGGCGGGCCGCACAGCCCCATCAGCCGAGCGCTGCTGCGGGGTGACCGCAGCGCGGCCGATCGCGCCGCGCGGCTGCTGGCGGGGGCCTTCCCAAACGGACGGTTCAGGCTCTGCCTGCAGCACCATCTCCATCCCGGCGACGGCTGGATGGCCGCCGAGACCGTCGCCTGTGCCGAGCGGACGGGGGTGGGGCTGGTCGTCTCCGGCGCCCCGCGCTATGCCCGCCCGCAGCAGGGACGGCTGCTGGATGTCCTCACCGCCATCCGTCACGGCTGCACCCTGGAGGAGGCTGCTGGCCGGGGACTGCTGCTGCCCAACCACGAGCACTGGATGCGTTCCGAGGCAGAGCTCGAAGAGCTCCTGCCCTACCCCGGGGCGCTGGCGGGATCGCGCGAACTGGCCGGCCGTGCCGAGCTGCGCCTGGACTTCCGCCACAGCCGCTTTCCTGGCTTTCGGGTGCCGGGGGGACAGAGCCCCGACGCCTATTTGGAGGGTCTCTGCCGCCGGGCCGTGCCCAGCCGCTATCCGACCGCCGCTCCTGAGGTGGAGCGGCGGCTGCGGCACGAGCTGGATGTCATCTCCAGGTGCCATCTCGCGGAGTTCTTCCTCATCGTCTTCGAGCTGATGGACTTCGCCCGTCGAGAGGGGATTCCCGCCCAGGGCCGGGGGTCAGCGGCAGACAGCCTGGTGGCCTATCTGCTGGGGATAACCAGGGTGGATCCGCTGGCCCACCATCTGCTCTTCGAGCGCTTCCTGCACGAGGAGATGGAGGGCACCCCGGACATCGATATCGACATCTCCTCGGCGCACCGGGAGCGGCTGCTCCAGCACGTCTACGACACCTATGGACAGGAGCGCACCGGAATGGTGTGCACGGTGATCACCTTCAGGTTGCGCATGGCGATCCGTCAGGTGGGGGCCGCCTTCGGGCTGCCGCTGGTGTGGGTGGAGCGGCTGGGGCGGGCGATCGAGAGGGGCAGTTCCGAGGACCGCCGGACCCTGGTCGAGCAGGTGCTGGAGGTGGCCGAGGAGGCTCCCGCCGAGGTGCTGCGCTCGGCGCCCTGGCGGCAGTTCGCGGAGATGGTGGAGCAGGTGGTGGGGATCCCCCGCCATCTCTCCATCCACGTGGGCGGGATGCTGGTCACCGGCGAGCCGCTCTGGGACATAGCCCCACTGGAGCGGGCGTCCATGGACGGACGGGTCGTGGTCCAGTTCGACAAGGATGACGTGGAGGATCTCGGCCTCATCAAGATCGACCTGCTCGGGCTGCGCACCCTCTCGGTGGTGGAGGAGACCCTGGCGGAGCTGGAGCGGGTGGAGGGCGCCAGGCCGGAGCTGGAGCGGTTGGACCTGGCCGACCCCGCCGTCTACGAGATGTGCGCCAGGGCGGACACCATAGGCGTCTTCCAGGTTGAGTCCAGAGCCCAGCAGCAGACCCTGCCCCGTTCTCAGCCACGCGAGTTCAACGACCTGGTGGTGGCGGTGGCCATCATCCGGCCCGGTCCCATTCAGGGACACGCGGTCCATCCCTACCTGCGCCGGCGCCAGGGCCGGGAGCCCGTCACCTATCTCCATCCACTGCTGGAGCCGATCCTGCACGACACCCTGGGTGTGATCCTGTACCAGGAGCAGATCATGGAGGTGGCGATGGGGGTTGCCGGCTTCAGCGCCGGCCAGGCCGATCGCTTCCGGAGAGCCATGAACCGCCACCGCTCCCGAGTCGAGATGGCCTCGTTGGCACAGGATTTCCTCGACGGCTGCGGGCACCAGGGGGTGCCGCCTGAGGTCTCCGCCCAGCTCTTCGAGGCGGTCCGGGGCTTTGCCGAGTTCGGCTTCTGCCGCAGCCATGCGGCGGCGTTCGCCCGCACCGCCTATGAGACCGCCTGGCTCAAGTTGCATCACCCGGCCGCCTACCTGGTCGGGCTCTTGAACCACCAGCCGATGGGTTTCTACCACCCCTCGGTGCTGGTGGAGGACGCGCGCCGCCATGGAGTGGTGGTGCGGCCGATCGAGATAAATCACAGCTCCAGCCGCTGCCGGCTGGAGCGGGACGGCCAGGGGTTGGTCGGGGTGCGGCTGGGATTCAACTATGTCAAGGGGATCGGGGAGTCGCTGCGAGAGCGGCTGGATGAGGAGCGCGAGCGGGGTGCCTACTCCTCGCCCGAGGACTTCTGGCGGCGCACCGGTGTCCCCCGGGCGGTGCTGGAGGCACTGGTCGGGGTCGGCGCCTTCGACGAATTCGAGAGGTCACGACGGAGGCTCCTGTGGCGGTTGAAGCCGGTGGAGGAGGAGCTCGAGGGGGGTCGCCGGCGGCTGGCGGGGTCCCCTTTCCAGGAGGAGCTCCTGCCCCTGCCGGCCCCTCCGCCCGCGCTCCCGGAGCCGTCACAGCCGGACCTGACGCTGGCCGACTATCGCGTGATGGGGCTCACCACCGGTCCTCACCCGGTCGCGCTGCTGCGCCCGGCCCTGGAGGAGTTGGGGGTCACCCCCCTGGCCCAGGCGCGCCTTGCCGCCACCGCCAGCCGGCTGCTGGTGGCGGGGCTGGTGATAACCAGGCAGGCCCCCCACTCAGCCAATGGGATGCGCTTCTTCACCCTGGCGGATGAGAGCGGTCATCTGGACCTGGTGTTCACCCCCCAGGTCTACCGGGCCAACCGGGCGCTGGCCAGTCACCAGCACCTCATCCTGGCCAGGGGGGTCCTGCGCGCGGCTGACGGGGTGGCGAGCCTGTTGGTGCGAGAGCTGCTGCCACCGCCGGTGCCGGCCGCCGGAGCGCTGGTCCCCACCTCCCACGACTACCACTGAGAGCTCCGTCAACGAGGCGCGGTGCGGCGCTCCGCCCGCCCGCCCAGGTGGGTGGCCAGGGTCCCTGCTACCGCCACCATGACGATCCCATAGACCCCTCCCACCGCGCTGGCGCGCGGCATTACCGCCACCGCGACTGCGATCGCCACCCCGAACTCCCTGATCCCGATGGGAAAGGCGATGGCGGCGGCCTGGCGGTGGGGGAGCCGCAGCGCCAGGCCCAAACCCAGGCCCAGAGCGCCGGCGCCGAAGAGCAGCGCCAGCACCAGCCCGAAGGTGGCGGCGATGGCCGCGGACAAGAGGACCGGGCGCGCGCTGGCGGTGCCGGCCAGCACCACCAGGACCAGGCAGGCGGCGCTGAAGTCCAAGAAGAGATGCCGCCAGCGCGCCAGCACCGGAAAGGCCGCCCGCAGCCCGACGCCCACCAGCAGGGGCAGCAGGACCGAGAGCAACAGCTCCGCGGTCAGCGACGCCGGGTTGAAGTGGGCGTTGCGGCCGAGGCCGACCGCCAGCCAGAGCGGAGTCAGCACGATGGAGAGGGCCAGCGAACCCGCCATGCAGGCGGTGGCGATGGCGGTGTCGCCGCCGGCGATTGTGGCCATCAGCCCGCTGGTTATCTCGGCCGGGGAGATGGCGCAGATCAGGATGCCGGCGGAGAGGACCGGCGTGGGGGCGATCAGGTGGAGCAACAGGCCGAGGGCGGGGACCAGAGTCCACTGGCACAGAAGCGCCAGCCCCACCAGGTGCAGGCGGCGCATGGCGGCCCGGATCTCTCCCGGAGTTAGGTTGAGGGCCACCCCCAGGACCTGGCCCCCCAGGAACACCGGCACCAGCCACCTCAGCACCGAGGTGGCCTCGGGCACCGCCAGCCCGAGCAGCGCCGCGACCACGACCCAGACCAGCAGGCGGTGGCGGACCGGCCAGAGGATCCGCCTCACGGCAGGTGGTGGGGTGCCCTGCTCATCGGCCCAAGTTACCTGACCGGAAAGAAGGAGAGAGCGCCGGGTCCGCGGTCCGCCTGACCGCTGACCGAACTGTCAGGGGGCGACTCGGGCGCGGATGACCGGCTCGGCGGCGGGCAGGGGGAAGGTGATGCGGTCCGCGGAGCGGCGCAGCTGGCGCGTCACCGCCTCCAGGTCCGCACCGCTGAAGGCGCGGCGGGAATGGCGCAGCAGCACCAGCTTGAATCGGGCCGGGGCCGAGGTCTCCAGCGGGAAGACCATGGCCGATGTCATCTCGACGCTCGAACGGGCCTGGGGCCGTTTGGACGCCGGCTCGGTCAACAGCCCCGGCAGTCCGGTGGAGTCGGCACGGCGGCAGAGGTTCTTAACCCCTGAGCTGGCACGATAGTCGCCGCCACCGCTCACCAAGACCGGTTTGAATTCGTGGTCCAGCACCGCGGCAAAGTCGGCGCGACCGACCCGCATCAGCCGCTGCACCAGCGGCTCGAGTCCCAGGGGCCCCTCCGAGGGCCGGCGGCGGGTGCGCACTATCTGGAAATTCAAGGCCGCGTTGACGGCCATCCCAACCATCGCTCCCAGCAGTCCGTCCACGATCAGGGGCAGCGCGGTCCCCAGCAATCCCAGAAAGACGATCAGCTGCGTGCCCCCCGCCACCAGGGCGGAGCCCACGTAGCGGCGCATCAGCGGGTAGCGCTCCCTGCGGGCGTCGCCGAACGTGATCCTGAGGTTCATCACGAAGTTCCAAACCAAGGAAAGCGAGAAGGCACAGGCCCAGGCGGCGAGGGCCGGCCACCCCAGCACGAGCGCACCGAACTCGAGTATCGCCAGGAATATGAAGAGGCCGCCGACGCCGATCGCAGCAAACTTCCAGCGGCGTGCGCTGCCGGGCACGTCCCTCACCAGCGACCACAGGTGGCGCAGGAAGAGGATCCCCTGGCGTGCGCTGGCCTTGCTCTGGCCGGCTCCCCGGGCCTGGAATTCGAGCGGCACGTCCACCACTCGGGCCGCCTCCGAGCACACCAGCAGCTCCAAAAGGATCTTGAAGCCGACCGGGCGGAACTGCAATCCGTCGACCAGGGCCGCCCGGCACAGGAAGAAACCCGCCAGGGGGTCGCTGCTGGCCCTG
>JAKABA010000101.1 GCA_021802115.1 bacterium | reverse complement strand
AGCGCCGAGGCGGCGAACCACAGGACGGTGCCCCCGGTCACGCTCGATGCCGTGGCGTCCATGCCCCCCGGCCCCGCGCCCGCCAGGCCGAGGGGCGTCAGCACCGCGGCGGCGAAGGCCCCGGCCGCCATCAGCTCCACCCCCCAGGCGGCGCAGCGGCGGAGCGACTGGGCGAGCGACCAGGCCAGCGCGGTCCACCACGGGCGCAGGGGACCCACCTCGTCCGGGAAGCCAGCGAGGCCCACGGCCTGGTCTCCATGATCTGAGCGGGCGGGCATCCCGCCACCGCCCACCATCCAAGCGCGCGCCGGCGGCCGCGCGCCGCACGGCGGGTAGCGGTCTCGGAACGGAACGATGACGGGCGGGCCGTCGCGGCACCCGGCGCGCCACCTGGGCCGGGCCGCCGGGCGAGATTCGCGTCGAACTGGCTCAGCCCGTCTCAGGATATCTCAGAAATCGATGGTATACCAGGGAAATCCTGGGCTGACCGCTTCACCGCGTCTCATCTTTCTCCCGCGTTGTCGTCAGGTGCTGTCGTAGGATCGCGCCTTCCTGACCAACCGGACGGTGGACGATGCCCCGGGGATGCCGCCCGAACCGGCTCCCCAGGCGCCGTCGGTTGCGCCCGGCTGGGACACCGCAGCCACCGCCGACGCGGCTCGCACCGAGCGCGAGACGGCGGCGGCCGGCGCACAGCCGTCCGACGCTGCTCACTCGCCCAGAGCGGTGCCCGACACCAGTGCCTCCGACCACAGCGGTCGACCCGTGGGGACCGATCCATCGGCGACTCCGCAGGGGTGGGGACCCGAAAGCATCTCGGGACCGGGCTGGCAACCATCCGCCAGGTCATCGAGCAGATCCGTGAGCGGTGCCCCGACCTCGTCAGTGGCGGCGACCCGCCGAAGCTCTCCTGGCCGGTGACCCCCTCGCCGGAGACCGCCTCGCGAAGGTCGAGCGATGGCCTCCGCCGTCACCGGCAGCGCCCCCGCGAAGCGGCTGACCGAGCCCGGCGGGAGGCGCAGTGCCGCCGCGGCCCCAGCGCGTCGTGAGCGGTGTGGCCCCACCAGTGGGCCTCCCGGTCCACCACCGGCCGGGCCGGTCCCGTGGGAGGATGCCATATCGTTGTCGGATGGACGGAGGCCGGGTGCTGGCATTCGCCGGGGTGGCGGTCCTCGTGATCCTCTTCCCCGGTCCCAGCGTTCTCTTCATCGTCAGCCGGTCGCTGTCCCTGGGACGGGTCCCTGCGCTGATCACCGTCGTGGGGAACCAGGCGGGCGAACTCCTCCAGGTCTGCGCCGTTGCTCTCGGGATAGGCTCCCTGGTGGCCACGTCGGAAACGGCGTTCACGGCGATCAAGCTGCTCGGGGCGACGTACCTGGTGTACCTGGGTATCCAGACCATTCGGCGCGGCGGCGTACCGGATGGCCTTGCCGCGGGCAGGTCGACAGCCAGCCGCCGGCGGGTCCTCGCTCAGGCGGTGACCGTGGGGGTCACCAACCCCAAGACGACCGTGTTCTTCGCCGCTGTGCTCCCCCAGTTCGTGGACGTCCGGCTCGGTCACGTTCCGATCCAGATGCTGGCGCTCGGGGCCGTCTGGGCCGCCATCGCGCTGATCTCCGACAGTCTCTGGGCGCTGGCCGCGAGCCGCGCGCGCGACTGGCTGACCGCGTCGGGCCGCCGCCTCTTCCGCCGGATGCAGGTCGGCAGCGGCGCCGTCATGGTGGGATTGGGCGTCGGACTGGCTCTCACCAGTCGTTCCACATCGACCTGAGCGCGATCGCCGCGGTTCCCTGGACACCCGACCTGCGTAATGGTGGCAGTTAGGGCAGGGGTTGGCAACAACATGGGATCGCTCCGGCCGTGGCCTCACCGAACAGCACCGTGCTCCTGGGGGAGCGGTTCTTCGAGGAGGTGATCCGGCGTCCAGTGCCCGTCGACCTGGTGGTGCTCCGGGCGCTGCGCCGCAGCTCCCTGGCCCTGGACCTCTACGTCTGCCACCTGGGTGTGGCCGGCCTCGTGGGCGGTGAGCCCCTCGGGGCCGAAGAAGCGGGCGAGCAGCTCCTGCTCCCGTTCCGCCATCGGGCGCCCCACCGGGAGCCCCTGCCGCTCCCACCCGGTGGCGACCTGGTCGACGCTCTCCAGCGCTCCCTCACCGAAGCGCCCGACCAGGTGGGCTCTCCAGGCCTCGGTGTGGTCCCCCGCCGCCCCCCTCCCTCCTCGCCCTTGCCCCGTCGCGGTCGCCACGGCCAGGGCCCGGGCCGGCACGTCGGTCTCGATGCCGAGCAGCTCCCGGGCCCTTCTCACCTCGTGGGCCCGCTGGGAGAAGGCCTCGCACCAGGCGGGGAGGATCCCGGCCACCTCGAGGTACCGGCCGTCCCTGCCGGTGTTGGGGACAACCCCGATGCCCAGACCTCGCAGCTGGGCGCTGAGCTCGGTGAGGTACACCCCGTCGCCCCGGTCAGCTTGCTGACGGTCAGCACCGGGACACCCCCCTTCCCGATCCAAACGCCCCTGTACCCGGTGTACCCGCGATCGCGTCGTGAGAACGCGTCTGTACCCCCGAACGTGAACGGGACGAACGCGTTTCGCCAACCCACCTCCGATGGGCTGACTGCTCCGAGGCTCGCGATGTACGATCAGATCGTGGCCAGTGCCCTTCCCCATCTCGCGCCCGATCCCTTCGACGGGGAGATCGAGGTGATGCTGCGCGACCCCGAGGTTGTCGCCGAGCTCGAGGAGTTGCACGAGCAGCTACGCCGTGGCGACCTCAAGGTAGGGAGCAACGACGAGGCGCGCGGCATCGTCGGCCTGCCCCCTGAGGACCAGGGGTAAGCTCCGTCAGCGAGAATCCCCGGCCGTGAGGCTGGTGTGGTCGAGGCGGTCTCTGCAGCGCCTGGCGCAGCTCGCTGAGCGCGCCCCGGTTCAGGCCCGCCTGGTCCAGCAGAGCGTCGAGGTCCTGGTCCGTTCCCCGTTCCCCGGCATGTACCGGCGCGTGGAGTCAGGGCGATCGGATGAGCACGTCCTCTCGGTGCGGCCGCACGCCGTCTTCTACGTGGTGAAGGGCGACACGCTGACGGTCCTCACCATCGTCGACAGCCGGCGCCGGCGGGAGCCGTGGTAACGCCTCTGGTGCACCGTCTCATGGGAACCTTTACGGTGTAGAGGGGCGGGGATCGCGTCGCCGTTTGGGTGAAGACCGCGCCGACCACCTCAGGCAGTCCAGGTATTCACGAGGCAGTGCACCAAAAGGGGGGGACAGTTCGGCGCGTACTGAGCGGCCTCAGCCCTCCCGCTCCCGGAAGGCACGCCGGTACTCATGTGGCGGCGTCCCCCGCCAGCGGACGAAGTGGCCCCGCAGATTCGCGGCATCCCCGAACCCAGCCCGCCGGGCTACCTCCTCGACCGGGTCGCGGGTCTCCTCCAGGAGCCGCTGAGCCAGCTCGCAGCGCTGCTGGACCACCCAGCGGTGGGGCGAGGTGCCGGTAGCGGCAGCGAAGCGGCGGGCGAAGGTGCGCTCGGACATGTGGAGCTGTGTGGCAAGGCGCTCCACCGGTAGGCGCTCGGCGAGGTGCGACCGCATCCAGTCGAGGGCCAGTGCGATGTCGCCGGCGGGGCGCCTCTCCGGGAGCGGCGTTTCGATGTACTGGGCCTGGCCGCCGTCGCGATGGGCGGGCACCACCATCCGACGGGCGATGGCGTTGGCAATCCGTGCGCCGAACTCGGAACGCACCACGTGCAGGCATAGGTCGACCCCCGCTGCGGTGCCGGCGCTGGTGAGCACCAGCCCCTCGTCCACGTAGAGGACTCCGGGATCGACACGAGCGGCGGGGAACCGGGCCGCCAGCTCGGCCGCGTACATCCAGTGAGTGGTCGCGCGGCGTCCATTCAGCAACCCCGCGGCCCCCAGGACGAAGGCCCCGGAGCATACGCTCATCACGCGAGCCCGTCGGGCCACGGCCCGGCGGAGGGCGTCGAGCAGGGGCTCCGGAGGCACCCGGTCAAGCTCGTGCCACCCCGGTACCGCGATCAGGTCGGCGCTCTCCAGGCGCTCCAGGCCATGGGGGGTGTCGAGGCTGAAGCCGGAAGTGGTCGAGAGCGGCGGGGGGTCGAAAGCGCACACCGCGAAGTCGAAGCCGGGCAAGCCCGCCGCGGTGCGGTCGGTGCCGAAGACCTCGCAGATCACCCCGAGTTCGAAGGGGGGGAGGGAGTTCCCGACAGCCACGGCTACGTCGCGGAGCACCGCCGAAGTGTGGCAGGAATTCGACGAGAGATGGCTTTCACGCCACTGGCGGTTGGAGCCGGCGGCTCCTACGGTGGGACCCACGGCAACGGCAGCCGCTACTCACCACGGAGGAGCACCCCCATGATTCGCACCGGCCCCAGCCTCCTCGCCGCCGTATCCCCCGCCTCGCTCGTGCTCGAGGTCGTGCCAGCAATCCCGCAGGAGGCGCGCCGGCACTTCGCGGCCAAGCTCGCGGTCGAGGCCGACCCCTGGGACGTCCACCACGACCTGGTGACGGGCAGCGCCCCGCTGGTGGTCGTCGACACCAGGACCCGCGCGAGCTACGCGGAGGAGCATGTCGCGGGGGCCATCAACCTCCCCTATTGCGAGATGAGCGAGGAGAGCACCGCCCACCTCTCGCGTGACACCGTCTACATCGCGTACTGCTCCCACCCCGGGTGCAACGCCTCGACCAAAGGCGCTGCCCGGCTCGCCGAGCTGGGCTTCGCGGTCAAGGAGATGATCGGCGGTCTGGAGTACTGGAAGCGCGAGGGCTTCCGCACCGAGAAGGGCGCGTGAACGCCAGACACCTGCTGATCCGGCCTCCTACCCCCACGAACACCTGGACTTCCTCGTCGGACGGCGGTCTTTACCGCCGAGCAACCTTTGACCGGGGGCCGGTGGGGCACCATCCCCCGGCTGCACAGCCAGATGGAGCGGCTCTTCGCCTCCTCTGTCATCTCCACCTACCCCACGGCGGAGGTGAGCGCGCACACCAAGCTCGATGTCGCCGCCGAGTCCGGGCTCTGGTGGGACCCACGATGCCCGGGTGACCCGGTGCTCTGGGCACCGCCGAGGGCAGCTCGAGCTGCCGCCGGGGTGGGCGGTGATGCCGCGATACCGAGGAACCCGACCTCCGCCTCGTGGTCCCTGGACATGAGCTGGCTGTCGTGGTCGTGGCGGAGCTTGAGCCCGTGGGCGACCCCCCCGGTGCGGCTGCCGAAGTCCGGCGCACTCCGGCAACGAAGGGGGCGGCGCCGCCTGTCGTGTCCGGATTCCTGTCCGAGTCGGGTCCACGTCGGTCCGGGTTGTGTCCCTGGTGGCCTCGACACGAGAGTGGCATCCTCTCCCCCCGACGGGTTTCCGGGCGGGCTGTGGCGGCGGGACGGCACTGACGCGGCCGGGCAAGAGGATGACGGCTATGCGAGCCACCGCTGCGGATCGTCTTCGTGCGTGGGTGCGCCACCTGCGTGGCCTCCGCCGGGTGTGGCTTGCCCTGGGGGCCTCCCTCGTCGCGCTGCTGGTCGCCTTGGTCTTGCCGAGCGCCGCGCAGGCGCAGTCGCTCCTCAATGCCGTGATCACGGGCCCGTCCCACACCGGTGTTCCGCTCGGCACGATGAGCTGCCCGCAGGCCTACACCACGCTCGAGACCGACGCCTCCGCCGGCACCCAGGCGACCCTCCCGATCGGTCCGACCAACTTCGCCTCGCTGACCGAGACCGGCCTCGCCATCGATGCCGCACCATCGGCGAGCACCTGCACGGTCCTGACCCTGAAGGGGACGGCCACAGTCCTCGGCGAGTCCGCGGACGTCCTGGTGGTGGGTCAGTGGACCAGCGACACCGCCACCTCGCCGGTGTTCAGCATCCTCTTCAGCATTCAGAGCGTCGACCTCTCCAGCCTGGTCTCGCCCATGGGGACCGCGAGCCTGGGAGTCAACCTGTCGTCGGCCTGGGTCGCGGTCACCGACGCCTCCTCGGGCACCACGATCACGGTCGCTGACCTGCCCGCCTCCGCGCAGTCGTTCCTCACCGATGGTCTGCCAACCGGCAGCTCCGGCGATCTCACCATCGCCGGGTCCGGCGTGACCTTCCGCGGCATCGTGGATGCCACCGGGGACCTGGCCACGGGGTTGCAGGATCTCGGTTTGTCCTCGTCGGGCATCGAGCTGGATGGCTCGCTCACCGCATCGGTCTCGTGGTTCGCGGGCACCACCCCACCCAGCGCATCCGCGCAGCTCTCGCTCACCGCGAGCGTGAACCTCTCCTTCTCGACCCCGAGCTGGCTCTCGTTGACCAACCCCGTCACCCTCTCGGTCCAGGGGGCGAGCGCCGGCACCTGGTCCGTCAGTGTGTCGGGCGCAGCCGAGGTCACCCTGCCCGCCACCGCATCACCGATCTCGACCACTGCCAGCATCACCATCGCGAACCCCGGGTCGGGCGTCGAGCTGGACCTCAGCGCGTCGCTGGGGACCATGGACAACGCCTTCGGGCAGACCTGGCTCACCCTGAACAGCGCCAGCCTCTCCGGCACGCTCACCAAGGGGAGCGTGAGCGTGACCCTCTCGGCTGACGCGACCATCTCCGGGACCGACTACACAGTCTCCGCCACGCTCGGATCCGCCACCGGGTTGTCGGCCAGCCTGAGCACGACGGCCTCCATCACGTCCGGCAACCTGGCGAGCGCCCTGGGTGTCACCCTGCCCCCGGCCGCCCCGACTCTGTCGCTCAGCGACCTCACCATCTCCGTGGAGGTGCCCACATCGGGGAGCGTCACCGTCGCGGCCACCGGCACCGCATCGATCACGATCGGATCGACGGCGTACAGCAGTGACATCCTGATCCGCTACACCTCCGGGGGCCCGCTCCTGGTGGCGGCTCACCCCACCAACACCAGCGTGACCCTGAGCGACTTGGTCGGATCGTCAATCTCCCCGGACTTCACCCTGCCCGACGTCTCTGTGGTCTTCGCCACGGCCGCCTTCAAGGAGGACGCCGGCAGCCTCGACCCGGCGACGCTGCAGTACTTCCAGGGAGTGCTCTGCCCCTCGTCGGACCTGACCTGCCAGGACTTCACGGTCGACGTCCCCGCCGGGGTCGGCATCTCGGCGAGCGTGGACATGCCCTCCTCGATCTCCGGCTTCTTCCAGAAGCTCGATGTCTCGCTCAGCGGCCCGCTGGTGGTCGACGGCCAGATCCCCCTCTTCGGGGGCACCACCACCAGCCTCACCGTCCACCTCCCGGTGATCACGGTGAGCAGCAACCCGAGCAGCACGCTTCGGCAGGTGGCGGTCAGCCTCGAGATCTCCGAAACCAGCGGAACCTTTGCCTTCACGGTCGACGGCAACCTCACCCTGGTCGGCCCGGGCTCGGGGGGCAGCCCCTGCCCCCAGGGGGTGACTGTGAACAGCGGTGACGTCTGCCTCAGCGTCAGCGTGGATGCCGAGCTCAGCATCTCGGACAGCGGCGTCTCGGCGACCCTCACCGGGTCGCTCGCCGCGACCGAGGGCTGGACCCTGCCCTCACCGGCCCAGTGGCTCACCATCTACAACCTCACCCTGCAGCTCGGCGTCACCACCGCCAACGGCGGCGGCCTGACCCTCGGGGCACGGGGTTCGATGGACATCGGCTCCACCGACCTCACCGCAGCCATCGACCTGACGCTCACTCCCGACGCTCCCTGGATCAACCTCGAGGGGTTCACCGTGGCCAGCCACAGCGGCATCTCCATCAGTGACCTCGCCTCGCTCTACCACCAGGTCACCGGCAAGAGCGTGAACACCAGCGCCCTGCCGCCGCTCGGGCTGGACAACCTCTACCTCTCGTTCTCCCAGGTGAACGACTCCTCCCTCTGCCTCCAGAAGGGCTTCTATCTTTCCGCGGATCTGGTGCTGACCAACGGCTCGACGCAGGATGGCGGGGAGGCACCGGCCTGCCTGCCGCCCACCACCAGCGCCCCGCACGCGACCACGTCCTGCAAGGACGACTCCTCCTGCTTGGCCACCGTGCTCCTCTCCGTCAACACCAGCGGCTCGACACCCGCCATCACCGGTGCGGGCTACGTCAAGGGCTGGTCGGCGGGGCCGCTCTCCTTCTCGCCCACCGACCTGGAGGTCACCCTGAGCAGCTCGGAGGTGCAGATCGACATCTCAGGCGGAGGCCAGCTCCTCGATCCCGCGCTCTACGCCAGCGAGGGAAGCAACGCACCGGTGTGGGCCAGTGGCAACCTGACCCTCGATGTGGGCACCCAGAACCTCCTGCTCGACGGCCAGGTCACCATCGGCGGGCTGAGCGCGCACATCCACGCCACAGGCACCCTCAGCCTCAGCGATCCGGGCTTCAACGTCACCGACTGGTTCAACACCCTGGGGCAGGACTTCCAGACCGCAGGCACCAAGATCACCGGGGCCATGGACACGGTGGGGAACACCGCAGACAGCTGGTACCAGACCTACCTCGCTCCCACTGGTGACACGGTGTACAGCGACATCCAGAGCGGTTTCCAGAGCGGCTACGCCTCGGTCAGCAGCGCGCTGCAGGGCAACTGGAACAGCGTCGAGAGCGCCTTCTCCAACGTCCAGGGCACCGTCAACAACATCAACAACGATCTGAACAAGGCCGGGTTCGGCTGGCTGGACCTGCCCACCGGCACCATCCTCCACGACGCGCTCCACGGGGTCAGCTTCGGCGGCGTCCAGCAGACGATCTGCGATCCCTTCGACCCCAGCCAGTGCACGACCGTCACCATCGTCCCCGGCTTCAGCATCTCCGGGCTGTGCGGGACCGAGCTCCCGGGCTCGGCGCCGATCTGCAGCTCCGACGTCGCCGGGGCGCAGCGGCAGTTCGCCGACCCCGCGGTGAGCGGCGAGATCAGTCAGGCAGGTCTCAGCCTTCCCTCCGGGGCCACCCCCGGGGAGGTCGCCACCCGGATCCACAGCGTCGACCCGCCGGCTCCCAGCTCGATCACCTGCGCCATGTCCACCGCGGATTACGCGACCAGCTACGAGAGCAACACCACGCTTCAGGTCTCCTCGCTGGGTCATTCGGTGACCTTCTCCGGCCCCTCGCCGACGACCCTGGACTCGAGCCTCACCAACCCGACCGACCAAACCCTCAGTCAGAGCACCCTCAACGCCCTCTACAGCGGCAACAATGAGGGCAGCTGCACCACACCCACCAGCAGTGACCAGGTGCCCCCGCTCACCCTCTCCCTCACGCGGTCGTGGGTGCACGAAGGGGGAGCGGTGACCGCAAGCGGCTACGTCGAGAACAGCTCCGTCACCCAGGTCTCCGTCGACTGGGGGGACGGCAGCACCAGCACCGCCTCGGTGCAGAACGGCCAGTACAGCGCCACCCACACCTACGCCGACGAGACCGCGAGCGACGGCAGCAAGAGCCCATTCACCGTGACCGCCTCGGCCAGCGGGGTCAGCACCACCGTCACCCAGCAGGTCTCGGTGCTGGACAGGCCGCTCTCGCTGAGCTCCCTCACGGTGTCGCCGGGGACGGTGGACATCATGTCGACGGTGACCGTGACGGGCCAGATCGCCGATCCGGAGTCCGGCGAGGTGACCACGGCGACCATCGGCTGGGGCGACGGGACCGCTCACAGCCAGGTGACGGTGGGTGCGGACGGAACCTTCTCGGCCACCCACGTCTACGAGCGGCTGGTGCCGAGTGGAGCCCCGTCACAGAGTGAACCGATCAGCGTCAGCATCAGCGAGGCGGACGGCACAGCGGTCGGCGCCGCCACCTCGGTGACCGTTGACGACGTCGCTCCCAAGGACACCACGCTCGCGCCCACCGCGGGGGCCACCGTGGACCAGGGCACCGTGTTCACCCATGCGGGGACCTCCGTGACCTGGACCGGCGAGGCGCAGGACATCTCCCCGGAGGCGGTGCTGACCTTCGGCATCGACTGGGCCGACGGGACCAGCAGCAAGGTGCTGGTGCCTGCGCCGACCAGCGGGCCCAGCTCGGGGCTGTACGGCTACGGCTTCCCGTCCGGCAGCGTCCCCGCGGGTCCGGTGACCCACATCTTCGCCAGCCCCTGCCTCTACCAGGTGAGGACCACGGTGACCGATGCGGACACCCTCTCGGCACCGACCCTGACCACGCCGGTGGTGGTCACCGCTCCCCTCGGTGCCCTGCCCGAGGGTCCCGGGTACTGGCTCGAGCAGCTGAGGGGGGCCCTGGATGGCAACAGGGGTGGCCAGTTCAGCGCCGCCCGGCTCCAGTGCTACCTCGACATCGCCCAGCACCTGAGCTCGGCCTTCGGCAGCACGCCGCTCACGCTGTCCTCCGCTGCGGCGATCCTCCAGCCCGACCTCGGGGGGCTGAACCCCCAGGAGAAGGTGTCAGCCCAGCTCGGGCGCACCCTGCTCACCTCGCTGCTCGACTTCGCCAACGGCAGCTGGGACTGGACCCAGCCCGTGGGCCCGGACGCTGTCCCCTACGCCTCCCTGGTCGCCCAGGCAGACGAGGCGCTGACCTCCGGCTCTCCATCGGCGCTGGTCGCCGCCTGGAACGCGCTGCTCCCGATCCTCTGACCGTCCCCCGTGGCGAGCAGCGCCCGCAGGCGGGCCTCGAGGAGCTCGGTTGCGCACCGGACCTGGCCCGTGTGTCCGAGCGCACCTTCGAGATCGCCCCGCGCCGCCGCGGCGGTCGCTGCGGCGGCGCTCGCGGCGAGTGCGGCCAGGGCCTCCAGCGCCGCGGCCCTCAGCCGGAGCTGGCGGCACATTCGGTCGACCTCATCCGACCGGGCGGGCCGGACCGCCCCGGCTCCGCTGGCGATTGCCGGTCCCCCGTGCAGCGCCTCTTCCAGCCGGGCCCGCCCGGCAGCGTTGAGGCCCAGGGCCAAGGTCACGGCCTCGACGGCGCGGGCCGAGGGGCGGCGCTGCGCCCGCTCCAGCTTGCTCAGGTAGTCGGAGCTGTAGCCGGTGCGCTCGGCCAGCTCCTCCTGGGTCAGGCGAGCGTCGCGGCGATGGGCGCGCAGCAGAGCTCCGAAATCCTGCGTCCCCGTCTCACTCACGCCAATCCTGAGTCCCCGTCTCACTCACCCCACCCATCACCGACAGCGAGTATCGAGGATGACGTCGATCCGGTCAAGCGCAAGCGTTCTGGTGGCAGGCCGCCGCGGCACCCGGCGCGCCACCCGGGCCGGGCGCAGGGTGGTCGGGAAGGCGAGATTCGAACTCGCGACCTCACGGTCCCGAACCGTGCACTCTAACCTGGCTGAGCTACTTCCCGATCGAGGGGATGATACCAGCGGCTCGGGGGTGCCCTGACGGTCCGCGGCCGTGGGGGGTGGTCGAGGGACCCACCACCCGGCCTTGACGCCCGGTGGTGTCCGGCTACGATGAGCTGGACGCGCGCCCCGGTGGTCCCCCGGCGCTCTCCCACGGAGGCCATGGCGATGGCGAACCCGAAGATCCTGATCCTGGCCGGCGATGCGGCGGAGTCGCTGGAGGTCATGTACCCCTACCAGCGCCTCCTCGAGGAGGGCTACACGGTCCACATCGCCGGGCCCACGCGCAAGAAGCTCCAGTTCGTCGTCCACGACTTCGTCGACGGCTTTGACACCTACACGGAGAAGCCCGGCTACACGTGGCCCGCCGACGTCGCCTTCCGGGACGTGGATCCCGCCGAGTACGCCGCCCTGGTGATCCCCGGCGGGCGGGCGCCCGAGTACATCCGCAACGACCCCGACGTGCAGCGGATCGTGCGTCACTTCTTCGGGGAGTCCAAGCCGGTCGCCCAGATCTGCCACGCTCCGCTCGCGCTCGCCGCCGCGGGCGTGCTGCGAGGCCGGCGCTCCGCCGCCTATCCGGCCCTGGAGCCCGACGTGAGGGCGGCGGGCGCGGAGTTCGTGGACGCGGGTGGCGTGGTCGACGGCATGATGGTGTCGGCGCGTGCCTGGCCCGATCACCCGGTGTGGATGCGCGCCTTCATCGCCCTGCTGCGCGAGAGGGCGCCTCTCCCCGAGGCGCAGGCGGCCACCGTCTGATCCGCCAGGCGTCCGCCGCGCACGGCGCCGGTCCCCGGCCCGGGGGACCGTGTCCGAGGAGGGGGGCTCCTCCGCGGTGGTGCGTCAGGGCTCCGTGGATGGCCTGAGCGCCAGAAGCCGAGCCAGAGCCCGGCCGAGATCGGGCCGGACGGCGTAGACGGCGTCGGGCTCATCCCCCGTGACGACCAGCGCTCCCGTGGACGAGAGCCGCTCGAGCTGGTGCCGCACCTCGAAGGGCGGCTGGCGCACCAGCGAGGCCAGCTCCGGGACGGTTCGCGACCGCTCCAGCAGATGACCGACGATGCGCAGGCGCTCCGGGTCGCCCAGCGCGCGGAGCAGGGCGGACGTCTGGGAGAGGTCATCGCCGCTCCCGGCCAGGAGGGCGCGGGCAGCGCGCAGGGCCGCGCGGGGCTGGATCGGAAGGCGCTGGGCGGTGGCGTAGCTGGTCTGGAGGAGCGCCTCCCCGACGGTCGCACCCCCGCTGCGCCGGGCGATGACGACGTAGAACCCGGTGATGACGAGCAGTGCCACGACCGCGTCCAGCCAGCCGGCCTGCAGTCCGAGACCGAGCAGCCGCCCCACGGCGAGCAGGCCCGTGCTCACGCTCGCGACCACGCCGATGTCGACGGCGGCGGCGACCCCGACGCGCACCGGTCGGGGGAGCCGCACCAGGCCGGCCCCCGACGATGCGGGGGTCCTCCGGATCGCGAGGTAGCAGCCCACGCCCATGGCGAGCAGGATGGCGCCCTGAACGGCCAGCCTCTCGACCTCACTGAAGAAGTGCTCGATGGGGACGCCCGCCAGCACGCCGAGGGCCACGAACACGGCCATCCAGACCGCGGTGGCGGGGACCATGCCGAGCAGGAAGGTGGTGGGGCGCACCCGCATGGCGCCGGCGACGAGCGTCGTGTAGATGCGCAGCCCGGGGATGAGCCGGCTCACCGCGATGCCCAGCCACCCGGCCGACCTGACCCGCGTCGAGACCCTCGCGAGAGCGCGCTGCTGGTGCAGCCGCCGGGCCAGGGCCTGGAGGCCGCGGTCTCCCACCGCACGGGCCCACGTGTATCCGACCAGGGCGCCCGCGATGCAGGCGGCGAGGGCCAGCGGGATGAACACGTACGGGTCCAGGCCTCCCGCGGCGATGAGGAGACCGGCGGCGAGCAGGGTCAGCTCCCCGGGTGCGAACGGCAGCGGAACGCCGGCCTCCTCGGCGAAGAGCAATCCCCCGAGCAGGGCGATGGCGACGGCTCCGTGCAGGCCTTCGAGGAAGCTCAATCGGGGCAGCCACTCCGCCGGTCAGTCGGCCATGGCCAGGACGCACAGC
>JAKABA010000100.1 GCA_021802115.1 bacterium | reverse complement strand
TCGCTCGCCACCGCAGCGGGCTGCGAGCCGACCGGCGCCACGTACACCGGACACCGGATGTCGGGGCAGGAGGTGACAATCCCACTGGGCACCCTGGGCTCGCTCGCCCTCGGAGGCTACGCTCGCAAGGACGTTGCCGTGGGCATCTTCGACATCGCTGGTCTCGAGGGCGTCGAGGGCTTTCTGTCGCTTGACTTCTTCCGGTCAAGGCCGGTGACAGTCGACTACCCATCGAGAGCACTGGTCCTCGATGATGCCGACGCTGTGGCCGCCCGCGCGGATTCCGGGCTCGCGGTGGACGTCAGAGTGGCGCAGGACGCGCACTCTACGACCGTCTTCCTCCCCCTTGATTTGCCGGGACGGAGGTCCATTTCGGTCGAGGTCGACATGGGGAGTGACTCGTTGATCCTGGATGAGGCGCTTGCGGATGATCTTGGGATCAACCTCGTCGACGCAAGCACCCAAAGAGTCGAGGGTCGGGATGAGACGGGCCATGAGTACGTTCGCTACTTCACCGCTCTGCAGGGCGTGGTCAGTGTGACCGGGGCACCCTCGATCTGCCAGCGAGATCCCAAGGCGATGTTCCAGAAGATCATCTATGACGGGCTCGTTGGCGATGCCTTCCTCAGGAACTTCGTCGTCAGCTATGACCTCCCCAACGCCCGGATGATATTCGCGTTACCGAATGGGCTTCTCGCCCGTGAGCAGACTTAGCCCGGCCCCCCATCTGTCTACTGCAGTAGGGCCGCATCAGACATCAGGTGCCGATGCGCGGCTTGCCGCCCACCGACTGCGATGGAGCAGTGCGGCTGTGCCCCTGTGACTGCAGTCGCGGCCGCGACTGTCCGGCGCCGGAGGCGGGTCCACCAGGAAACTCCTCGCGGCAGGCACAGGGTGCGCCTCACGTCCGCGCGAGCAGGCTAAAATCGCAACGATCTGATGGAAGTCCTCTTGCCCACACCCCTACTGCGCCCGCTTCTGCCAGCGCCCCTTTCCCACTTGGACCGCGATCGACGGCCGCCGTTGGACTGGCCGGCAGCGCCCGCAAGACGCCGCAGACGCACTGATGGAACAGGCGGCCAAGGAGAGCGTGGCCCGCTGCCCCGAGACTGGCTTAGAAGTCGTCGGCATCACTGATCACAACCTCGCGCTAGAGCTCAAGTCACTCGGCCCGCTGGTGCAGACCCAGGGGGTCACCTTCCGCTTGCCTGACCCCGGTTCCGAGGTGGTCGCGGTCAGCCTCTACCAGGAAGTCCTCCAGCCCAGAGACGGCCCGCGAATGACGATGAGGGGCGGGGTCTATGAGGTGGCGATCCCCAGACCGCCGGTCGATCGCATGGAGTACCTGTTCAGATTGCGATACCGCAACGGGCAGGTGACCCTCGGGACGGATCCGGGCAATCCGCGGCGAGCTCCGGGGCCATTTGGCGACAAGTCCGTGATCGAGTTTCCGGAGTATCGAGCCCCTCGATGGACGGCCTCATCCGCATTGCCACGGGGCGAGGTTCGGGACTTCGACATCCCCTGCCCGACCCTTGAGGGGGCGACCCATTGCCGCCTTTGGTCATCTCCGGGAACCCGCAGCGAGCAGTCGCTGCCCCTCCTCATCGCGCTGGACGGACTCGAGTACGACCTCTACTCGTCGCTCACCCAGTTTCTGGACCAGGCCGCGCGTGCCGGTGAGCTGCCGCCGATGCGCGCCGCGTTGCTGCATCCCGTGCAACGCGACCGCGACTACTCCGCGTCCCCGGATTTCGCCTGCTCCCTGCAACAGGAGGTGCTCCCGCAGCTCGCAGGCCGGGTCTCGATCCGCCCCGAGCCAAGGGCCCGGGTGGGGATGGGTGCCAGTCTGGGTGGGCTTGCCATGCTGCATGCGCATTGGAGCCAGCCGGAGCTCCTGGGAGGGCTGTTCCTGCAGTCGGCCAGCTTCTTCAATCACCACTACTTCTCCCAGAGTCTGAGCTTCGAGCACATGGAGCGGATCTGCGCCTTCACAGAGTCCATCCACTCCGCCTGCCACGCGCCGGCACGAGCCTCGGTGGTGCTGACCTGTGGTACCGTCGAGGAGACCTTGCTGGCCAACACCGCTATGGCCAGCAGCCTGAGCCGCCTGGGATACCGATGCGAGCTCCAGCGCCTCCGCGACGCCCACAACTGGATCGCGTGGCGCGATGCCTTCCGTCCATGGCTGAGCCAGCTGCTGGCCTGCCTCTGGTCCAGCTTGTGAGAATCCACTGATGCGCCGGGATCAGTGGGTGGTGGAGTCGGAGGGCGCCGGCGCGGCCACGGTGCTGGCGTACGGCCACTACGGGCCACCCCTGATCGTGTTCCCCACCGACATGGGCAGCGCTCACGACTTCGAGCAGCGGGGGATGATCGACGCTGTCGGACAACTTCTGGAGCAGGGCCGGGTCAAGCTCTACTGCGTCGACAGCTTCGACCGCCACTCGTGGCGCAATGCCAGTCTCTCCCTGGAGGAGAGGGCACGAAACCATGCTCGCTTCGAGGACTGGGTGGTGAACCACCTGGTGCCGCGGATCCACCAGGACTGCCTGGGACGACTCGACATCGGCGTCATCGGCTGCAGCTTCGGCGCCTACCACGCCGCCAACTTCTGCCTCAAGCGGGCGGACCTCTTCCCGAGGGCGCTGTGCCTCTCGGGCGTCTATGACGTGTCGGTGGTGGGCGGCGGGTGGGAGCGCGGCAGTGAGAGCTACTTCAACAACCCCATGGACTATCTCGCGCACGCCCATGGCGACCATCTGGAGTGGCTCCGGCGGCGAGCCCACCTCACCCTGGTGTGCGGTCAGGGAATGTGGGAGGACACGACCGGAGCGCTGCAGTCCACCCGCGCCTTCGCGCGGCTGCTGGCTGAGAAGGGGATATCCCACGAACTCGACGTCTGGGGGTACGACGTGCCTCATGACTGGCCCTCCTGGCGCCAGCAGCTCGCCCACCACCTGCCCCGGTTCTGCTGAGTTCAGTCGAAGAGGAGGCCCTCCAAGGTGGGTTCTCGCGGCACCTCCGGACCAACCCCAAGCATGGTCTCGTTGGCCAGCTGCTCCACCACCGCCGGCAGCGAACCGGTGCGCTCGAAGCAGCGCAGCTGCCGGTCCGCGCTGCTGCCTTCGGCGAGGATCTGGTGAAGGTACTCGACCTCGGCGCGGGAGCCCAACTCGTCGAGGACGTCGTCGACGAAGTCCAGCAGCTCCAGCGCCAGCTGCCGCATGGGCACCTCCTGCACCTTGCCGAAGTCGATGAGCCGCCCGTCCAGCCCGTGTCGGAGAGCCCGCCACTTGTTCTCCGCGATGAGGTTGGGCAGGTACTTGCGAAACCCCAGATTCGACTGTCGTAGCTTGAGCAGCTTGGCGCAGATCGCCTGGATGATGGATACCAGACAGACGACCTCATCCACCTTGGTCACCGCGTCGCAGACCCTGAATTCCAGGGTCGGGTACACGCAGTGGGGTCGCAGGTCCCACCAAACCTTTTTGCCGTCGTCGATGCTGCCGGTTTGGACCAGCAGCTGCGTGTAGTTCTCGAAGTCGTCGTGACAGCTGAACTCCGGGGGTATCCCCGTCCTGGGAAAGCGCGACCACACCACGCTGCGGTAGCTCTTGAGGCCGGTCTGCCGGCCCATCCAGAAGGGGCTGGAGGTGGACAGAGCCAGCAGGTGAGGTAAGAAGTACCGCGCCTCGTTGGCCACCTCGATGCGGAGCTCAGGGTCGGGGATGGCCACGTGCACATGCATCCCGAAGATCAGCAGCTCCCGGATCACATCCTGCATCTCCTCCTCGAGCATCTTGTAGCGCTCGAGGTCGGTCACCTGCTGCTCCTGCCAGTTCGCGAACGGATGGGTGCCCGCCGACGCTATGCGCAGATCGAAGGGGCGGAGCAGGTCGGCCACCGCGCGGCGCAGGCGGGTGACCTCGGTCCGGACGGCCCCCACGTCCGCACAGATCGGGGTCGCGACCTCTACCACCGACTGGAGCATCTCCGCCTTGACATCCTCTCCGAGCAGTGGGGTTGCCTGCGACAAGAGGGTCTCGATATGGGAACGCAACTGCCCCTGCCGATCAATGATCTGGAACTCCTCTTCCACACCGAGGGTGAGCCAGCCTTCTCTCACTGCTTCATCTCCACCAAAAATGCCGGAACCACGCTGCCCGAACCGGCTGTGAGATTCAAGAGCGCGGAGGAGGAGAGCCGGATCAAGAGCCCGCCCACCCGGCCATTGAAGAGGTACGGGTCCATGTCCCTGGCGAGGCTGAGCATCTCCACCTCGTCACCCACCGCCACCGGGTACAGATCGCGGGGTACCTCCACGGCGGCCTGGACCACGTAGGACTGCGTCAGCGCCACCGCCAGCGTCTGCTCCCACTCCCGCTGGCTCACCAACCAGCCCAGCACCACCCCTTTGCCGCCGTACTCGTCGTTGGGCTTGAGGACCATGGTCTTGCGATTCTGGACCACGTAGTCCACCAGATCGGGGATGGCCCGGCCGGCCCTGGTGCTCGGACCCGAACGCACCTTGCGGGTCCAGGGCACGTAACGCCGGATCGCCTCCAGCTGTGCTCGGGTGTAGAGGTGGGCATAGCCCTCGTCCGACAGCAGGGCCAGGCTCATCTTCTTGTGCAGCAGCTTGGCCCGAAAAGAGTTCACGACACACACCGCGCCGTCCAGATAGGCTGAGCACAGGGCCTCCCAGGCGCCGTCCGTGGCCAGCAGCTCGCTCTCCAGCACCCGCCGATAGACGAGGTTGATGGCGATTCCCGACGGCCCTCGGAGCACTCCTTTGGAGTACTCCAGCTCCGCCGGCTCGCAGATCAAAGTCCTGACCCCGCGACGTTCGAAGGCGTCCCGGAACAGCTCGAACTCCCGCAAGGTGGGCAGGTTGGGCCAGTCGACGATGGCGACCGTGGGAGCCCCCCCGGCGCTGGCGAAGTCGCGAAACGCTCGCAGCATCACCTCAAGTTGACGGTCGCGACATGCCACCGGCTGAAGCTGGTACTTCATCCGCAGCTCTTGGACGGCCGGCATCTCCCAGAAGATGCGGCTCAGCTCTTCGCCGTAGGCGATCCCGGCCGGCGATTCGGCGTTGTACTCCACGTACCCGACCTCAGACGCCCAGAAGCTGTCAAGTCGCGAGCCCGGCGACGAAGGCCGGTATCCAGGGTCAGCCAGGGCCAGGCGCTCCTCCATCGGATCCAGGTCCAGCTCCTGGCGCAGTTTCGGGTCCTGCAGCAGCGCGGCCTCGAGCCGGCTCAGGGCCGCCCACACGATCTGTGCCGCCCGGCTGGCCTGTTGGTACTCCTTCCGGGTCAGGAACTCCGGCCGAAGCGCTACGCACAGCGGGTGACTGCCAAAGTAGAGCCCCCGCTCACGCTGACCCTGGTGCAGCACCTCCACGCTGCTGGCGCGGGTGTCGGGATCAGCCATGAGCTCGTCGAAGTCGCGGCGGGCCCTTCTGGCCGGGTTCACACGAATCGCCACCAGCGATGAGCACCCCGCCAGGGCGGGGACAGCTCCCCTTTCGCATAGCTCAAGACGAGAGCGCACATCCGGTCCAGCACCCAGTTGAACCCCTCATCCTTGATGGAGAAGCTGTCGAAGTCGGGGGCGGGGTTGAGGAAGTCGATGGCGTAGAGGATGCCGTCGCGGACCGCGAACTCGACTGTGTCCATGTCGTAGCCCAGAGCCTTGGTGAGCGTCAGCGCCTGCTCGGCGGCGCGGTCCCGCAGCTCCGGCGGCGGTGGGCGGTCGATGACGTAGCGCTCCATGAAGGGCCTGGTGGGGTCGTAGCGGAAGACCATCACGTCAGCGCCGATCACCACGCAGCGCAAGTAGTCGTCCCACTGGATCCGCTCCTGCAGGATCATGGTCTTGGTCCCGGTCTGATCGTAGGCGCGGATCAGGTCGTCCAGGCAGTCGACCATGTACACATCCCGCCAGCCACCCCCGGTGTTGGGCTTGAGCACCGCCGGGAGTCCGGTGTAGCGGACGATACCGTCCCAGTCCAGGGGATACTCCAAGTTGCGCAGAGACCGCGAGGGGTCGATGTAGGAGATGTACTCCTTGTTGGGCAGCACCACCGTGCGCGGCACCGCCACGCCCAGGCGGCGGGCCAACGAGCACTCGAAGAACTTCTCGTCAGCCTCCCACCAGAAGGGATCGTTGATCACGACCGTGCCCTGGAGGCAGGCGCTCTTCAGGTAGGCGCGATAGAAGGGGACCTCATGGGAGATCCGGTCGACGATCACCTGGTAGCGAAGCGGGTCCTGGATCTCCGGGATTCCTCCCAGTCGAGCGAGTTCCGCGGTCACACCCCATCTGCTCCCCCGCTGGTTGACCAGATCCAAGAACGGCTTCGGAAAGGTGTCCTCCACCCCCACCAGAAGCCCCACCTTCGCGCCCATTCGCCACTCCCAAAGCCGCTCCCGCAGCCGAGCGCGCCCAATCCCGGGCCACACCACGCTGCGCTCACCATAGGGCTGAGAACTTGATCTGGCAAGTGGACCCCGGCAGGATCCGCCGCGTCGCCCCAACATATCGGGCAGTCGTCACCGTCGCGGGCGTCCCCTTCGAGTTAGCTAGGCAGCCTCTCCCGGTGACCGGCCCGCGTCAACCACAGCCTCGTCGGCGGGCGGCGCCGCCGCTCCGGTGCTAGCAGCACGGGTCTTGTCCAACGAAGGGGCGCTCGTCCCCCCTGTCACGGCCCCGCGTGCACCCCGCCTTCCAGCCGCGACCGCCAAGGCCCAGCAGCGGATGGGATCACGCCCCGTATGTTGGTGTAAGTAGCGGGACCCGGTCGGGTCCCGTCGCTGTGCTCAGCGCCGAGAGCCGACGGTGGGGCCGGCGTGCAAGCCACTGGTCGAATCGGGCACCCCCCCGCCGCATCTCGAAGAGGCGCCACCCGCACCCCTGGCGCTGGTGCTGCGCCAGAGTCTGAGCACCCGGCGTCCGTCACTCCCCGGCAGCGCCAGATTGGTGCCCAGCTCGATCCCCATCACGAGCAGCAGCTCCCACGCCCATGCCGAAAAAAGCAGGGCCGCCGTGGCCCAGACCAGGCTCTCCATGATCGGCCCCACCAGCCAGATGTCCATCAGCTGATGGGCGCTGGCGTGACCCGTGTTGAATCGCCATCCGAGGCCGGGGAAGTGGAAGGAGGGGCGGGGGTGCAGCCCGGCCCACCGGAGCAGGAGGTAGTGGGACCCCTCGTGCACCACCAGAGCGACGACCAACGTCGCCCAGATCACTACCATGGCTTGCCAACTCCACTGCCGACGCCGTCTCCAGTACCCTTCCGCCCCTGCTTCGATCGTAGGCCGGAACCCGGAATCTGTCAGATCCCAACTCGGCCCAGCCTGACCTGAGCACCGGACCGAAGCCGCTGCCCTGCTGCCGCCGGTGCTCCCCGGGCGCGAGGAAAGCCCTATCGGGAGGCCGATGGAGGTGCGATACCGTTGCCGTCGTGGCAGTTGGAGCAGAACGCGAGAGTCCGGACCCGCGCTGCCCCTGGGCCCATTCCGCGGACGAGTACCTTGCCTACCATGACCACGAGTGGGGCAGACCAGTGGCTGATGACCGGCTGGTGCTCGAGCGGATCTGCCTGGAAGGCTTCCAGAGCGGCCTTTCCTGGATCACCATCCTGCGCAAGCGAAGCGCCTTCAGGCGCGCCTTCCGTGACTTCGAACCCGCCCTGGTCGCGCAGTTCGGCGAGCGAGATGTGAGCCGACTGCTCCAGGACCGGGCCATCGTGCGCCATCCGGGCAAGATCCGGGCCGCGGTTGCCAATGCGCGGGCCACTCTGCGCCTCCAGGACGCGGGGCAGTCGTTGGCGAAGCTGTGCTGGGACCACGAGCCCGCACCGGTCCCCCCTCCCCGCACCATGGCCGACATCCCCCAGTCGATCCCGGAGTCGGCCGCCCTAGCGCGAGAGCTCAAGCGTCGGGGGTTCGGCTTCGTGGGTGCGGTCAGTGCCTACTCCTTGATGCAGTCCCTGGGGCTGGTGAACGATCATCTGGCTGACTGCCCCGTCCGGCCCCAAGTGGAACATCAGAGACAGGGTTTCCCGCGCCCTTAGCCAGGTCCCGGCAGCGACCGAGTGGCGGACCCTCACGGTGCCCGACGCAACGCGGCTGGGGACCCGTCCATGGCCGCACCTGGATGCGTCTTGAGGCGCCGACTGCCGAAGAGCTTGGCCTGCTGGCCACGAGTTCAGCACGGCGGCGCTCCAGATAGCGGAGCTCAGCGGCATTGCCTGCCAGGTCGATTGCCCGGGCGTATGCCGCCTCCGCCTCGGCCCGGCGCCCGATCCGGCGGAGCAGTTCGGCGCGGGCCGCGTGGAAAGCGTGGTAAGTGTCCAGCGGCAGCCGGTCGATCGCGGCCAGCGCCGTCTCTGGCCCGGCCAGCTCGGCGGTGACCACGGCCCGGTTGAGCGCCACGATCGGGGTGGGAGTGAGTGCGTACAGCTGGTCGTAGAGCTTCGCGAGCGTGTGCCAGTCGGTTTCCGGGAACGCGGGGGTGGCGGTGTGGACAGCGTTGATGGCCGCTTGGATCTGGTACGGCCCAGGGCGGTTGGCACGGATGCAGGCTCGTACCAGGGCGTGTCCCTCACCGATGAGCGTCCAGTCCCACCGAGATCGGTCCTGTTGGTCGAGTGTCACCAACTCCCCCGAGGCGTCGATGCGAGCCGGGCGGCGCGCGTCGATCAGGAGCAGCAGGGCCAGCAGCCCCACCACCTCCAGTTCGTCCGGCAGCAGCTTGGCCAGCAGCCGGGCCAGTCGAATCGCCTCGTCGGACAGATCGACGCGCACGTCGGTGTCACTGCCGGGGAGATAACCCTCGTTGAAGATGAGGTAGATGACTGCAAGAACGTCGGGCACGCGTTCGGCGGGCCGCTCGGGAACCACGAACGGAATATGTCCATCCCGGATTTTGGCCTTGGCTCTGGTGATTCGTTGCCCGATCGCCGCCTCGCTGGACATCAAAGCGCGAGCGATCTCTGCCACCGTGAGTCCAGCGACCAAGCGCAGCGTGAGTGCCAGTCGAGCCTCCGATGCCAGTGCCGGATGGGCGCAGGTGAAGATCAGATGGAGTTGGTCGTCCTCGACGGCGTGCGGGGGCCCGGGCTTCGGTTGCAGTAGCGCCGCCTGCGCGTGCTTGACCCGCCGTTGGGACTCGCGGCGGAGGCGATCTATCGCCTTCCGCGTGGCAGTCGTCATCAGCCAACCGCCCGGGTTGGCCGGAGGTGTGGTGCCACCCGCGCCCCATGTCGCGACAGCGGCAAGGAAGGCCTCGCTCGCTGCGTCCTCGGCGAGGTCGAGGTCCCCGAAGCGTCGGGACAAAGCGGCCACCACTCGGGGCCACTCGGCGCGATAGATTTCCTCGATCACCGCGACTGGACCAGCCCCAGGAACGGACGGTCCGCAATCCCTGGGCAGCACGGCGCCCAGGTCAGGACGGCCAGTTGCAGTGCGCAGTCAGGGTTCGGCGCCGGATCCGCCGATATTGCACCCACGGACTCCTTCGCGTCCAGGTGAGCCCCATTGGGATAGAAGGGGCTAGACACGCACCGTCGACGCCGATTGTCATGGGCGCCGGGCACCGACATCGGGCGCTGGGACATCTCAGCCCGTTTGGGTAGCGTCGCCGCGGCGGTCGGCATCCGGCGTCGGAACACGATCTCGGAAGATTCGCACCTCCTGCGGCCAGTCGCAGGCCACCGCGATCTTCCCCGCCCAGTACCGTGCGGCGCTCTCGTCGGCCACCTCCACGGCGGCAAAGCCACCGAAGGTCTCCTTAGTCTCCGCATATGGCCCATCGGTGAAGACAGGCGCGCCACCGCGCGGCTCCACGTGGAAGACCGCCGCGTCGTTGTCGAGGCCGCCTCCGAAGATATAAACCCCGGCCGCTTTCATCTCCTCGCGTAGGGCGCCCACCCGCCGGGATCGCTCCTGCCACTCCTCGTCGCTCGCCTCGGTCACCCACTCGTCGTTGAAGTAGATGAGATACTGGGCCATTCGGACTCCTCAGTTCGTGGGGGCGGTGCCATCGACCGCCGTTCACTCACTCTACGGGCAAGGGGCCGTGAATCCGACAGCCGGGGCCAGGCGCCTCCCGCGAGATCCGAGAACAACCCACGCCGACGCGCTCGGGCGTCCCCCCGAGTTGAGGCGACCAGCTTGCTGCGCTCGTCAAGAGCTGGGCAATCTGGGGGTGACTGACCCCGTTCGATCGACCACCTCCTCGGTTGGGTGCCAGGCGCCTTCGCGACGAACCTGAATTCAGGGCCAGCGCGTCTAAGCCGCCGCGACCTGTGGTCCGGGCCAGTGATCCGTGAAGGGTCGCGCGGCCAGTTCCGAATCGCACGCTCGAAGCTGGCCCGGGATCAGCGCCGTGGGACATGGCCGCGATGGTGGCGGCCGCCCGATTGGTAGGCGACGGTCCAGCCGGTTGGTCCGATGAAGCCGAGGCAAGGGCAGCGTTGATGGGTCTGCGCCGGGTAGGCGCCCGGCCAATCTCGACTTGGCAAGCCGGTGGCGCGGGCGGACTACGCTGGGAGGAGCTGGATGCAGGCTTCGATCAGGTCACCATCCGCCCCGCCGACGCCCACCGTGAATCGTCCGGGGAGGGGGCGATGGCGTCGAACAAGGGCACTGCGGGCCCGTGGAATTCGGGTCGACGCCGAGCGGAAGGAGCTGCGGGAATAATCACCCCCACTTGCAACCATCCCGGGACTTCGGGTGCCGCGCGCTGGGACGCATCGATACGGGCTACTTGGCCGTCGCCCACTTCGGCGCTCGCTTCGCTACCACGCCGGCTGCGCTCCCCTGCTCTCCGTCCCCCCGGGCATCCCGGCGTCCTGTTGCTCCGCGTCGACGCAATCCCAGGTCCCAGCGGGAGCTCAGCTCCGAGTTGAATTGCCGATCGCCGGTCGGGCACAGGCACGGTAGAGCTCCAGAGCGACCCGCCGTTCGCGAGCGTGATCGACGATGCGCTCGGGGTAGGCAGCGGGCGGGTTTGTGGCTTCCCAGGGGCGGTGGATGTAGCGATCCGGCAGGTGACGGATCTCCGGCACCCAGCGGCGCACGTAGGCACCTGAGGGATCGTGGGTCTTCCCCTGCAGCACAGGGTTGAGGATGCGGAAGAAGGGCTGCGCGTCGAGCCCGGTCCCGGCCACCCACTGCCACCCTCCGTTGTTGTTGGCCAGGTCCCCATCGACCAGTTCTCGCATGAAATGGCTTTCGCCGTGGCGCCAGTCGAGATGCAGGTCCTTGACCAGGAAGGAGGCGGCGATCATGCGGCAGCGGTTGTGCATGAAGTGCTCGGCTTGAAGTTGACGCATCGCTGCGTCCACCACCGGGTAGCCCGTCAGGCCCTGCTTCCAGGCCAGGAGAGCCTCCGAGGTGCCCGGCCACGCCAGGTTGCGAAGCTCCGGCTTGTACTCCCGCTTGGCAACCTCCGGAAAGTGCCAGAGCGTGGCGGCCAAGAAGTCGCGCCAGGCCAGTTGGTCTAGCCATCGACTCGCCCCACCGGCAAGGTGTGGAACGGCACCGACCGCCTCAACCACCGCCCGGATCACGGTCCGCACCGAGATGGTGCCGAAATGCAGGTCGGCAGAGAGTCGGGAGGTGGCGTCCGCGCCGGGATCCTCCCGGTCGGTTGCGTACCCGCTCAGTCGTCGGTCGACGAACGTGCGCAGACGGTTGGCCGCGGCACCCTCTCCCGCCTCCAGCACCCGATCCAGCGGACGCACCCCGAACTGAGTGGGCCTCGGCATGGCGTCGCTCCTCGGGAGCTCCGCCACACCCAAGAGGTGAGGAGCAGAGACGGTAGGGCCGAAGCCTTCGAGAACGGTGGAGTGGAAGCGCCTCCTGGACGCTGCGAATGTCCGCAGCGGCGGGAGCCCCGTTGGATCCAGCACCAGCTGCTCCCCCGACAGCCACAGGGACCGCCCGTCCCGGGCGAGCAAGCTTGCAACGGCCCGGTCGCGGCTTCTGGCGTGGGGGGTGAAGTCCCGAACCGCGGTGACCAATCGAGCGCCGGTTTCCGCTGCCAGATTGGGCACCACTTCACGCGGGTCCCCACTCCGGATCACCAGCGCCGAGCCGCGACGCCGAAGCCCTTCGTCCAGGGAGGCGAGAGCCTCCAGCAGGTATGCCAGCCGGCTCCTCCCCGCGTCAGGGCCGTGAAGTATGGCTGGGTCAAGCACGAAGAGCCCGATCACCGGCCGGCCCTCTTCGCCCGCTTTGGCGAGGGCTTGGTGGTCGGTCAGCCGCAGGTCGCGCCGGAACCAGTGGATCGCAGGTTCCACTGAGCTCAGCTGGGGGTGGGGTCGGACCTGACCGACCGACCGGCGCCGATGGACATCACCGCCGGGCGCAACGACGACAGAACGCACCGTCTCGATCCGACTTCACGGCCCTCTCATAGGCGTTGCGGCAAAGGCCGCCACGAGCAAAACGATGCCGGCGTTCGCCAGCCTCCCTTCCCAGAAGCGGTCCCGAGAAAGCGGAGCCGTCGACGCCAATGACCCTGTCCGCACTTGAGCCGAAGTGAGGGGCGATCGCTGCTCGTCTCCACCCTCCGCCACCCGCCGGAACACACCGGCCGGCAGCGGTCGCTGCGATGGATGCTGTGGCAAGCGCAGACGCAGTCGACGCGTGGAAGGTCAAATCCCGCCGAGGAGCCACCCCGATCACCGCACCATCACCCTGGCTGGTCCCGGCCGCGCACACCCTAAGCCCACGCCACCCGTCTTCGGCGATGGTCAGCAAGATGCGGGGCTTAGCAATGCTGGCATCTTAACGTTTGCGGGTAGAGATCGACTGCCGACGCCGGGTTCCGACCGCAAGCATCGGCCGCGCTGCCTTCGCCTTCCGGCGCGGCGCCCTCGGGCGCACTCATCGGTACTCCGACCGCACGCTAACCAGTCGCCCCCGGGGGTAGGTTCCGTGCTAGAAGACGGTGGGCCAATCGAGCCCGCCAGTTCCAGGAAGTCGGACGGCTTACGCATCGCGGCCCTTAGATGAGGGGCCCCGCAACCGGCCAGCTCTGCGGAGCGCGCCGCCTGAGGGGCAGGGGCCCAAGGAACAGCGCGACGATCAAGCTCTCGAGCATGATGATGGCGTCGTACCTGAACCAAGAGGTGGTGCGGTTGACACTCGTGCGAGGGTGTCGTATGCAGGGGTCACGAGGAGTGAATCAGCGAAAGCCACGTCCCGTTTGCTGGAAACTGCGGGACCTCAACGCCGTCACAGAGCCGACGGAGGGCGCGGCCGCATTCCCTGCGGCTGGCCTTGGAGCGGGAGACCGGGTTCGAACCGGCGAC
>JAKABA010000099.1 GCA_021802115.1 bacterium | reverse complement strand
GACTCGCCAGCAGATCCAAGTCGGTGCCACCACCTTCCTCAAGGTCACCACTCCCACCCCGCTCCAGCAGCGCGCCTTCAGCCTCCTCGGCGTCCCCATCACCGTGTAGCCAGACGACACCACCCCACGGTGATCTCGTCTGATCTCACCCTAACTCAGGAACTTCCGCCTTAGGGCCAGCAGGAACTGACCACTGGCGGCCACCAAACCAGCCCCGGAAGGCCAAAGGGCAGCCGGCGCGGTCCGGCTCCCCGATACCCCGCCATCAAGAAGGCCGCCTGATACTCTCCCCGAGGGTAAATCGCTAACTCAGGTTGGACCCCTGAGCATCGTGCAGCAGGGCTCGACGAGGGCTCTCGCGTTGGGTGGACGCGGAGCAGCTCGCCATCTGGGCAGCGCCCAAGGTGTGCCTCCGGGGACGCCGGCAGCGCTTCCCCTCCCACTGGAGGTGGCCGACTTCAGGGTCTGCTGTAATTCAGCCTCGCGGACCGGTGGCCACTCTTACGGCTGCGGCCACTGGAGGAGATCCGGCCGCGGCTGTGGGTAGGGGACCGGGCCTTCCTAGGAGGTACCCCTGCCCGTAACCCACTCCTAGTCGACGCAGGGTGTCGAGTTCAGCCTCAGTCTCGACCCCCTCGGCAACGATCACTGCGCCCGTCGCTGCGGCGAAACTCACCAATGCGGTGGCCAGGGCACTGCGGGGCGGACTGGTGTCGATACACCGAGTGAGGCCGATGTCCAGCTTGATGATCTCCGGTGCAAGCTTGAGGATGTGATCGAAGCCGGCCACCCCGGACCCGGCATCGTCCACCGCCAAGCGCACTCCGCGCTCTCGCAGCGGAGCTAGGTTGGCACCGATCTGCTCGTAGCTGGCCACGGTGGCGTGCTCGGTGATCTCCAGTACCAGTCGGGTTGTGTCGACCGTGGCCAGGGCCCGGGACACTCTCGGTGAGCACGCCGTCGCAGCCGAAACATTCAGCGACAGGTAGGCGCCTCCAGGCAACCTGTCCAACGCACCCAGACCAGCCCTGACGGCGGCCATCTCGAGCTCGACGCCGAGGCCCACCTCGGCGGCCTCGGCGAACCACGCGTCCGGGGGCCGGTGTGGTGCTGCGTGGATGCGAGCCAGCGCTTCGAAGCCGACCACGGCGCGATCTGACAGCGTCATGATTGGCTGGAAGACCATGGACATTTGGTCGGCCTGAAGTAATGGCCGCACCCGTGCCTCCAGCATTCGCCGACGCCCTGAGGCCCCCAGGTCACGTTCGAGTTCCGCCTGGACCACGGTTACCAAGAACTCCAAGAACCGTGCGTCCCTGGCGCCCAGGCTGTAATCGGTGCCATGACCGATCCCGCACAGTACCCCGTAGAGGCCACCTCCGGGCAGGTGGACCGGAACCCCCACGTATCGACCGATCCTTCCTGCCTCGGTGATGGGGAGGTTGGCCAGCTCCGGCTCGGCACTGGAGTCGGGCACAACCATTCCGATCCGACCCGAGATCATCGCATCGCAGTAGGTCTGGGAACGGGCCATGGCTTCGCCTTCCGTCAGCCCGAACGAGGGGCTATCGCCCACCACCACCTGAAAGATCTCCTGATCCTCCGTGAGCTGGCCGAGAAACGCCACATCCATGTCCAAGAGGTCGCGCGCGGAATCCAGAACCTTGCGGATGAGGGCGGAGGTCTCGACGGAACCGTCGGCCGCCAGGGTGGCCGACGGTTCCGTCGCCCCGGGCTCGCCTCCGGCAGACTTCCCTGTCACGATGTTTCGCCAAATTCACTGTGAACTCTGATCAGGCCACGCTGCCACACCCGGCCCCGCTCGGCGATGGCCGCCGCGTCACTATCCTGTAACGCGATGGTGGTGGCGGCAACGTGTCGACCTGCTTGGGGCTCATCTGTGACAACTGTCGAAAGCGGGGGGCGTCGCGGGCGTCCCCTTCGAACCGTGGTGTGCGGTCTCGACGGTGGGGCCCCGCGCCGTCTGCCCATACGACCGACCGATCCCACAGCACCGGGATCGGTTCACATTCGCCCAACAGCGGGCGCGTGATCTGGCCGGTGATGCGCCGCCTTCTCCCGAAACATGGCGTCATCGGCCCGCTTCACTAGATGATCGACTGACTCCACACCATCCCAGACGGCCACACCGCAAGCGAACGCGACGTCGACCGAGGCTGCGGCAGCGCGCAGCCGGTCAACCACCCGTTCGATGCCGCCAAGCGACGTCCCGACCGCGACAACCCCGAACTCGTCTCCGCCCAAGCGGGCCAGCAGGTCGCCACTCTGGCGCATGACTGGCCGCCATGAAAGGGCCAGGGTCTGAAGCAACCTGTCCCCCGCTTCATGCCCCGTTGTGTCGTTCACCTGCTTGAACGAGTCGAGGTCGAGGACAGCCACCCCCAGCCCCAGGCCAGTTCGCTTGGCCCGCACCATCTCGGTCGCAAGGTGTTCCTCCCAGGCTCTGCGATTGGCCAGTTGGGTGAGAGGGTCCTGCTTTGACAGCTGCCGAAGCTCTACCACCAACGACCGGATCGTGACGCTGGCGAGGGTGGACGTCCCCACGATCGCGGCCCAGACCACTACGGGGCTCCCGATTGGCGACTGGAGCTTGACTGCCACCCCGACGGCAACGGCGATCGCCGCCAGATGGGCGAGCAACCCCTTCGCCGAGTAGAAGAGGGCGGCGTAGATGGCGACAAAGATGTAGAGGAGGCTGAAGCCTGAGTCTGGGGCGACAGCTGCCACGGCGGTGATCGTGACGGTCGCCAGCCCAGTGGTTGCATGCAGAAGCCACCCTGGCGGGCGCTCTCCGGTCCACAGCAGAGTCCCAATCGCGATAGCCGCGACCGGGACCATCGCCACGAGCGCGGCATCGACTTGACCGCGCAAGTGCTCCAGGGGAATGGCGGACAGGACCGCCAGGGTGCCCCCTGTCCAAAAGACCACGGCAGCGGAACGCGGCTCGCGCAGGGCCGCGTTTGCCCGCCGGATCAAATCGGGGGCGAACTGAAGCATGAGGTCGCCGGCAAGACGGTGAGCCTGACAGATAATCTTGCTTGGGCGGATCCGACGGGCGTCGGGCAGCTCTCAGGAAGCCAAGCCGCAGGCTCTTGCCCCCCATCGGCCAACGTCATGCGCGCCCCTACGGCGACCAGAGCCAGCCCCGGTCGCCTCCTGTCCTGGCACGAAAAGCCCTGATCCATCGTGGGGCAGTATGCACGGAGCTGCCGCATCTCAGGTGCAACGCCCAGGTGACAGGTCACGAGTTGCGGGCCCCTCACGCACTCACTCAGGGCAGACTCTGAACCACCTACTTCTACGGAGGGCGCCACGCGGCGGCCCCCGTGTCGATCCCTCCGCTCCGAGTCCGGCTCGCCGATGAGCCAACGGGAAACCTCGATGAGGGCACGAGATCTGAGATCATGGGGCTGCCGGAGACGGTGCGGGCCAACCGGGAGCTGACTCTGGTGATCGCGACCCACGACTCGACGGTCGCCGGCCGGGCTCCCCGCACCGCCATGGTCAATCGTGGCCAGCTCAGCGTGAGGGAGAACTCGGCCCTGAGCCGAGGCTTGGAGGAGAGCGCATGACGGTGTCGGAGCTGGGGCGTCCCCCGCTGATGGAGGACGCAGAGCCGGCGGACGAGGTGCTGCCGTCCTCGTCCGCTCCTCCCCGGCAAGGATCCCGGCCGGCCCTGGTGCGTCGAGTCCTGCGCTACCTGGGGACCTCGATCGCCTCCACCATCGCCAGCGAGGTGACGCTGCTGCTCCTGTTCGGCCTGCACCTCACCACCGCGGCGGTGGCGGCCGTGCTGGCGACCGCGTTGGGCGGGCTGCTGTCTTACGGGCTCAGCCGCTACTGGATCTGGGCGGACGCGGATCGCAGCCATGCCGCGCGGCAGATGACTTTGTACTGGGTGATCACCCTGGCGGGACTGCTGGCCTCGACCTTCGTCACCAGTGAGACGGCGGCTCACACGGTGGGGGCGGGAACCCTCCGGACCGCGCTGGTCGGAGCGGTCTACCTGGCCACCTATCTCGTCCTGTGGGTCGTGAAGTTCGGGCTCTACCACAAGCTCCTCTTCCGGCCCCGCCGGGAGCCCGGTCCAGTTCAGGTCGGCTGAACCGGCTGGCGCCCTGCGCGTGGTCGCGGCTGAGATCGCAACCCGGACCTATACTCCAGAGGTGTCCGACCAAGGCCCCGATCCTCTGGGCAGCGAAGCCCCGCCCGCTGCGGAGGAGCCAGCGTCCGAACCCGGCCCCCTGCCGGAGTTTCTGAACCCTGAGTCCGTCCACTACCAGCCCTGGGCGGAGAAGCAGATCTCCAACGCCTCCAAGGAGAAGCGACCGCTCGCCGACTTCATGGCGGAGATGGAGGAGCGGCTGGGCTCCTACGGGGAGCTGCCCGAGGCGCGCTGGGATCCGCAGCGCCAGGAGCAGCTGTTGGCGCGCTTCGCTCCCAGCTCCCCGGGGAGGACCCGGCGCCGCCACCGTCGGCGCGGTGGCTCGGGAGCGGCTCACGAACCGACGCTCACCCCGGCGGCGCCGATAGCCAGTGCGGCCCCAGGGAATCAGCGCCGCCGTCCGAAGCCGGCCCGCGCGCCAGCTGCCGGTCCTGCGCAGCCGACGGCCGAGCCCGGCGCGCACCGTCGCCGTCGCCGACGTCGGCGTTCTCGTGGCGAGAGCGCGGGGCCGACCGTCGCCGGCGGTTGAGCCCTCGCGCCCCACGGGCCATCGGTTTCGACTACGGGGGGACCCTGGTGGAGATCGGGTATCCGGCCGAGGAGCTCGTCGAGGCCGGTGAGCGGCTCCTGGCCGACCTCGGAGTCCTTGAGCCGTCTGGACTGCCGAGGGGAGAGTCCTTCGGACCGTTGGTGGACCGGCGGGTGGACGAGCTGGTTGCCTCGGCCCACCGCCAGGATCCCCTGCGGGAGGTGGAGATCTTCGATCTGTACCAGAAGGTGCTGAACGGGTTGCTGGGCCGCGAGCTGAGCCGGGATGAGGTCCGCCAGGCGGCCTACCAACTCCAGGAGCCCTGGGCCGTGGCGATCTCGGTGGACCCACAGGCACTGGCGGTGCTGGAGGCTCTTCGCCGCCGCGGGGTCCGGCTGGGCCTGCTGTCCAACGCCCCCTACCCCGCTCGCACCATGCGCCGCATGATGGATGGTCAGGGGATCACGCAGCGGTTCGACGAGATCGTGCTCAGCAGCGAGATCGGATGGCGCAAGCCGGCACCGCAGGCCTTCCTGGCGCTGCTCGGGGCGCTGGGTGTCCCCGCCCAGGACACCTGGTTCGTCGGCGATGAGCTCGAGGCCGACATCGAAGGAGCGGCGGCGGTGGGCATGCCGGCGCTGCTGCGACCCGGGCGGCGACCGCCAGGCTCGAGCGAGATAGCCCTCGGCTCGTGGGAGGAGTTGCTACAGCGGCTCGACCGCGAGGCGCCGCCGACCCCGGCCTGATCGCAGCCCGCAACCGTACACTTCTGCTCCATGCGTGCCACTCAACTGTTCGGCAACACCCTGCGCTCCGCCCCGGAGGGTGAGCTCGAGTCGCACCGCCTGCTGCTGCGGGCGGGCTACCTGCAGCAGCTGGCGGCCGGGATATTCAGCCTGCTGCCGCTGGGCACCCGCTCGATGGAGAAGATCCGCCGCATCCTGAGGGAGGAGATGGACGGGATCGGGGGGCAGGAGATCTCCATGCCGGTCGTTCATCCCGGGGAGCTGTGGCAGCGCAGCGGCCGCTGGCAGAAGGTGGATCAGACGCTGGTCCGCTTCCAGGACCGCCGCGGCCGGGACATGGCTCTGGCCATGACCCATGAGGAGGTGGTGGCCGACCTCACCGCGACCCAGGTGAGCTCCTACCGCGACCTTCCGCGCATCGTCTACCAGATTCAGACCAAGTTCCGGGACGAGCCCCGCTCGCGCGGGGGGCTGGTGCGAACCAGGGAGTTCGTGATGAAGGACTCCTACTCGCTCGACCGGGACCCCGCCGGGCTCCAGCACGCCTACCGGGAGCACTTCAAGGCCTACTTCAGGATCGCGGCTAGGGCCGGTATCCCGGTGGCGGCGGTGCTCTCGGATGTGGGGATGATGGGCGGGGGCATGGCCCATGAGTTCATGTACCTCACCGAGGTCGGGGAGGACACCGTCCTCTTCTGCAGCAACTGTGGCTACGCCGCCAACCAGGAGGTGGCGGAGGCGCGCCGTCCCGATCCGGAGACCGGCGAGGTCCTTCCCCTGCAGGAGGTGGCGACCCCCGGGAGCGCGACGGTGGCGGAGGTCGCGGCCCTTCTGGGGGTCGACCCGTCCCGAATCGCCAAGACCGTGGCCTACTGGGCGGAGCGGTCCCGCGGCGGTCCTGGGGAGCTCATCCTGGCGCTGGTCCCCGGTGACTCGGAGGTGAACCTGGCCAAGCTGCGCGCCGCTACCGGGGCGGTCGAGTTGAGGGCCGCCACCCCCGAGGAGATAACCGCCGGGGGTGGAGCGCCCGGCTACATGTCGCCGGTGGGCCTGCGGGGGGCGACGGTGGTCGCCGATCCGGTGCTCGGTGGCCGGCGCAACCTGGTGGCCGGGGCCAACCGGGAGGGATGGCACCTGCGCAACTTCAATCTGGACCGCGACGCCCCAGGGGCCACGCTGGCCCCGCTCACCTCGGTGCAGGCAGGGGAGCCCTGCCCCAGCTGCGGTCACCCGCTGGACCTGCGGCGGGGGATCGAGTTCGGGAACATCTTCCAGCTCGGCACCGACTACAGCCAGGCCATGGGGGCAACCTACACCGATGAGGCGGGGCGCGAGCAGCTGGTGGTGATGGGCTCATACGGGATCGGCCTCGGCAGGATGCTCGCCTGTGCGGCCGAGGAACACCATGACCAGCGCGGCCTCACGCTGCCGATCTCCATCGCTCCCTACGCGGTCGCCCTGATCTCAGTCGGCACCGATCCCCGGGTGGTGCGGCTGGCCGACGAGATCTACGCCGCGCTGACCGCCCTGGGCGTGGAGGTGCTCTACGACGACCGGGAGCTGAGCCCGGGGGTGAAGTTCGCGGACTCTGACCTGCGCGGGATGCCGCTGCGGGTGACCGTGTCGCCGCGATCCCTGGAGGCCGGCGGGGTTGAGCTGAAGCGCCGCCAGGGGACCGCCTTCGTGGTGAGCACGGATGATGCCATCGCCGCCACCCGCAGGGAGCTCACCCTCTTGGAGGAGGAGCTCGAGCGCTGGATGAGGGAGCGGACGGCTGCGGTGGACGAGCTGGCGGCGGCCACCCTCGGGGGGCGGAGCTGAGTTCCAGAGGGGGCAGCAGTTGGGGAACCCGAGGACCATCCTGCACGTCGACCTCGATGCCTTCTTCGCCTCGTGTGAGCTGCGCCGCCGCCCCGAGCTGGTCGGACGGCCGCTGGTGGTCGGGGGAGGTCGGGAGTCGCATCCGGGCATGGCCCGCCGAGTCGGCCGCGGCGTGGTCGCCGCCGCATCCTACGCGGCGCGCGAGTACGGGATCCGCTCCGCCATGCCGCTGGCCGAAGCGCTGCGCCGCTGCCCCGAGCTGGTGGTCCTGCCCGTCGACATCGACCACTACGCGGCGGTCTCCAAGGATGTCTTCCGCGTCTTCCACCAGTACTCGCCGCTGGTCGAGCCCGGCTCCCTGGACGAGGCCTACCTCGATCTGACCGGGACCGAGCTGCTCCTGGGACCCGGGGTCGAGGTCGCCCGCACGATCCAGCGCCGCCTGCGTGATGAGCTCGGGCTGCCCGCGTCGGTCGGGGTCGCCCGTGCCAAGACGGTCGCCAAGATCGCCTCCGATCTGCGCAAGCCCCAGGGCCTGGTGGTGGTCGAGTCCGGAACCGAGGCTGGATTCCTGTCCCCCCTCGCGGTGGAGCGGCTGCCGGGGGCCGGGCCCAAGACGGTAGCCAAGCTGCGCCTTGTGGGGGTGTCGACGCTGGGCCAGCTTGCCGCCGCCCCCCTCCACCTCCTAACCGAGGTCATCGGTCCGGGCGCCGCCGCCATTCAGGCCAGGGCTCGGGGCGCGGACCCGTCGCCGGTCTGCCCCCCTGGGATCCCCAAGTCCATCAGCCGGGAGGAGACCTTCTCCCAGGACCTCACCGAACCGGGCGCCCTGCTCACCGAGGCACGTCTGCTCAGCGCCGCGGTGGGGGCCCGTCTGCGGGCGGCCGGCCTGGCGGCGACCACGGCGTCGCTCAGGCTCCGGTTCTCAGACTTCGAGACCAGGACTCGCCGCTCCACCCTGCCGGCTCCCATCCGCGCCGATCTGGAGATCGCCAATGCCGTGCAACCGATGGTGGAGGCGCTGTGGCAGCGGCAGAGGCCGGTGCGTCTGCTGGGGGTTGGGGTGCAGGGGCTCGCGCCCGTCGGGCCCCAGATCGGCCTGTTCGACGCGCAGGATCGCCGCCAGGAGCGCGTCGACTCGGCCCTGGACGAGCTGCGCCGTCGCTTTGGGCCCGGGGCGATCAACCGCGGCCCCCGGGCGCTGCCGGGTTCCCCTGACTGGAATCGGGACCATCTCGATCAGCTTGGGCTGGGCTGAGATCCCTGCTCTGGCGCGGCCAGCTATCATCGGGTGGCCTTGGACCAGAAGACCGACACCATGGGCTGGGTACTCGAGCGCGACGGCCAGCTCGCGGTGGTGCGGGAGGACGGCGTGATCGAGAGCGATGACCCCCAGTTCGCCGAGTATCTCCGCCACCGGCTCAGCCAACCGGTCGCGGTCTTCCGGCGCGGCACGGTCGCCCGATCGGCGAAGGCCGGGGAGACCCCGATGATGCTCACCCCAGGGGACGGCCGCTATGTCGCGGCCTGCGTGCGGACCATGTCGGCTGAGCCCGATGGGATCCACATCCTGGGCATCGACTGGGCCCGTTGAGGGTCGAGTTCCGGTTCTGCCCGGCGTGCGGCCGGCCGCTGGAGCGCCGCACCATCGAGGGCCGGCTTCTCCCCGCCTGTCCCGACTGCGAGTTCGTGGCCTGGCCCGACCCCAAGGTGGCGGTCGCGGCCATCGTGGAGGACCAGGTAGGTCGGGTGCTCGCGATCCGGCGCGGGATCGAGCCCGGGCAGGGACAGTGGGCGCTGCCCGGCGGGTACCTGGACGACGACGAGACTCCTGCCCAGGCGGCGGTGCGGGAGTGCCTCGAGGAGACCCAGTGCCAGGTGGAGATGACCCGCCTGGCCGCGGTTCAGCACGTTTCCACCAACGAGGGTGGCTTGCTGGTGCTGGTATACAGCGGTCGTCTCATCACCGGACCTGCCTCCCCGACTGAGGAGGCGCCTGAGCTGGGCTGGTTCCCGCAGGACGATCTGCCGGAGCTCGGCTTCTCGTCCCACCGCGAGGCGCTGGCGGCGTGGCGCAGCGGCGTACCCCGGGTGCTGTGACTGATGTTCAAGCTGGTCCGCCGGTCCTGCACCCTGAGTTGCCTCGGCTGCCTGCTGCCGATCGTGGTCGTGGCGGCGGTGATCGCGTACGGTATCCACCTCATGACCACGCCACCCTCATACCCTGCGGTCCAGCCGGCACCGCCGGCGGCGGTCTACCTCACCGCCGCCCGGGGGCTGGAGCAGGCGCTGGCGACCCAGTCACCGGTGGCGCTCATCCGCCTGGACGATGAGCAGGCCACGACCCTGCTGCGCGAGACCCTGAGCGGATACGTCGGGCTGGGCGACCTCCAGGTCCACATCCTGCAGGGAAGGGTAGTGGTCAGTGGTCAGACCGCGATCCTCAACCACCCCCTGGTGATCAGCGGGCCGGTCACGCTCACCTCGGGCGGCGGAACCGTGGTGGATCTCAACTTCCGCGGGCTGTGGATCGGCCAACTCGGCCTGCCCCAGCTGATCCCGGAGCTGCTGTCCCGGGATCTCCATCCCCAGTTCAACCTCGACCTCGCCGCCCCCGGCCACACCCTGAGCTTCGCCTGCTCCTCGGCGGCTCCCGACTTGCTTACGGTGGGCATCCTCTACAGCTCCACCGCCGACCCGAGAGCTGCCGCCGCCTGCTCGGCGAAGCCATGAGCGCCCGGGAGCGGCTCACTCACGTCGACGCCGGTGGGCGGGTGCGCATGGTTGACGTGGGAGATCGGGCGGTGTCCGACCGGCAGGCGACCGCCACCGCGCACGTCCAGCTGAGCGAGGCGGCCTTCCTGGCGATCCTTGAGGGCCGCGCCACCAAGGGAGATGTGCTGGAGGTTTCCCGGCTCGCGGGCATCATGGCGGCCAAGCGGACTCCCCAGCTGATCCCGCTCTGCCACCCCATCTCGATAAGCCACGTGGCGGTGGACGCGGAGTTGGACGAGACGCTTCACCGGGTCCTGCTGGAGGCGACGGTGCGCTGCCGGGACGCGACCGGGGTGGAGATGGAGGCGCTGACGGCGGTCGCGGTCGCCGGCCTCACCGTGATCGACATGATCAAGAGCATCGATCCCTGGGCCGAGATCGGGGGAATCCGGATGGAGTCCAAGAGCGGAGGGCGCTCCGGGGCGGTGCGGCGCCCATCCGGAGGATCTCCGAAGCAGCGCTGAGGTGGCAGCTTCGATTCCGCCCGAGCGGGAGCTCCGGGAGCTGCTGTTCCTGCAGCAGCTGGCGATGGCGGCCGCCTCGACCATGGGCCGCGACGAGCTGCTGGCGCTGGTGATCAAGGAGACCAATGGGGCCATGGACGCGGACGTATGCGCCCTCTACCTCTACGACCGCGATCGGGAGGGGCTGGTGCTGACCGCCACCAACGGGCTCAACCAGGAGGCCGTGGGCCAGGTGGTGATGGGCCTGGGCCAGGGGGTGACCGGGACCGTCGCCGCCGAGCGCCGCCCACTGGCGGTGGCGGAGGTCTCCCGCGACCCGCGCTTCAAGTGGATCGAGGGCGTCGACGAGGAGCGCTTCACCTCCATGCTCTCGGTCCCGATCGAGGCGGGCCCGCGCATGATCGGCGTCCTCAACGTGCAGACCGTGGAGCGCCGTGACTTCCGCCAGGACGAGACCGCGTTCCTCTCCGCGATCGCGGGGGCGATCGCCGGGGTGCTGGAGCGGGCGGAGCTCCAGCACCAGCTGGAGGGACAGCTGGCGGAGATCCGCCTCTCCCAGACTGTCCATGAGCGCTTCACCAAGCTCGTGCTCGACGGGGCCGGCCTCGGCAACATCCTGGAGGCGATCGCCAGCCTGGCCGACGGCGCGGTCGGCCTGTACGACGCCCTCGGGTTCCGAGTCGAGCACGGTGCCGGATCCGGGCTTCGGAGTCGGCGCATCCCCATCCCGGGAACCCTTCTGGAGACCGCGGGCCCGGTGGAGACCACCGTCGGGCGCAGCCACACCCCCCTCACCCTGGCCCCGGTCCGAGCCGGGTCCGAGCTCATCGCCGTGCTGGCGCTGGAGGGAAGCCTCGAGGGAGCTCCTCCGGGCCGGCGCCGCGCCCTCGAGCATGGGGCGACCGTGGTCGCCCTCGAGCTGCTCAAGGAGCGGGCTGCGGCCGAGGTCGAGCGGCGGCTCCGGGGAGACCTGCTGGAGGGGCTGCTGACGGTGACAGCCGACCCTGCCGATGTCAGCCGCCTCGCGGTCGGGGCGGAGCGGCTGGGTTACCGCATCCCCGACCGGAGCTGGCTCGTGATCCTGGAGCCGGACGACGACCTCAGCGCGGAGGTGATGCAGTCCCGGCCCATTCAGGAGCGGATGCACCGCGACCTGGAGCGGCTCTGCGAGCTCCGGGTGCCCGGCGCCATGGTGGTCACCCGGGCCAGCTCGTGGGTGGTGGTCCTGCCCGAGGAGGTTGCCGGCCCATCCCCGGCGCCGCTGCCCCTGCCGGAGGTCGAGAGTCTCGCCGCCGACCTGCTCCGGATGGCGCACGGCCTGGACCACCGGCTCAGCGTCTCGGCAGGGGTGGGTGGCCTTGCCGCCGCTCCCAACGAGCTGGCTCGCGCCCACGAGGAGGCGCGTCAGGCCCTGCGGCTGGTGCGCCGGGGCGGCGGCCGGCAGGTGGTGACGTCCTACCGGTCGCTGGGTGCCCTGCGGCTGCTGCTCGAGGTGAGGGACCCTGAGGTGGTGCGGCGCTTTGTCGAGGACAGCCTGGGCGCGGTGCTCGCCTACGAGCGGCGCCACCGCACCCCCCTCACGGCCACCCTCGAGGCGCTCTCGAACCAGGGTTGGAACCAGCGGGCGGCGGCCCGGGTTTTGGGGATCCACATCAACTCGTTGATCTACCGGATCCAGCGCGCGGAGTCACTGCTGGGCGTCTCGCTGGACGACCCCGAGGCCCGCGTGGTCCTGGGGGTGGCGCTCAGGGCCCACGCGCTCATGGCCGGATGAGCTGCCACGAACTCGTCCGAGGCTGCCGCTCAGGATAATGAGAGATATGTATTGACAATTTTCTCTCGATAGGTTACTGTCGAGCGGTGCCGAACCCCGAACCGCCGAAACCCGCACTCTCGCTGCGCCGGGTCAGCGATGCCCGGACCATGAGGGCACTGGCCCATCCGGTCCGGATCTCCCTCATCGAGCTGCTCACGATCGTCGGCCCGCTGACCGCCACCGAGGCGGCCGAGCGGATCGGGGAGACCCCGACCACCTGCTCCTTCCATCTGCGCCAGCTGGCCAGGTACGGGTTTGTGGAGGAGGCGGGGGGCGGCCGCGGCCGCAACCGGCCCTGGAAGGTCAGCTCGGTGGGGATGACCATGGGGGACGACACCGGGGACCCTGAGACCGATCTCGCCGCCACCGCGCTCCAGCGCCTCCTGCGCGAGCGGGCGCTCAGTCGCTTCCAGCACTGGCGCGAGACCAGGGCCAAGTACCCCAAGCAGTGGCGGGACCTCGGTCAGGAGAACGAGTACGCCTTCTGGGCCACCGCCGAGGAGCTGGCCGAGCTGGAACAGGAGCTGCACCAGCTCCTGGCGCGCTACGTCGGGCGGCTGGATGACCCGTCGTCCCGGCCACCGGGCGCCCGCGCCGTGGAGGTGCTGAACTTCATCTTCCCGCTGGACCTGGAAGGAGCGGAGCCTCCCACCCCGGAGCCGCCTGCGTGAGGCGTCTTTTGGCCGAGAGGACCGCGCGCTGGTTCCTGCTCCAGTCGGTGCTGTCGACCTTCGGGGACCGCTTCATGCTGCTCGCGGCCGGGATCTGGGTGCGGGTCCTGACCGGGAGCAACGCTGAGGCGGGGCTCACCTTCTTCTTCGTGATCCTCCCGGGGATCGTGATCGCCCCCCTGGCCGGGCTGGTCGCGGACCGGGTCCCGCGCCGCCTGTTGCTCATGGCAGGGCAGGCGGCCGGGGCCGCAGCGGTGCTCCTGCTGGTCCTGGTGCACGGTCCCGGACAGGTCTGGCTGATCTGGCTGGTGATGATCCTCTACGGGGCGGTCGGCACCTTCATCAGCGCCGCCAAGACGGCTCTGCTCGTGACGATCGTGCCCGCCGACCAGCTGGGGGATGCGAACGGCTTCCTGAACACCA
>JAKABA010000098.1 GCA_021802115.1 bacterium | reverse complement strand
ACCTGGTCGCATGCCCGGGGGACCCCCTGCGGGATGTGGCCACCATGCAGGCGGTCGATGTGGTGATCAAGGGCGGCCAGCTGGTTCTGGCCCCGGACCAGGTGCTGCGACAGCCGGCAGGCGTGACCGGATGAGGCGCCTCGCGCCCCAGTTTGCGAGCGCCGGGTGCCGGAGGCCCGGGCGCCGCCTGACCGGCCCTGCTCAATGGCCCTGTCTTCCGATCGGTGTCGGCTTGGCGGGGCCCGGATGAGAGCGGGCCAGGGTCCGCTCGTGACCGGGTCGGCGGGCGGCCGGAGACACAGGTGGGGTGCGGCCATCGGCCGCGACCCCCGTCGACGAGGACTGGCCGCTGGCGGAGGCTGGCAGATGGACAGGGGAGGTTGCGAGTGGAGCTGACCATGATCGGCGCGGGCGCCATCGGCGGAACCATCGGGGCCCACATGGTGCGGGCCGGACACGATGTTCTCTTCTGTGACGCGGATGTCGACCATGTCGCCGCGATCAACCGCAACGGCCTGACCATCGAGGGCCCGGTTGTGAACTTCACGGTCGCCGCGCGCGCGGTTACCCCGGACCAGCTGCCGCCAGCGCTTCGCCACGTGGCCATCGCGGTGAAGAGCCAACACACCGCCCAGGCGGCGGAGCCGCTCCGTGGGCGGCTGGCCGCAGACGGGTACGTCGTCAGCTTTCAGAACGGTCTCAACAACGAGACTCTGGCTGCGGTGGTTGGTCGCGAGCGGGTCATCCCCAGCTTCGTCAACTTCGGGGCCGACCTCATCGCACCGGGGCGGATCATGCAGGGCAACATCGGGACCTTCCGGGTCGGCGAGCTCCCACCCCGGGGGATCACCCCCAGGGTCCGGGAGCTGGTGGCCGCTCTCCCGTACGCTCAGGCGACGGACAACATCCTGGGGTTCCTGTGGGGGAAGGAGGCGTACGGAGCGATGCTCTTCGCCGGGGCCGTCTCGGACCTCTCGATCGCGGAGTCCCTGGAGCAGGAGGAGTGGCGTCCCCTGATGCTCGCGGTGGCGCGCGAGGTGCTGGCCCAGGCTCCGGTCAAACCAGAGGGTTTCGACGGCTTCGAGCCAGGCGATCTGGAGGGGTCGCTGGCCCGGCTGGCGGACTTCAACCGCCACAGTGCCAAGTCCCACAGCGGCATCTATCGGGACCTGGTGGTCCGGCGGCGAAGGACCGAGGTCGACGGTCAGCTCGGGGTCCTGCGGGGTCCCCTGACGCAACACACCGCGGCTCTGATCCACGCCATCGAGCGCGACGAGAGGTCCTGTGAGGTGCCGAACCTCAAACTGCTGGCCGCCCTTGAGCGTGCCGAGCGCTTGGGACGTCCTCTGCACGCGATCGTGAACCTGATCTCGGCCCCCAGACGGGCCCGGAGCGGCCCCCTGCTGGGTCATCAGGTGGCGGTCAAGGACATCTTCGATGTGGCCGGGCTGGCCCGGGGAAACGGCAACCCCATCGCCATGGCCGGGCCGGTCGCCGCCGCCGACTCCGCGGTGGTGGCACAGTTGCGGTCCCTCGCGGCGGATGTCTTCTGCACCACGGCGATGCTTGAGTACGCGGCCGGGGCCACCCATCCTCAGGTGCCCGAGACCCGCAACCCCTATGACTTGACCCGCACCGCCGGGGGCTCCAGCGGGGGCTCGGCGGCCGTGATCGGGGCTGGGGTCTGCGAGATGGCTCTGGGGACCGACACCGGCGGGTCGGTTCGGATCCCCGCGGCCTACTGCGGTGTGGTGGGGTTCAAGCCGTCCCACCTCAGGCTGAGCGCGCAAGGGGTGCAGCCCCTGGCCCCGTCACTGGACGATGTGGGGATCCTGGCCCGGGATTTGGCGACAGCCGACCTCCTGTTCAAAGCGATGTGCGCCGGGGCGGCCCCGGTCCAGCGCGAGCGACTGCGGATCGGATACCTCGGTCCCGGCTGGGACCAGGGGCGGGTGGAGCGGGACGTCGCGACCACTCTCAACCGTGCCCTCAGCATGCTGGCGGACACCGGCAGCGAGGTGGTCGAGATGCCTCACGAGGCGCTCCAGGAGCTGGCGTCTCTGTTCGACGACATCTTCCTGTTCGAGGCCGGCCAGGTTCACGGCGATCGGGTGCGCCGCGACCCCGGCCACTTCGGCCCGGAGACGCTGAGGCTGCTCACAGCCGCGGTCGAGGCGGAGGAGCCCGCCTACCGCCGCGCCCTCAGCCGCCGCGAGCGGCTGCTGCCGGCCGTTCAGGCTGAGCTGGCGAGGGTGGACCTCCTGCTCACCCCGGCGGTGCCCTTCTGCGCGCCCGCAACCACCCCCCCGGTGGACACCGCGGAGGGGCGGGATGAGGGGCTGTTCACCGGCGTGTTCAACGTGGTCGGGGCACCGGCCCTGGTGCTCCCGGGGGGCTGGTCAGAACGGGGACTGCCGATCGGCCTGCAGCTGGTGGGGCCGGTCGGCGGCGATCGGCAACTCCTGGCCGATGGGGCGCTGGTGGAGCGCATCCTGGCAGTACCCCGCCGCGAACCGGTTCGAATCTGAGGAGTTATCGAATGCAAGCAGCTATCTATCGGGGCGCCGGACAGGTGACCGTGGAGGAGGTGGCCGACCCGGTCCTGGTCGAACCCACCGACGCCATCGTCCGGGTGCTTCTCTCTTGCGTCTGCGGGTCCGACCTCTGGGCCTACCGCGGCGTCATTCAGCGGGCGGTGCCGGCCCGGCTGGGTCACGAGTTCATCGGCCTGGTGGAGGAGGTGGGGGAGGAGGTCACCTCGATCGCCCCGGGAGACCTGGTCGTGGCCCCGTTCCAATGGAGCGACAACAGCTGCCCGGCCTGTGAGGAAGGACTCCAGACGTCGTGCGTCAACGGCGGCACCTTCGGGGCCCCGGGCACCGACGGCGGTCAGGGGGAGGCGGTCAGGGTTCCCCAGGCGGATGGAACGCTGGTGGCGGTCCCGGGTGGACTGTCCGCCGCCAATCAGGAGCTGCTGCCGGCCCTGCTGGCCGCTACCGACGTCGCCGCCACCGGCCTGCACGGCGCCGTGCTGGCGGATGTCGGGCCGGGGGCGACGGTGGCCGTCATCGGTGACGGGGCGGTGGGCCTGTGCGCGGTGCTGGGGGCGCGCGCGATCCTGGGCGCCGAGCGGGTGATCCTGATGAGTCGGAATCCGGCGCGACAGGCGGTCGGGAGATCATTCGGGGCCACCGACCTGATCGAGGACCGCGGCCCGGCCGGAGTGGCCCGGGTTCGGGAGCTGACCGAGGGTTTGGGAGCCAGGCATGTGGTCGAGGCGGTCGGCACCCCCGAGTCCTGGGAGATGGCGATCGGCATGGCCCGGGAGGGAGGCACGATCGGGGCCGTGGGAGTGCCCCACACCACCCCCACGCTCCCGCTCTTCGACCTCTTTCGCCACCACCTGAGGGTCCACTCCGGGATCGCGCCGGTGCGTCACTACCTGCCGGATCTGGTGGAGCGGATCGTGGCTCGCTCGTACGATCCGAGTCCGGTCTTCGACATGAGGCTGCCCCTGTCCGAGGTCGCGGAGGGCTACCGGTCGATGTCGGAGCGGCGCGCCATCAAGGTGATGCTCACATGAGCGGGCCCCGGCCCGGGCCCGAGCCGGAGGGGGCTCCGCCCAAGGCGGCCGCCTATTCCGGCTATCGCTCCTACCAGTACCTCACGCCCGGCGTCGACTTTCGCGAGTTCGAGCTCGCCGAGGAGCTGGAGCGGGTGCCGTCGGTGGCGGTCGCGACCTCGCCGGACCAGGAGCAGAGGGTGCAGCGTCTGCTGGGCGAGGGTCCGATCATCTCCTTGCATGACCACCCCTCGGTGATGCCCAAGGACATCGACCAGCTCTTCGAGTACCGGCGCCACGGGCGCGACTTCACTGGCTATTTGGGCCTCAGCCGTTCCGGGCTCGACGCTGTCTTCGACAACCTGGCCGATGGCGAGGGGCAGATCACCTCGCTGGCGGGCTGGAAGTGGGATGACACGCTGGTCGACCTGGGCATGCGCCTGTGCGACCTGGCCCACCAGGACTACGTGACGGTGATCCGCCGGCTGGAGGACTTCGCGGCGGCCCGCCGGCGCGGCCAGCTGGGGCTGGTGCTGGCGATCGAGTCCGCGGCTCCCATCGAGAACGAGCTGGATCGCCTGGACATCCTCTACGGCTTCGGCATCCGATCGGTCGGGGTGACCTACAGCGAGGCCAACCTTCTGGGGAGTGGCCTGGCGGAGCAGACCGACGCGGGGCTCACCGCGTTCGGCCGGCGAGCGGTCAGGCGGATGAACCAGCTGGGGATCCTGATCGACTGCTCCCATGCCGGGGACCGGACCACCCTGGACACCATCGCCGCCAGCTCGGCGCCGGTATCAATCTCGCACGCGGGGGCGCGCTCGCTCTGGCCGACCGCCAGGATGAAGCCGGACGACGTGATTCGCGCCTGTGCCGAGTCGGGCGGGGTGATTGGCATCGAGGCAGCGCCGCACACCACTCTGACCGAGCACCATCGTCGCCACTCGATCGACAGCTACATGGCGCATTTCGAGTACTGCTGCGAGCTGGTCGGGCTGGAGCATGTGGCGTTCGGTCCCGACACCCTCTTCGGCGACCACGTGGGCCTGCACCGGGTGATGGCGGAGCGCTTCGGCCAGCAGCTGCCACCCTCGCCGCTGCCGATCGAGCGGGTGCAGTGGGTGGACGGCCTGGAGAGTCCTGCCGAGACCTTCCCCAACATCCTGCGCTGGCTGGTCGTGCATGGCTACACGGACCAGGACATCAGGCTGGCCGCGGGGGGCAACATCCTGCGGATGCTGGAGGAGGCCTGGAGGCCTGCGGCCGGTGGTTGAGGCCGGGCCGGGCTCGGCGGTCGGGTGGCACCGACCACAGGCGCTGGCCCACGCCAGCTTCACACGGCTCGAGCCCGGGCTGCTCGATCGACTCGGCCGCCTGACCTCGATCGCCAGCGAGGTGAGTGACATCCTGGATCAGCTGGGGCTGACCACCGCCGTCGGCGGGGACGCCATGCAACATCGCACCGGCGACAAGACCGTCATCGGCCACGCCCTCACCCTCTCATACCTACCTGAGCGCGAGCGCTCGGGACCGGCCCAGGGACGTCTGGCCCATCACACCGTGGCTGCGATGGCGGGGCCCGGCGACATCCTGGTCGTGGCCGCCGCGGGCGACGCGTCGATCCTGGGCGGCCAGGGGGCGCGGGCGCTGCGCGCGGCCGGGGTGAAGGGGGCGATCGTGGACGGGGCGATCCGCGACCTGGCAGAGATCGCGGAAGCAGACCTGGTCGTGTGGTCGCGGGCCGTCAGCCCTCGCAGCGGGGTGGGCCGGCTGGAGGCCACCGGGATCAATCAGGCGATCGCCTGCGGCGGAGTGCAGGTCCATCCCGGAGACCTGGTGGTGGCCGACTGCTCCGGGGTCGCCTTCATTCCCTTGACCGCGATCCCCACCGTGATCGAGCGGTTGCTCCCTGGGCGGTCGTGATCAGCGCCCCGATGAACAGCCGACCCTGGGGTGGAATCCCCTCCGGCAGTTCCGCCCGACCAGCGGCGAGACTTCTAAACTGGTCGCCCGGCAGGGCGCTGAGGCTGCGGTCGGGAGCGGGGAGGAGCAGAGGATGAGCGCGGCTGCGGCGAGGGTGGCGGTGGTCACCGGGACGGTGCATGGGATCGGAGCGGCCATCGTCGCCGCGCTTCAAGCCGACGGGATCGTGGTCCACGGGATCGACAAGGATCAGGTGGATGTGACCGATTCCGCCCAGGTCGATCGCTACTTCGGCTCGCTGCCCCAGGTTGACATCCTGGTCAACAATGCCGGCGGCGTCTGCGGCCAGACCTTCTCCCCGTTGGAGGAGATCACCGACCAGGCTTGGCACGCGGTGGTGGACGCCAATCTCACCGGCGCCTTTCACTGCACCCGGGCGGTCGTCGCGGGGATGAAGCAGAGGGGCTGGGGGAGGATCGTGAACATCTCCTCCGGCGCGGGCCGCAGCGTGAGCCTGACCGGCATCCAGGCCTATGCCTCAGCCAAGGCGGGGCAGATCGGATTCACCCGGCAGATGGCGCACGAGCTGGGCCGGTTCGGGATCACGGTCAACTGCATCGCCCCCGGCTTCATCCTCTCCAATCCCACCAGCCGGGCCCAGTGGGAGAGCTACGGGGAGGAGGGTCAGGCCCGGGTGCTCGCGGGGATCGCGGTCGGGCGTCTGGGCGCGGCCGAGGACATCGCCCACGGGGTGCGCTTCTTCTGCTCGGAGCGCTCCTCCTGGATAACCGGGCAGACCCTCTCGATAGACGGCGGCAGTGCTCTCTTTTAACTCCGACCCCGACCGCTACCTCGGCGAGCTCGGGGAGTACGTCGCCATTCCCACCATCAGCCGCGACGCGGACCCGGCGACCATGCGAAGAGGTGCGGAGTGGGTGGCACGACAGCTGGCATCCTGCCATGGCCGGGTGGAGGAGACCGCCGGACACCCCGTTGTGGTCGGCGAGTGGTTGGAACGGCCAGAGGCGCCGACGATCCTGGTCTACGGGCACTATGATGTCCAGCCCACCGGGGACCCCGGGGAGTGGCTCTCCCCTCCGTTCGAGCTCACCCGAGACGGCGAGGTGGCGCGCGGCCGCGGGATATCGGACGACAAGGGGCCGGTCTACATGGTGCTCAAGGTGGTGCAGGCCTTCCTCCAACAGGAGGGCGGGCTCCCGGTCAATCTAAGGTTTCTGTTCGAGGGGGAGGAGGAGATCGGCAGCCCCAACCTGCCGGGTTTCCTGCGGGAGCGGGCGGCACAGATGGGCGCGGCGCTCGTGGTGTCGGCGGACGGCGCGATGTGGCGGCCCGACGAGCCGTCGATCTCGCTGGGCTCCAAGGGGCTGGTCAGCCTCACCGTGGAGGTGGCCGGGGCCAGCGAAGATCTCCATTCGGGTCGCTACGGTGGCACCGTCGCCAACCCCGCGTCGGCGCTGGCGGCGATCGTGGCCGGGCTGCACCACCTCGATGGCGCGGTCTCGGTGCCGGGCTTCTACCGCGGCATACCCCCGCTCAGCCCGGCGCGGCGCGCGGAGATCGCCGCGGTCGATTTCGATGAGGCGGCCTACGCCAGTGACCTGGGAGTGCCGGAGCCATGGGGCGAACCGGGCTACAGCACCCTCGAGCGGCTGTGGGAGCGCCCGACGCTGGAGGTGAACGGCCTCGAGGCGGGGGGCAAGTACACCGTGATCCCGCATCTCGCCCGCGCCCACATCTCGTGCCGCCTGGTGGAGGGGCAGGACCCCAAGGCGGTGCTGGGGGCGGTCTCGGAGCGGATCATGGCGGTGGCGCCCCCGGGGGTGCGTGTGCGAGTCTTACCGGACCCCGGCTCGGTGCCCGCCTATACGATCCCCGCAGATCATCCCGCGGTCCGAGCCGCCGCCGACGCTCTCGCCGAGGTCTATCCCACCAAGCCCGTGCTCTACGCCAAGATCGGGGGCAGTGTGCCAGCGACCGATCTGTTTGCCCGAGCGCTCGGCTGTAAGACCCTGTTCTTCTCGTTCTCGACCGCGGACGAGCGTCTGCACGCCCCCAATGAGTTTCTCCGGATCCGGCGTCTCAGCGAGGGGATGCGGGCCTGGGAGTCGCTGTTGCGCAAGCTCGAGCAGCGGCTGCCACAGCCGACCCCGCGGCCCACTCCGGCGACTTCGGCATGATCACAGCCTCGGAGCGACTCGCCCACCTAAACGATGAGTTCTTCGATGCCATGCACTCGGCCGACCCGCTCTCGGCCACCGTGCTGGGGGTGGCGGGCTACGACGCCAGAGTTCCCGATCTCCGGGGGGAGGCACAGGACGAATCGGTGCGGCGGCTTCGCCACATTGAGGCTGAGCTCTCGGCCATCTCTGGGAAACAGCTCTCGGAACCGGAAGCCACCAACGTGGCCGTGATGACGGAGCTCGCGCGCTCACTGCGAACTGAGTTGGAGGACGGGGTTTGGGCCGCCAACGCCTCCGCGGGCGCATACGTCTCACCTCAGGCGATCGCCTTCCAGGCGATCCCCACCGCGCCGCTTGACAGCCCCGCAGCGGTCGCTGATTACCTGGAGCGGCTCCGGCAGCTTCCCGACTTCTTCGACCGGATCCTCGACCGCTATCGCCAGAGCGCTGCATCCGGCAGATTCTCCACCTCGGTCGGGGTGGCCCAGGCGGTCGAGCAGCTGGAGGGCCATCTCAACCGCCCACTGCCTCACGACCGGTTGCTGGCACCCCTGCTCAGCTCGGGCGCCGCCCGGCCCAGTGACCGCGAGGCGGCCCGGGATCTGCTCTCAGACGCGGTGCGGCCGGCGATGGCCCGGCTCATGGCCGGACTCCGCGATGAGCTGCTGCCCACCGCGCGCCCGGAGAGTGAGGTTGGCATCGGCTTCATCCCAGGGGGCCAGGAGGCGTACCGGCGCGCGGTTCGGCGTCACACCACCACGGAGCTATCTCCCGAACAGATTCACCAGGTGGGCCTGGACGTGCTCGCGGAACTCGAGGAGGAGTGGGGCGAGGTGGGCGGGAGGGTGTTCGGTGGGAGCGACCCTGCCGAGGTGCGTCGCCGACTGCGCGAGGATCCCGCCCTGCGTTTCAGCGGATCCCAGCAGATCGTCGACGTGGTCAGGTCGGCCCTGATCCGGGCCGAGGCGGCTCGCGACGGCTACTTCCCCACCATGGAGATCGCCGATTGTGTGGTGGAGGAGATCGACCCGGTGGAGTCCGGCAATGCGGCCATGGCCTACTACCGCGGTCCCTCCGAGGCCGGGCGGCCGGGGGCCCACTGCGTGCTGACCACCGCTCCCGAGACCCGGTTCGTCTACGAGTACGAGGCGCTCGCCTTTCACGAGAGCGTGCCCGGCCATCACCTCCAGATCGCCTCGGCGCAGCGGCTCACGCAGCTCCCCAAGTACCGGCGCTACCTGGACGCCCAGCTCTGTGCGTACGTGGAGGGCTGGGGCCTCTACAGCGAACGCCTGGCCGACGAGATGGGGCTGTACACTTCCGACCTGCAGCGCTTGGGCATGCTCTCCTTCGATGCCCTCCGCGCCTGCCGGCTGGTGGTGGATACCGGGATGCATCAGCTGGGGTGGTCGCGCCACCAGGCGGTGGAGTTCATGTGGCAGAACACGGCGACGACCATGTCGAACGTGAACAATGAGGTCAACCGCTACATCGCCTGGCCCGGGCAGGCGCTGGCGTACATGATCGGACGGCAGGAGATCGTGCGGCTGCGCCGGGACTCAGAGCGGGCGCTGAAGGACCGGTTCGACCGGAGGGGCTTCCACGGAGCGGTCCTGGGACAGGGGGCGGTGCCCCTGGCGGTGCTGAGGCAGGTGGTCGACCGCTGGCAGCAGTCTGTTCGCGCATGAACCATGCCGGCGCTGGGCGGACTGCCGCGGCCGGCAGGGGGGGCCGTGTAGTTTGGTTTCGGTAGAGGTGCGAGCGTGCACCCAAGAGGAGGTCGCAGGTGTCCAGAACAGGCATTGCTGAACTGACCGCGAATGCGGGTGAGACCCGGCGTGGCTGGGTCCCGGTGCCAGGCATCTCCCCTGTCTGGGAGCTGCCGGCCGTGGTGGTCCGTGGCTCCAGGCCAGGGCCCACCCTGGCGGTGACCAGTGGCATGCACGCCGCCGAGTACGTCCCCATCGAGGCGGTCACCCGGCTCACCCGCCGGCTGGACCCGGCTCGGCTGCGGGGCACGGTCGTGGCGGTGCTGCTGGTGAACTCCCCGGGGTTCTACGAGCGCTCGATCTACGTGAACCCTCGCGATGGCCGCAACCTGAACCGCGTCTTCCCGGGCAGCTCCGCCGGCGGTCCCGCCGAAAAGGTCGCGGCCTTCCTGGTGGAGAACCTGATCACGGGCTCCGATGCCTATGTGGACGCTCACTGCGGCGATCTCATCGAGGCGCTCAGCCCCTTCACCCTGTGGACCAAAGCCGGCGACCCGGATGTCGCCCGCCGGTCGCGCGAGCTGTCAGAGGCCTACGGCTTCGAGCACAGTCTCGGGGTCGAGCCGGAGTCGGTACCCGGCGCGGCCTACGCGACCGCCGCCTTGCTCGGGGTGCCCGCGATCATCGCGGAGGTGGGCCAGCAGGGGATCTGCGACGAGCCCTCGGTGAACCGCCACCTTCGCGGCCTTGAGAACGTGCTCGCGGAACTGGGCATGATCGACCCGGTCGGAGAGAGACCTCCCCTGCCCGAGGCCATGGACGAGATGGTCTGGACCAGGACCGATGTCTCCGCCACCTACCACCCGCAGATCGCAGTCGGTGATCGCGTCGAGCAGGGAGAGGTGGTGGGGGAGTTGCGCGACATCTTCGGGGAGCCGCTGTCGACGATCAGGGCCGATGCCTCCGGCGTGGTGGTCTTCCTGGTCACCTCGCTGGCGGTGAAGGCCGGGGACCCGCTGCTCGGGATCGGAGTGCCGGCTCGGAGCTGACTTCCCTCAGCGGTCCGGCGCCACCCGGGATGTCCGGGGACCCGCGGTCTCAGCAGCTGCCGTTCCAGTTCACCTGGTAGGCGGCTGGACAGTTCACCGGTGCGAAGGCGTTGTTGACCGTGTTGGGGAGGTAGTAGTAGGGGTAGGGCCCGTAGCCCACCTGCACCACGTCGGCCGGTTTGGCGTACCACATCACCGGCTGGCCCGCCAGCGCCTTCTCCATGTAGTCCTGCCACAGGGGAGCTGCTCCGCTGATCCCGGAGGTGACGCTGTTGAGGGTCTTGCCGTCCGGGTTGCCCACCCAGACCCCGGTCACCAGCTGCGGCGTCCAGCCGAAGGTCCAGTTGTCCTCGATGTTGTTGCTGTACTGGCCCGAGGCGTTCTGCTTGTCGGAGGTGCCGGTCTTGGCCGAGACCGGCCTGCCCGGCAGGGTGAGGTGGGCGTACGGCCCGAAGTCCTGGATCCGGTTGTTGTTGTTGGACAGCATCGCATTCATGATGAAGGCGACGTCGGGGGGCACCACCTGCAGCGAGTTTTGGGCGACGTTGTACTGATAGATGGTGCGATTGCCGCTCACCACCTTGAGGATCGACGTCGGCTGGTGGAGCACCCCGCCACTTGCCAGCACCGAGGCCCCGGTGGCTATCTGCAGCTGGGTCAATCCGATCGAGAGCCCGCCCAGGGTCAGGGCCGGGCCATAGGTGTTCTGGGGATTCAGCAGCTCGGAGGCTCCCATTCGCTCTGCCATGCTCACCACGTTGGGCAGGCCGGTGATCATCTCCACCTTCACGGCGGGGATGTTGATGGAGTTCCCCAGGCAGTTCTGGAGCTGACAGATGCCGGTGAAGTTGTGCTCGTAGTTCTGGGGTGAGTAGCCATTGATGTCGATCGGCTCGTTGAGGACCGGAGTGGTCATGGTGAACATGCCAGAGGCGATCGCCGCGGTATAGGTGAACAGCTTGAAGGTGGAACCCGGACGCCTGGGCTCGATGGTCATGTTGACCTGCCCCACCGGTCCGTTGTAGTTGCTGGTCCCCACCATCGCCAGGATCTCGCCGTCGCGGGGGTCCAGCGAGACCAGGGCCGCGTCCCCGATGTTGTAGTCGCGCAGGAGGCGAGCGTTGTTGGCGGGGTTCTGGATCACCGCCTCGGCCTTTTGCTGATCGGCCATGTTCAAGGATGTGTAGATCGTCCAGCCGCCGGGGTTCAGGTAGGCGTCCCCGAACCGTGCCTGCAGTCGCTGCTCCACGTAGGCCACGTAGTTGGGTGCCAGAGTCTGGCTTCCCTGCTCCCAGGAGTAATAGGTGAGAGGTTGGCGGTAGGCGGCGTCGGCCTGGGCCTGGGTGATGTAGTGATTGGTGACCATGGTCTGGAGCACCACCTGCTGGCGCAATTTGGCGTAGTTGGGGCCGCTGGCGCCCACGTAGACCAAGGGGTCGAAGGCCGTCGGGGCATCTGGAATCCCCGCCAACATGCTCGCCTGAGCCAGGTCCAGCTGGCTGGCCGGGATATGGAAGTAGAGCTCCGCGGCGGTGCCGATCCCGATCGCCTGGTTGCCGTACGGGATGCGGTTGAGATACATCTGCAGGATCTGGTTGGGCTTGAACGTGCGCGCGATCTCAAACCCCAGCAGCAGCTCCCTGATCTTCCTGGTGATCGTCTGATCGGGGGTGAGGAAGGAGATCTTGGCCAGCTGTTCCGTGATCGTGCTGGCCCCCTGCAGCGAGGAGTGGTGGAGGATGTCGTGGACGCCGGACTCCACGATCCTGGGCAGGTCCACCGAGGTGGTGTCCTGATAGAAGTGGCGGTCCTCGACCGAGATGGTCGCCTTGATCACCCAGGGGCTCACCTGACCCAGATTCACATGGATGTGCTGCTCCCCGGGCTCGTGGAGCACGGTCAGCAGGGTGCCGTTGCTGGCGAGCAGGTAGCTGTCGCGCGGGGGGCCCAGGTTGGGCAGGTCGGCGACGCTGGGGAGGCCCACCTGGAAGGCTGAGAGCACCAGGAAGCCCACGCCCACCCCGGCGCATCCCAAGAGCACCATCACCAGTCCCACCAGTCCGGTGCGGCGCAGCCACCGATGCCGTCCCCAAAATCCCGGTTTGCGGGTCTGGACACCTGGGCGGCGCCGGGCCGAGCGACCGCGGCTGGCACCCCTGCCGGTGGTGGAGATTTTGACTTCCTGCATCAGCTGGGAGGGTGGGGTAAGCGGACCCACCGCCCGGAGATTATGGCAGGCGGCGGCAACCGCGCCGTGGATCCGAGGTGCCCGGGCCGGTTACGGAGCCGTGGCGAGCCGTTCACAAAGGTGCAAACAGCCAGTCCCTTGGGGATGCGATCCGGCTGCCGGGTGGGACAGTGGGCTGGCGCAGCAGCCCGGGATGGATCCCGACCAGGAGTTGAATTCCAAAGCCAATGTCTGCAGTTCCAATGATCGCCCCGCCCCCGGCCCGCAGCCAGATCGGGTTTCCGCCGGTCCCCCAGAGCCCCAAGGAGGCGGGTCTGCCGTTCTCCTTCATCTGTGATCTGGTCCTCAAGATCCTCTACTTCAACGGCAGCATGCTGGGCCGCGAGCTGTCGCGCCACTCCTGCCTGCCATGGGTGATGGTCAGCGATGCGATCAAGTTCCTCTCCGACGAGGGCTACTGCGGAACCACCGGGATCCGGGGCGCCCTGGGCGGCGACGAGGGCTTCGCCGAGGGCCTGCAGTACGCGATCAGCAGTACCGGCCGGCAGCGGGCCCGTGAGCTGATCGAGATCAGCCAGTACGCCGGCCCGGCCCCGGTGCCGCTGGAGGTCTATGCCGCGGTGGCCCGCCACCAGGGCCGCACCGCTCCGATGGTGACCCATCAGTTGCTGCGCGCCGCCCTGGACCATCTGGTGCTGCCACCGAGTGTGCTCAACCGCCTCGGCCCGGCTCTGGGATCGCGCCAGTCCATCTTCCTGTACGGCCCGCCCGGCAATGGCAAGAGCACCATCGCGGCCGCCTGCGCGACCCTGCTCGGCGACCCGATCTTCGTGCCCCACGCGATCTACGT
>JAKABA010000097.1 GCA_021802115.1 bacterium | reverse complement strand
CGCCTGGGCGGCGGCACCGTACATGATCCCCGCCTGCATCGAGGAGACGGTGGTGCGGCCCAGGACCCGGTCGGGAGCCACCAGGTCGACCCGGGGCAGCCTCGAGGCCCTGGCGAAGAGCGCATCGACCGAGAGCTGGAGGCCGGGCGCGATCGCCCCCCCCAGGTAGTCGCCACGTCCGTCGATGGCGTCGAAGACGGTGGCGGTGCCAAAGCTCACCATGATCGCCGGGCCCGAATAGCGGTGATGCACCCCGACTGCGGTCACGATCCGGTCCGCGCCGACGTCCCGAGCCGGGTCGTAATGGATCGCCATCCCGGTCTTGGTCTCCGGGCCGACCAGGAAGGCGGCGACGCTGAAATAGGTCTGAGCCATCTCCACCAGGGGCTGGTTGAGGGTCGGCACCACCGAGCTGATGGCGACCGCCTGCATCGCTGGGGGGAGCCGGCGCTGGTAGAGAAAGGTGAGAAGCTGCCCCCCCAGCTCATCGGGAGTGGCGTCCCTCCTGGTGGCGAAGCGTCCGTGCGCGAGCAGACGATCATCCGCGAAGACCCCGATGGTGAGGTTCGAATTGCCGACATCGATGGCCAGCAGCAGCCTACGTCCTCCTTGCCAACTGACGCGCACGGTCCCTGGGTGCCGACTATATCGAGCGGCAGGCGGCCGGTCCCGATCGGCCGGCCGCCATTTGACAGGATGCTCGATACTGGAGATCAGAAGGGCCGCGACCCCGCGGCGGCTGGCATCAGTTCCAAGGGGCACCAGAGTTTGACCGTCAGCACCTGTTCCGCCACCACCCAGCTGCGCATCGGTACGGTCCAGTTGGACAACCCGATCTTCATCGCGCCGATGGCCGGGATCACCGACCGTCCCTTCCGCGATCTCGCGCGCGAGCTGGGAGCCGGTCTCACCTGCACCGAGATGACGGCCGCCGCCGCGGTCGTGCGGGCGCCGGAGGAGCTGGTGGACCGGGTGATCGACCTGGGCTCCGGCGAGCATCCGGTGGCCGCCCAGCTGGTGGGATGTGACCCCCAGATGATGGCCGATGCAGCCCAGATCTGCGTGGCCAGGGGAGCCGACATCGTCGATGTCAACCTCGGCTGCCCCGTGCCCAAGGTGGTCAGGCTGGGCTCGGGGGCAGCTCTGGCTCGGGGGATCCCGGCCACGGTCCGAGTCCTGGAGGCGATGGTCCGAGCCGTGCCCGTCCCCGTCACCGCCAAGATGCGCCTCGGCTGGGACCACGACCACATCAACGCTCCCGAACTGTGTCGCGCCCTCGAGGACGTCGGCGTGGCCGCGGTCACGATCCACGGACGCACTCGCGCCCAGCGCTACACCGGCTGGGCGGACTGGGAGGAGATCGCGCGCGTCAAGGAATCGGTCCGCCGGATACCCGTGCTCGGCTCGGGCGACGTGCGCGACCCCAAGCAGGTGGAGCAGCGGATTCGCTCCGGCACCGTCGATGGCGTCGTGATCGCTCGGGGGATGATGGGCGATTGGCATCTGCTCAGCCAGACGGTCCACCAGCTCCAGTTCGGCGAACCCGGTCCGGTGCCGTCCTTCGGCGAGCGGCTCGAGCTGGCGCGCCGCCACTGGGACTCCGTCGTCGACCACCACGGTGAGCGCCGCGGGGCCCGGCTGGCCCGCAAGTATGTGGTTTGGGCGATCAAGGGGTGCAGTGGCGCGGCCAGACTGCGAGCCCGGGTTGCCGACCTCAACACCAGATCGGATCTCGAGGCGATGTACTGGGAGATCGCGGCGGCGGGAGAGGGCGCGCAGGGCTGGCACCGGCCGTCGTTCACCAGCGGCGAAGGGTGAGGCCCGGTTGACCACCGGTAGGCGCCACCTCGTCTGCCCCTATGGGTGCCAGCCGGGCCGCTTCGAGCTTATCGGCGGGGCGGTATACGTCGACTCCGAAGGCAGATACCTGAGCCACGACGGGCGGATGGCATCCTACCGCTGCGAGATCTGTGGCTCGGTCGCCATCGATCTCGCGGCCGCAGCGGCCGCACGCCTTCGCGACACCGGCGCGGCGGCGGCAGCGACGGTCATCTGCCCCTCCTGCCAGGTCCGGCTCCTCCCCCCGGAGGACCTCGATCCAACCTCCCAACTCGAGTGCCCCGGTTGCGGTGCCGTCTTCTCGTTCGAAGAGGGATCCCAACATCTGCTGGGTTCGTTCAGTGAGCCCGAGGCGGACGAGGAGGAGTCCTAACTCCGGTCGTCGGCCTTGGACAAGTTGCCGGCCAGGGCTGCCGGACAGCACCGATCCGCGGGCGCGCCCACGGTCCTCGGATCGCCCTCCTGCGCAGCGGGTGGTGCCTGGGGTACCGGCATCTCCCTCTGAGAAAAACCGACTGGTCGGTCTTGTATCGTTGCGAGCGTGCCCAAGCTCAGCGACGCCGTCCGCGCCAGCCGGCGCCAGCGCCTGATCGACGCCGGCTGGCGGTGCCTGGCGCGGACCCCGTATGCGGACCTCACCGTCGACGACATATGTCGTGACGCCGGAGCCAGCAAGGGGGCCTTTTACATCTACTTCCCCCGCAAGGAGGCGATGCTGCTGGCCCTCCTGGAGGACGACGCGGCCCGGCTGACCCGGCGCATGGAGGAGCTGACCGACGCCGAGCCCAGCCCGTCGAGAAGGCTCCGAGCTTTCGCGGCCCACATGGTGGAGAGCGCCAGGCTGCCCGGCCGGGTACAGATCGCAGCCGATCTCTGGGCCGCGGTCCGCTCGGACGCCCGGGTCCGCCGCAGCCTCGGCCAGGCCACCGCCGCCCGGCGCCGGGTGCTGCGGTCGTGGGTGGAGGACGGCATCGCCGCCGGGGAGCTGACGCCCGCCCCCGCCAACGCCCTGGCCTCCTTGATGCTCGCCCTGAGCGACGGCCTCATCCTCCACTCCGGGCTGGATCCCGAGGGATTCAAGTGGGACAACATCCGGCTGACGCTTGACCTGCTCTTGGAGGCGCTCGCGCCCCGGTGAGCTGGCGGCCCCGGTTCCGCCGGCGCATGGTCCGCCGCCGAGCCTCCCCCGAGCAGGCGGACGAGCCCGCAGGACCCGGTCCGGCGGAGTCACGCTGGCGCGCGGCCGCCCACCGCCTGCGGGTGCTCGCGGGGCTGATCGGCCCCCGTCAGAGGCCACCCGCCGACACCGGCGCCGCCCCAAACCAGCGCCAGCGCGGGTTGACCGGAGTCGCCCTCACCTGGGAGGGTCGGCTCTTCGGTGACGGCTGGACCAGCTGGCGGACCCTGGGCAGCCGCCTGGGCAGCCGCATCAGTGCCCTGCCATACGCCCAGAAGTGGCTGCTGCTGGGGGTCACCATCGGCGTGGTCGCCGGCCTGGGTGCGATCGCCTTCTACACTCTGCTGCAGATCGGGACCCACCTGTTCCTCACCGATCTCGCCGGGTACCACATTCCCACCCCGGGTGGGGAGGGCAATCGGCCCGGGTCCGCCGGGTTCAGCAGGCCCTGGGCGATCCCGCTGGTGGTCGGCCTGGGTGGTCTGCTCGCCGGGCTGCTGATCTTCACGTGGGCGCCGGAGGCCGAGGGGCACGGCACCGATGCCGCCATCGAATCCTTCCACCGCAACCCCAGAGGCATCCGCCTGCGAGCGGTGGTGGTGAAGATGATCGCCTCCGCAATCACCATCGGCTCGGGCGGCTCCGGGGGACGGGAGGGGCCCACCGCGCAGATAAGCGCCGGTTTCGGCTCGCTGCTGGCCAGGGTGCTGGACCTCTCCCCGGAGGACGGCAGGTTGGCGGTGGCGGTGGGGATCGGGTCCGGCATCGGGGCCATCTTCAGCGCCCCCCTGGGCGGGGCTGTCCTGGCGGCCGACATCCTGTACCGGGATGACTTCGAGTTCGCCGCTCTCCTGCCCGGGCTGGCAGCCTCACTGGTGGCCTACGTGATCTTCGGGGCCGTGGAGAGCTACCGGCCCCTGTTCCTGGTGGCCGGCGGTTACCACTTCAACGCCCCGGGCCAGTTGCTCTGGTTCGCCGTGATCGGGGTGCTGGCCGGCGGCATCGGTCTGCTCTACGCCAAGAGCTTCTACTTCGTGGTCGGCCTCAACGCTCGTCTGCCCTTGAGTCGCAAGCTGCGCCCCGCGCTGGGCGGGCTGCTGGTGGGCGCGATCGCGCTGGGGCTGCCCGAGGTGATGGGGACCGGCTACGGCTGGGTCCAGAAGGGGTTGGGTCCGGACCTGCTGCAGATTCCCCTCTATGCGGTCCTCTTGCTGCCGCTGGCTCGCATCCTGGCCACCTCCCTGTCCATCGGGACCGGCGGCTCGGGAGGAGTCTTCGGGCCAGGAATCGTGATCGGCGCGTTCACCGGAGCCGCGGTGTGGCGGATCCTGGCCCCGTTGGCGCCCTGGGTCCCCCACGACCCCGCCGCCTTCGTGGTTGTGGGGATGATGGCCTGCTTCGGCAGCATCGCCCGGGCTCCACTGGCGGTGATGCTCATGGTCGCCGAGATGACCGGCACCATCGCCTTGCTCGCACCCGCGATGGTGGCGGTGGCCATCGCCACCTTCATCGTGCGCCGCTTTGACGACAGCATCTATCGCAGCCAGCTGCGCACCCGCTCCGACTCGCCGGCCTCCCGCCTCCAGTTCGGGCTCCCGCTCCTGGGCGGCGTCCTCGTCAGCGCGGTCGCCAATGAGCCCAAAGTGGTGCTGACGGACTCGCTGTCGATTCCAGAGGCGCTGGCCGCGGTCCGGGAAGCCTCGGTTCCGGGGGCGCCGGTCGTCGACGGCCAGGGCATCTACCTGGGCACCGTGCCCACCGAGGCCATGGAGCGGGCCGCCGCCCAGCCGGGCGCGCCCGCCACCCTCTCCCAGCTGGTGGACACGACCAGCCCAACCATCGCCGCCACGGCGCGCCTCGACCAGGCGGTGGAGTCGATAACGCAGGCAGGAGGTCACTGGGTGACGGTCACCGACGGCGCCCGTCACGTCCTGGGAGTGCTCACCTTCGGCGACGTGATGGCCGGATACCAGCAGGCGCTGTCCAGCAACCTCGGCCTCATGACCCAGGTCAGCGGGCACACCATGAGCCTGGAGGAGCGCATCGGAGCCGGCTCGCCGCTGGCGGGACGGCCGCTGCGCTCGGCGCAGCTGCCTGAGGGCTGCATCGTCGTCACCGTCCTGCGCGGCCCCGAGCTCACCTTCGCGTCCGGTTCGACCGTGCTGGAGCCGGGGGACGTGGTCAGCGCGTTGGCCGCCCCCAACCACGCGGAGGAGTTGCGCCGCCTGATGCGGGGCGCCGAGGGTCTGATCGACCCGGCGGTGGAGCGCGGCGGTCAGCTGCTCTGACAGCCGGCACTTGGCGCGGGATGGGTACGACCGGCGCCTGGCCCCGGTCGGTCCGGGCGGAGGTCAGCGCCTCTGGGTTGGCGGCGCCGCGGCCCGACCCGGCTAATCCTCCTCAGCGGAGCGGGGGTTCAGGTCGTGAACAACCGGGCAGCGCGCCCCCTCGGCAGACGACCACGCCCCGGCCGGATGAGAGGTGGCGTCGGTGAGTCGCTCGACCTCCGGCGAGTCCGGCTCCGCGCTCACATGGACGGGGCACCGAGCCGGAGCGCCCTGCGGAGTTGTCGGGCTTGCGGCGAAGCCCGGGGTCGTGCCCTCCTCGCGCGGCCGCAGACGGGATACGGTCGGCGACGCCTCCCGAGGGATGTAGCGCCCCCCCTGCCCCCCGGCCGCATAGGTGAGCAGGGCCCGGTCCACCTCGTCGGCGTCCTCGGATGGCTCGTCGAACCCCCCCGCCGCCACCCGGTCGTGGGCCGGCTCGCCAAACCCGTCCAGGGGCGTGCGGTGAGGCTGGGCGTTGGCGCTGCGTCCCAGCTCCGGTTCGATGAGAGCCGCCGCCACCTGCAGGGTCACCACGTTCAGCCTTCTGGTCCGGGCGACCTTCTCCACCTTGGCCTTGATCCTGCGCCTCAGGTAGCCGGCCGGCATCTCGTGGAGCAGGTTGCGCGCCTCGGTCGACCACCCGATCTTGTGATTGTCGAAGGTGACCTCCTCGGTGACCTCGCCCTCCTCCGCCGCCGCCAGCATCAGGCTCTCGTGATCCACCTGGGAGAACTGCTCCTGGGAGCCGCCGCAGACCGGACAGGCCACCGGCCTGACCCCGCGGGCGGTGTAGCCGCACTCACGGCAGATGTGCACCTCCCGCTCGGCGATCGCGGCCGCCCCAGACTCCCGCTTGATCCCGATCGCAGCCGAGGCCTCCGGCGGCAGGATGTCACCCAGCGCGGAGGAGACCAGATCCTGGGAGATGATGGAGTGACCGCGCTCCATCGACCAGCGCAGGACCGCGGTGCGGGCCAGACCCTGCGCCGAGCACGGGATCCGCTCCAGCACCTCATTGGCCTCCGGCGTCCAGACCACCGAGGCGGCCCCCATGACGTCGATCGGCGGGACGTAGGTCCGGGAGGAGAGCATCACGCTGCACGGCGCCAGCCGCAGCAGGTTCTCACTGTTGCCACCGATGTCCATGCCCTGGTCCGAGTGGACCCCGATCCGCCCGCAGACGAGCAGGGAGGCATCGACCTCCCGGACGTACCTCAGCACCTGCTCGAAGGCCTTCCCATCCAGCAGCGTGATGGGCAGGTCGTATCCCTCGGCGCGAGCCACTTCCTTGGCGACCTTGAGGTGGGACGAGTAGATCATGGCCAGCCCGGTGTCGATGATCTCCTCGTGGAGCGCCTCCTGCTCCTTGAAGCGGAAAACCTTGCCCGCCTCCTCAGAGAGGACATCCACGATGCCGTTGAAGAGCACGTAGTGGAGATAGGGGTCGTAGACGGCCACCGCCTCGACCGGCAGGTCGAGCGCCCGGCCCATCTCCAGGGCGGAGCGCAGCCCGGCGAAGGACTGGGGGGAGCCGTCCACCGCCACCACGATCGGGCCCGAGAGCGGATCCCGGCCTTCGCGATGCCTGACCACGATGGTGTCACGGAAGGCCCGCCGCACCACCCGATCCACGCAGGTCCCCAGCTGGGTCTCCTTCACCTGGCCCAGGCCACAGGCGCCCATCAGCACCAGGTCGTAGTCGGACTCCTCGATGTCCTTGACCAAGACCTCCCAGTTCTTGCCGTCGAAGGTCTTGGGGGTGAACTGCACGCCCGCCTCCCGGCAGCTCCGTTCGGCGGCCTCCAGGTAGGAGTCGGAGATGAGCCCCAGTCCCCGGGTGATGAGGCTGTCATGGATCTTGCGCTGGCGCTCGAGCTCGACCTCGTCCTGATACTCCTCCGGCAGCGTGTACTCCATCTGCTTGAAGCGATAGTCGTGGAGCCGGGCCGCGTAGACGTGGCTGCCGACGATCTCGGCCCCGGTCGCCTTGGCGAGCCGGATCGCCACCTCGGCCGCCGCGGTCGAATGGTCCGAGTTGTCGAGGGGCAGATAGAGCTTGCGATACATCAGGCTTCCCGGTTGACGGATGGCTGCGTGGGACTGATCGTAGCAACCTCCACCACACCCATCTCGCCCGGATGGGGCGCGCCCGCGCCCCGGTGGAGCCTCGCCCAACTTCTCGCCGACGCGATCTGACGGGCGGCGCGGCGCAGGGCCAGCCCGGTGGCGCGGGGCCCCGGCGCCCCGACCTGCTCGCGCTGGGACAGCGAGCGCCGGGGGTCGAACACGGTGGCCGCTTCTGCCGGGAACCCCAGCTCGGGGCCCCGCTCATCGATGAGCCGGTCCAGCGGCACCCCGTCCTGATGGGAGCGCCGCACCGCCTGTCCCACCAGCTCGTGGGCGCTCCGGAAGGGCACCCCCCGCAGCACCAGGAACTCCGCCAGGTCGGTCGCCAGCAGGTCCGGATCTGACGCCGCCCGGATCATCCGGGGAGGGTTGAACCGAAGTTCCGCCAGAAGACCCGCCAGCGCCACCATGCTGGCCCGGGTCACCTCGACGGCGGCGAACAGGTGGCGCTTGTCCTCCTGCAGATCGCGGTTGTAGCTCAGCGGCAGGCCCTTGAGCAGGGTGAGCAGGCCCACCAGCGAGCTGATGGGCACCGCCGCCCTGCCTCTTACCAGCTCGAGCAGGTCAGGGTTCTTCTTCTGGGGCATGATGCTCGATCCGGTCGCCCAGCGGTCGGGCAGGGTGACGAAGGAGAACTCGGCGGTGTTCCAGATGATCAGGTCCTCGGCCAGCCGGGACAGGTGCACGCCCAGCAGGGCGCAGTCGAAGACCAGCTCCACGGCGAAGTCACGGTCCGACACGGCGTCCAGGCTGTTGGCCGTTACCCGGCTGAAGCCCAGCTCCCTGGCGGGGCCCTCACGCGGGATCGGCAAGGTGGTGCCGGCCAACCCCCCGGCACCTAGGGGAGACTCATCGGCCCGGGCCCAGCAGTCCTGGAGCCGTCCCCGGTCACGTCCCAGCATCTCCAGGTACGCCAGGAGGTGGTGGGCGAGGTGGACTGGCTGGCCTCGCTGCATGTGGGTGTATCCGGGCAGGAGGGTGGCGCGCTGCTCGCGAGCTCGCCGCAGCAGCACCTCCTGAAGGTCGGCCGCCGCCAGCACCAATTGGACGCAGGCTCGGCGCGCGTAGAGGCGGAGGTCGAGAGCCACCTGATCGTTGCGGCTGCGGCCCGTGTGCAGCCGCCGCCCGGGCTCGCCGACCAGCTCGGTGAGGCGGCGTTCGACCGCCATGTGGATGTCCTCGTCCGATGGGAGCAGCGCCAAGGTGCCGGAGCTCAGCTCCGCGGCCACCGCCTCCAATCCCCCCAGGAGGCGGTCCAGAGTGGGCTGGTCGAGAAGGCCGGCGGCGCCGAGCGCTCGGGCATGCGCCCTCGACCCTTGGACATCGTCCTCCGCGAGCTGCATATCCCACGCCAGGGAGGAGCTGTACTCCTCCAGGGTCAGGGCCGAGGGCTCCTGCAGGCGCCCGCTCCACGCCTTGGCGGCCCGCCTTGAGGAGGCCGGGTAGTCAGGCGTCGGCGACATCGCCTGGCTCGTCAGGCTTGCCCGCGGCGATCCCGCGAGGCATCGAGCGCAGCAGCGGCTTGGACTCCTCCCAGAGATTGCCCTGAACTGCCGCCTGGGTCCGCAAGGGGAGCCCGAAGATGTTCAAGAACCCTTCGGCGGACTGGTGGCGGAAGCGGTCCTCGGCGCGCTCGTAGGTGGCCAGCTCGCGCCGGTACAGGGAGGCTGGACTGCTCCGTCCGAGCACGGTGATGGCTCCCTGGCGCAGCTGCAGCCGCACCTCCCCGCTCACGAACTGCTGGGTCGACCGGACGAAGGCGTAGAGGCTCTGGCGCAGCGCCGAGTACCACAGTCCGTCATACGTGAGCTGCGCCCACTCGTCGGCCACCTGGCGCTTGAACCGAAGCACGTCTCGAGCCAGGGTGAGCGACTCCAGGGCCCGGTGGGCGGTGTCCAGGATGATCGCGGCGGGGGCCTCGTACACCTCTCGGGACTTGATCCCCACCAGCCGATCCTCGACGTGGTCGATGCGACCCACGCCGTTGGCTCCCCCCAGCTCGTTGAGCCTCACCACCAGCTCCACCGGGGAGAGCTCCACCCCGTCGAGCCTGGTCGGGACCCCCTGCTCGAAGTGGATCTCCACCGGGTTGCCGTCGGGTGGGGCGGCGGCGGGAGAGATCGTCCACTCGAAGGCGTCCTCCGGCGGCGGTTGCCAGGGATCCTCCAGGACTCCGGCCTCCACACTGCGGCCCCAGAGGTTGGCGTCGACGCTGTAGGGGCTCTCCCGGGTGGCCCTGACCTCCAGGCCGTGCTCGGCGGCATATGCGATCTCCTCGCTCCGTCCCAGGCTCCACTCCCTGACCGGCGCGACCACCTGCAGGCCGGGCGCGAGGGCCCCGACCGCCACGTCGAAGCGGACCTGGTCATTGCCCTTGGCGGTGCAGCCGTGGGCGACCGCGGACGCCCCGGTCTCCCGGGCCACCTCCACCAGCAGGCGGGCGATGAGGGGGCGTCCGAGCGCGGTCGCGAGCGGGTACACACCCTGGTACAGGGCCCCCGCCTGCAGGGATGGGAACACGAAGTCGCTGAGCAAAACCTCCTTGGCGTCGACCACATGGGCGGCCACCGCTCCCGCCCGCAGCGCCCGCTGCTGGAGGTCCTCGGCCGACTTGGCCTCGCCGAGGTCGGCGGAAAGGGTGATCACTTCGAAGCCGCGCTGATGGGTGAGCCAGTGGACGGCCACGGTGGTGTCGAGTCCACCGGAGAACGCCAGCACGCAGCGGGGTCGTTCGCTCAAGCGCCATGCCCTCCCGGAACCGGGCCCGCCGGAGACACCCGCCTGAGCGCCTCCAACTGCTGGGCCACCGACCTGGCTCCAGCTGCGGTCCTCGCCTGGATGAAGATTGTGTCATCCCCGGCCACGGTCCCCGCCACGTCGGCCAGGTGGAGGGAGTCGATCGCCGCCGCCACCACCGGCGCCGCCCCGACGGGGGTGTGGAGGACCACCATCAACCCCACCCGCTCCAACCGTTCCAACTGGCTGCCGAGCACCTGGCAGGCTCGGTCCCAGCGCTCTGAAAGGTGGGGAGGCGGAAGGTAACGGCGGCCGGGGCTCCCGGCCACACGCGCCACTCCCAACTCGCGCAGGTCGCGGCTGATGGTCGCCTGGTCAGCCTCGATGTGACGCCGATGCAGCTCCTGAGCCAGCTGTTCCTGGGTAGCGACCGGCACCTCCCACAGGAGCTCCACGATGGCTGACTGGCGCTCCCGCTTGCCGGTCTGCACGATCAACTCCCGGGCTCCGCGACCGCCCGCAGGAGGCTGGCCCGCAACCCTTCGAGGGCCAGCTGGATCTCGTCGTCGGAGATGGTCAACGGGGGGGCGAGGCGGATCGTCTCGGCGCCGATGGGATTGATGAGGAGCCCCTCCTGGATCGCGGCGGCCGCCACCTCGCGGGCCATTGGCGCCGCGAGCCCGATCCCCAGCAGCAGCCCGCTGCCGCGCACCTCGGCAACCGGCAGTCCCAGCGAGCGGAGACCGAGGATACCCTCCTTGAGCTGGTCGCCGGCGATCGTCGCGCGCTCGCAGAGGTGGTCTCGGACTATCACCCTCAGAGCCGCCAGACCGGCCGCGCACGAGACCGGATTGCCGCCGAAGGTGCTGCCGTGGTCGCCGGGCTCCAGGCAGTCAGCCGCCTTCGACACCAGCATCGCCCCCAAGGGCAGGCCGCCCCCCAGCCCCTTGGCGGCGGTCATGATGTCCGGAGATATCCCCGCCGCCTGATGGGCCCACATGGTTCCGGACCGACCCATCCCGGTCTGCACCTCGTCCAGGATCAGCAGAGCCTGGTGCCGGTCGCACAGTTCGCGCAGCCCGACCAGGTAGTCGGCGCCCAAGGGGTTGACACCGCTCTCTCCCTGGACCGGCTCGGCCATCACCGCCACCGCCGGACGCTCGGGGTCGGTCAGGGCCCGCTCGACGGCATCCAGGCTCCCGCGCGGCACCTGCCTGAACCCGTCCGGGAGCGGCCGGAACGGATCGCTGTAGTGGGCGTTGCCCGTCGCGGCCAGGGTCGCCAGGGTGCGGCCGTGGAACGCCCCCTCCAGGGTCACGATCGTGAAGGCACCGCGGCGGTTGAGGCGGCCCCACTTCCTGGCCACCTTGATCGCGGCCTCATTGGCCTCGGCGCCGCTGTTGCACCAGAAGACCCGGCCCGGAAAGGCGGAGGCCACCAGCGCTTCCGCCAGCTCTACCTGAGGCGTCGTGTAGTAGAGGTTGCTGGTGTGGATGAGCCGCCCCAGCTGGGCGGTCGCCGCCGCCACCACCTCTGGGTGGCAGTGCCCCAGCACGTTGACCGCGATCCCGCCCACCAGGTCCATCAGCCGCTCGCCCTGGTCGGTCGTGACAAAGCAGCCGCTGCCCTCGACCAGCACCAGGGGGGGACGGCGGTAGGTGCCGCAGACAACCGCGGCCTCGCGCTCGGCCAGACCTGGCGGCAGGGCCTCAGTCATCGCCAGCGGACAAAGGATCGATCATGGTGCCGACCCCTGCCTCGGTGAGCAGCTCGAGCAGAACCGAGTGCGGCTCCCGGCCGTCGATGATGTGCACCGCAACCCCGGCCCGGGCCGCCTGGCAGGCGGCGCCCAGCTTGGGGATCATCCCCTCCCGGGCCACGCCTTGCTCCAGCAGCGCCTCGGCCTGGGAGACCGAGAGCCGGCTCAGCAACTCGCCCCGGGCGCCCTGCACCCCGACGACGTCGGTGAGCATGATCAGCTTGGCCGCCTGCAACGAGACCGCGAGCGCCGCCGCCACGGTGTCGGCGTTGACGTTGTAGCTCTTGCCGTCGTACCCCAGGCCGATGGATGCGACCACGGGGATCAGGCCCCGTTCGGTGAGGGCCAGGACCGGTTCGGGATTGACCTCCGCCACCGCACCCACCAGACCGAGGTCCTCCCCCTGCGGCCCCAGCTGACGCTTGACCAACAAAGTGGGCCCGTCCTCTCCGGAGAGACCCATGGCCCGGCCACCCAGACGGTGGATGGTGGTGACCAGATCCGGGCTGATCTTGCCGGTCAGCACCATCTTGGCGACCTCCATGGTGCGTTCGTCGGTGACCCTGAGCCCGCCCACAAAGCGGGTGTCCAGCCCAAGGGCGGCGGCCATGGCCGTGATCTCACGGCCGCCTCCATGCACCAGCACCGGCCGCATCCCCACGAAGCGGAGCAGGACCAGATCCTGAAGCACCGCCTCGCGCTCCAGGGGATCCTCCATGGCGGCGCCCCCCAGCTTGACCACCAGCAGCTGGCCGTGAAAGCGGCGGATGTAGGGCAGCGCCTCCACCAGCACCTGGGCGCGCACGGCAAAGGGCAGCGACGGGGTTGAGTCAGGTGGAATAGTCGGCATTGATCCTCACATAGTCGGGGCTCAGGTCGCAGCCGAGCGCGGTTGCCTCGGCCTCCCCCACCCCCAGGTTGATCTCGATTGCCACGCGCGGCCGCAGCAGCCGGGGGGCGACCCTCTCGACGGCGCCCTCCACCACCTGTCCCAGGGCGAAGAGCTCCTCGCCCTCGATGACCAGGCGGCAGCGGTCGAGCGCCAGCTCGGCCCCGGAGCGACCGACCGCCGCCAGGATCCGCCCCCAGTTGGGGTCGCCGCCGTGGATGGCGGTCTTCACCAGAGGCGAGGTGGTCACGGTGCGAGCCGCGCTCAGGGCCTGCAGTTCGTCGGCCGCCCCCAGGACGTGGACCGAGAAGGTCCTGGTGGCACCCTCGCCATCCGCCACGATCTGCGCCGCCAGGGAGCCGAGGACCCTGTCCAGCGCCTCCCGGAGGTGCTGGAGGGCCGGCGTCCCGGAGCGGATCTCCGGCCCGCCGGCGGCGCCGTTGGCCAGCAGGAAGCAGCAGTCGTTGGTGCTCATGTCGCCGTCGACGCTGATCCGGTTGAAGCTCTGCCGCACCGACTCGCGCAGGAGGGCCCGGGCGGTGTCCGCCTCCACGCGGACGTCCGTGGTCACGAAGGCCAGCATGGTCGCCATCTCTGGGTGGATCATCCCGGACCCCTTGGCGATCCCTCCGACCACGTGCTCCACCCCCTC
>JAKABA010000096.1 GCA_021802115.1 bacterium | reverse complement strand
TCGACGCTGACGCTCGTCCAGGAACCCTTCGAGAGCTTGATGTCGGGCCGCGACCAAAGCATCTGTCTCCATCCGCCAAGTTTAGGCCCTACCGGTCAGGAGTGCAACTAATTCTTTAACGTTGCCTAAGAGTCGGCACTCCCCCTCTGAGAGCGCTATGGGCCAGGGACCGGACCCGGCACCATCCCCGGCCCCACGGCCGGCGGTGGGAACCCGCTGCCCCGGCGGGTGAGCAGCTGACCGTCACGCAAGACCCGCGGCTTGTCGATCACGCAAATGAAGACGTAACGATTTCGTGTCCAGGTACTGTTGCAGAAGGTACAAAAGGACGTACGATGCGCCGATGAGCCGCCACACCCCTGCTGGGAGCGGTCCCGACCGCCGCCATAGCCTGGCCTCGCTGCCTGGGCGGATCGTTGCCCGTTATCGGGAGGCGGCGCGGGAGCGCCCTGACGAAGAGATCAACTTTCGGGTCCTGACAGCCTTCATTGGAACCTTCACCTCAGTCCGGATCATCACCCACGGCATCCGGGGGGACTGGCTGCCGCTCAAGAACATCCAGCTGGGCGGCAAGCGCGGGGGCCACCCGCTCCACATCCACCACATGGTCTGGGGAATCCTGACCCTCACCGGCTGCGGCTATGGCGCGCTGATGAGGACCGAGCACTCCTGGCGCCGACGGCTGGCGCCGGTGTACGGGGCGGGGGCAGCCCTCACCTTCGATGAGTTCGCCCTCTGGCTGCATCTGGAGGACGACTACTGGAACTCGGAGGGTAGAGCCAGCGTGGACGCTGTGATACTTCTGAGCGCGCTCCTAGGGCTAGCGGTGGCTTCACCGCTCTTCTGGCAGCGCGCCTTCGACGAGGTGGCCAGGACGGTGCCGCCGGTGCCACTCACCGGCAGAGTTGGGAGTCGCGGCCTCCAGGGCGCGTGAGCGGCCCGGAGAGCCTCACAAGAGGTGTTAGGGGTGCCAGAAGAGTTCTTTACGGTCGAAGAGGTCGCTCAGCGGCTCGTCCTTCCCCCGGACATGATCCGGCGCCGGATCGAGTCAGGGGACATCCCCGTGCACTGGGTGGAGATCGATGGCAAGCTGGAGATGCGCGTCGCCGCTGAGGACATCGGGACCCTCAGCAGTCCCCCGGCGTTCTCGGACCCCTTCGCCGCACCGCAGACCGCAGATGAGATGCAGGCGGCGGCCGGCGAGCCGGCCGCCGAGGAATGGGCCGTCGCCGAGACTGACTATTCCCAGGGCCTGTGGACTCCGGTCGAGGAAGCCGGCACCTCGCAGGGAAACCCCTGGGAGGTGAATCCGACCAGCGACCTGGCGGCGGCAGAGGTCGGGCCCTCAGGGGTCCCGGTCTGGCGTCCGGATCCCGCCACCTGGGAGGACGAGCCGCTGGACGTCGGTGCGCCCGCCCCCGTCGACAAAGGTTACGCCCCGCCTTTCCCGGTGTACCCAACCGACTTGGCGGAGGTGGACCAGGCAGATGACGCGGTGGCGGCAGAGACCGAAGCAGCAGAGGAGGAGCCGGAGTTCGCGGGGTCCTTCTTCTCGGCGGAGCCCTCAGCGACGGCCTACACAGCACCGCCGGCTCCTGGTTTCGGCTACGAGCCGGCGGCTCCCAGCCCGCTCTACGAGGCCGAGCCGAACCCTGAGCCATATGGCTTCGAGCCGGCTGCGACGGCGGCTGCACTGGATCGGGAGTCTGCGCCTCCAGAATATTCGGAGGTTGGAACGGAATCGGAGCTCCAGACCGTCGAATACGAATCGGTCGAGGAGTTCGACCCAGCCCCCTCTCCGGTTGAGGAAGAGGCCGCGCGGCCATCAGCCCTGGTCGCTTCCCAAATGGCCGGTGCCGGCTCGGTCGCGATCAATTCCATCGACGCTCGAGAGCTGGTCGCCGGACTCTTCGAGAGGTGGGAACGCGCCTTGGAGCAGCGGATCCAGGCGGAGCAGCGGCTGCGCTTCGAGGCGGAGTTGGAGCAGCGGCTGCGCCAGGTCCGGGACCTGCGCCAGGAGCTCGACCAGACCCGCAAGACCCAGGCCGCCCAGATGGCCGAACGGGAGCGGGAGATGATGGAGTTGCGCAACAAGGTGCGCGAAATGGAGCAGAGCCCCAAGAAGGGCGGTTTCTTCCGCCGCTAGCAGGGTCGGCCGGCGCCCCCCATCGCCCGGTCCCCTGCCAGCGCGCCCAAACTTGCGGTGATGGGTAGCCCCAACGACGTCGAGGAGATCAAGTCCCGCCTCAACCTGGTGGACGTGGTGGGAAGCTACCTACGCCTGCAGCGCGCCGGGCGCGAGTATCGCGGCTTGTGTCCATTCCATTCGGAAAGGACCCCTTCCTTCTACGTGAATCAGGAGAAACAGCTGTGGAACTGCCACGGCTGCCACCTGGGTGGCGATCTCTTCAAGTTCATCGAGCTCATCGACAAGACAGACTTCCGCGGAGCGCTCGACGAGCTGGCCAAACGGGCGGGCGTGGATCTCAGTCAGACCGAGCCAGCCACGCCCGCGGAGCGGCGCCAGCAACGGCTCCGCGAGAGCTCGCTACGTCTGAACCAGCTGGCGGCTGACTTCTACCACGAGGTGCTCCTCAACCACCGCGCCGGTGCCGCCGGGAGGTCATTCCTGGAGCAGCGCCAGGTGACGGCGGAAGACATCCGAACGTTTCACCTCGGCTACGCCCCAGCCGGAACCCACCAGGACAACCTGGTGCGCTACCTGACCAAGCATCAGGCCAGCGGCGAGGAGATCGCGGCCTCCGGGCTGGGCCGGGCCGACCGGGCCGGCCTCAGCGACTTCTTCCGCCGCCGCCTCATGATCCCCATCCGAGACGAGCGGGGACGATGGCTGGGATTCGGCGGCCGGGCCCTGGGTGACGACCTGCCCAAGTACCTCAACACCCGAACCACCACGGTGTTTGACAAGTCCCGGGTCCTCTTCGGGCTCGACCTCGCCAGGGAGGCGATCGGCAGAGAACGACGCGCGACTCTGATGGAGGGGTACTTCGACGTGGTGGGCGCCCACCGGGTGGGATTGACCACCGCGGTGTCCACTTCCGGCACCGCCCTGACCGAGGTCCAGGTTCGACTGCTGCGCCGCTTCGCGGACGAGGTGGTGCTGTGCTTCGACGGGGACGCGGCCGGGCAGCGGGCGGCTCGCAGCGCCGTCGATCTCCTGGGCGGCGCGGGGATCATCTGCCGGATGGCCCTGTTACCGCCCGGACGCGACCCTGACGACCTCAGCCGCGAGGACCCCGAGGGGATGCGCCGCCTGGTGGAGCAGGCCCCACCCGCGTGGGAGGTGCTGGTCGAACAGGCACTGGGAGAGGCCTCCTCCCAATCTGGTGGCCAGCGGCAAGATGCGCTCCGCCGCGCCATGGCGGTGCTGGCACGGATCCCGGAGGCCAGCCTCCGAGAGCTCTACGCGGAGCGGGTCGGCCGCCGGTTGGGGATAGCCTCCGGGCGCATCCTGGAGGATGTGGAGCGGGGCTCTCGGACCCGCGTCCTGACCGGGGCGGGTTTGGACTCCGCCTCGGTCGGGAAGAGTGGAATGGGTGCGTCTGCCCATTTGTTGGGTCTGCTGTCGGTCAAGCCGGAGCTAGTGGCGGAGGTTGGAGATCGCTATCAGGTCAGCCGGGGAGATTTCCCCGATCCTGACGACGGGGCCCTCTTTCACATGATGTGCGAGCTTGCGCCTGCGAGACTCTCCTCGGAGTCACTTCCCGTTAATCTTGCCGAGAGGCTCCGACAAGTCAGCGATCTGGAGCTTCCCGAGCTTGAGGATGGTCCGGAGAGCACTCGGCTGAAGCGGGCCATCGAGGATTGCGTGAGAACCATGCGGATCGAGCTGGCCGAGCGGACGGTCGCTGAGCTTCGCCAACGGCTCGCCGGCGAGGGCCACCATCGGCAGGGCGACCGCCCCGCGCTGGTGGCGGAGATGGAAGCGGTCAGAAGGCGGATTGAGTTGCTACGCCGCGGCGGCGGATTGGAGGCGTGAGTTGGCAAGGGCGATGAAGGTGGTGGCGGCGCCGGCGATTCCTCGGACTGAGGACCTGGTGCACACCGCTGAGCAGTTGATCCTGAAGGGCAAGGAGCAGGGCTACCTCAGCCCCAGCGAGATAGTTGACCCCTTCCCCGACCTGGAGGCTGACCCGGACCAGATGGAGCGCCTGTTCCTGCTCTTTAGGGACATGGGCATCGCGGTCACGGACGGGGACAAGGACTTCGACTCCGAGGAGACCGAGGACGAGCTCCTCGCCGCCGACGCCGACGCTATCTCCCTCGACGACCCGGTCAGGATGTATCTCAAGGAGATCGGCCGGGTGTCCCTGCTCAAGGCCGAGGACGAGGTCTACCTGGCCAAGCTCATCGAGCAGGGTGACGAGGACGCCAAGCACCGGCTCACCGAGGCCAACCTGCGCTTGGTGGTGTCGATCGCCAAGAAGTACATCGGGCGGGGAATGTCATTCCTGGACCTGATCCAGGAGGGCAACATGGGCCTGATCCGGGCCGTCGAGAAGTTCGACTACCACAAGGGCTACAAGTTCTCCACCTACGCCACCTGGTGGATCCGGCAGGCGATCACACGGGCGATCGCCGACCAGGCGCGGACGATCCGGATCCCGGTCCACATGGTCGAGACCATCAACAAGCTGGTACGGATATCCCGCCGGTTGCTCCAGGAGCTGGGCCGCGAGCCCGCCGACCCCGAGATCGGGGAGGAGATGGGCATAACCCCGGACCGGGTGCGGGAAATCGTCAAGGTCGCCCAGGACCCGGTCTCGCTGGAGACCCCCATCGGTGAGGAGGAGGACTCCCACCTGGGCGACTTCGTGCCCGACAGCGAAGCGGTGGCGCCACAGGACGCGGCCTCCCTGACCATGCTGAGAACCGAGGTCGAGGACATCCTTGACACCCTGACTCCCCGGGAGCGCCGGGTCCTGCAGCTGCGCTTTGGCCTCATCGACGGCCACCAGCGCACGCTCGAGGAGGTTGGCAAACGCTTCGGGGTGACCCGGGAACGTATCCGGCAGATCGAGGCCAAGGCCCTGCGCAAGCTCCGCCATCCGTCGCGGAGCATGAAGCTCAAGGACTACCTCGAGTAGCCACCGGCCCAGGTCGCCGCTGTCCCTTCAGGTGGCATCCGGACGGCTCGCTTCCCGCACCTGGCGCTCCAAGCAGTGGGCAAGCCTGGCGGCCAGGTCGATCACGGGCGGCCGCCAGCGGACACCGCGCCCCTTGGTCTCGCTATCTGAGACGAAGGCGATCCCGGTCCGATGACGGCGCCCCATCGGAACCGGCGAGCCGGCTGGTCTGGCCGAGCTCGGCCCGGCCGACCGCCGGGCTGCCCCTCCCGGTGATGTGGCCAGGGGCCGGTGAAGGACGCCGCGTCTCAGCCAGGCGAGGGGCAGGGGTCGATCCGTGCCGAGACACGACCAAACCCGGGCTGGGACAGCGTCCGCCAGAAGGTCTCGGCGTCGCCGAACCCGGGCGGCAGGGCAGGGCGTGATGGCCTCGGGGCAACCTCCTGAGGGGCGGCTGCGGGGATGGTGGAAGAGGCCGACTCCTCCACGCCCGCTAAACTGCGCAACGACGGTCCGGAGTAGCTCAACGGTAGAGCAGGCGGCTGTTAACCGCAAGGTTCACGGTTCGAATCCGTGCTCCGGAGCCACCTTGGCCAGGTGCGCCCAGGCCGGTTGTGCGACGCCCCGAGGGCGTCCCTGCAACTCAGGCGCACCTGAGTTGCAGGGACGCCTGCGCGGGAACGCTCGTCAGTTGGCGTGGGTGGCCCCCGGGGAACAGCAGGGCGAGGACGTCGCGCCTCGGGAGCAAAGCCTTCCCGTCTTTCCGGGTCCCAGGTGTTAGATTGCGAGCATGGCGCAAGCGCAGCCCGCAGACGCGGCTCCGGGCCAGCCGCGGGCACTACAACCGATGGCAGACAGGTCCCGCGACGCCGGCCTTCTGATCCTGGCCATCGGGGTTGCGGATGCCCTGATCTTTCGCTTGGTGGTGCGCCCGATTCCGTACTACTGGCCCGGCATCGTGTTGGCCGTTGTTCTCTTCACCGGTGGCTATCTGCTCCTGGATCGCCGCCGCCAATGGCTCGACCGAATGGTCGTGCAGGCCCAACCGTCGGCCGCCCCGGTCGCGATCCAGCGGCATCTGGGGCTGGCCAAGGACGCGCTGCTGATCCTGGTCGTAAATGGGGTTCTGAGCGGCGCTTTCATCCTGCTCGCGGCCCGAGGACTGCTGGACCGGGGCTCCATCGCGGGAATCCTCACGGGAATGGCGGTCGCCCAGGGAGTGCTCGCAATCGTCCACTCCCAGCAGCTGCGCTCCTGGGAGCGGGATCGGGCTTCCAGGGTCCTGGTCGCTTCGAGTTGGCGACGGCGCGCTTCCCGCGGTTACATCTTGGTGGAATCGAGCCGCCCGTAGACCCAAGGGCGCCATCTGACTGGGCCGGCAGGCGCGCCGCGGCACCAACGGGTGGTTCCGCCACGGTTGCAGGTGTCGGCCTCGGCCGGTATCGCTGGCGCGCCTGACCGCCCGAGGCATCCCCAAGCTAGTTCACCCACATCGGGGGAAGTGGCCCTGGCAGAAGCCAGGCAGGGCCCCTTGGCCCCAATCGCCGACCCTACCTGATCACCTTGGCCAGGTCAGAGACCAACAGGTAGGTCACAAAGGCCGCCACCACCAGGTAAAGACCCGTCATCAGCCAGCGCTGGGGATGGTTGACTCGCCAGAAGCTGCGGATCGCCCGGATGTCGAACACGAAGGCCAGGGCCGAGAGCGGCACCCCGATCACAGGGCCGACCACGGTCCCGAGGGCGGGCGTCAGGATTGGCAAGAACATGTAGGTGAAGACGCAGCGCAGGCCGGTCAGCGCCATCGAGGTGGTGAACATCCGCGAGGTGTCGTCCACCCCCGGCCGGGCACAGGTCGGCGAAAGGCACAAGATCCGCCTCATGGCCGCCTCAGCCGCCGGATAGCCGGGCGCAGGCTCCTGGGTTGCAGCCGCATCCTCCATGACCAAGAGCCTACCGCGTCGGCACCCTCTTCGTCCCCGCGGCTGACCCACTGCACTCGCCAATCGGCTCAAGAGAATTTTCTTGACAGATCTCTTTCGAGAATATACTCTCGCAACGTGCCAGATCCTGCCTCCGGAAGCCCATGGGACTCTCTGCGACGAGTCAGCGACGCCAAGACCATGCGGGCCCTGGCCCATCCACTTCGCATCTCGCTGCTGGAGCTCCTGATCATCGACGGGCCGATGACGGCCACCGAGTCCGGAGAGCGACTCGGGGAGAGCCCGACGACCTGCTCCTTCCATCTTCGCCAATTGGCCAGGTACGGCTTCGTCGAGGAGGCCGGAGGAGGGCCCGGGCGGCAGCGGCCATGGAAGGTGACCTCGGCTGGAATGGTCATGGGGGACGATCAGGGCGACCACGCCACCGCCCTGGCAGCCGCCGCGCTGCAGCGCATGTTCCTGGAGCGCCACCTGCGCCGACTCCGGGCGTGGCGCGAGTCGCGGTTGCGATATCCCAAGGTCTGGCGCGACCTGGCGACGGAGAACGAGTACGTCCTGTGGGTCACCCCCGAGGAGCTCGCTGAGATCGAGCTCGACCTCGGACGCGCGCTGATGCGGTTCCACGAGCGGATCGGCGACCGAACCGCCCGGCCCGAGGGATCCAGACCGGTCGAGGTGCTGGAGTTCATCTTCCCAATCGACCTGGAGAACCTAGGGGGCGGCACCTCATCCGAGTCGGGCCCGGCCTAGGGTGCGCCAGCTGCTGAGGGACCGAGCCGCTCGGATATTTCTGACCCAGTCGGTGCTCTCCACCTTCGGCGACCGGTTCCTGTTCCTGGCGGCGGGGATCTGGGTGAGGGTCTTGACCGGCAGCAACGCGGAGGCCGGGCTCACCTTCTTCTTCCTGGTGCTCCCCGAGGTGGTGGTGTCACCGCTGGCGGGACTGGTGGCGGACCGGGTTCGGCGCCAGCCGCTCCTGATCGCATGCCAGGCGGTCGGGGCCATGGTGGTGATGCTGCTGGTGCTGGTTCACGGCCGCGACCAGGTGTGGCTCATCTGGTTGGTGATGGTCGCCTACGGCACCATCGCAACCTTCATCAGCGCCGCCAAGTCAGCTCTCCTGGTCACGATCGTGCCCCGAGAGCAGCTCGGCGACGCCAACGGCTTTCTCAACACCATGGCCGAGGGCCTGCGGCTGGTCACCCCGCTGGTTGGCGCCGGTCTGTTCACGCTCGCCGGCGGAGCGGTGGTTGCGGAGCTGGACGCCGGGACCTTTGTGATCGCCGCGGTGGCCTTGATGCGGCTGCGGGTGACCGAGCCGGCCCCCGCGCCGAGGGAGGAGCACTGGCTCGCCGAGATGGCAGCGGGTTTCCGCCACATCTGGCGGAGCCTCCCCTTGCGTCGGATCATGCTGGCCCTGATTCTGGTGCTGGCGGTCCTCGGCTTCCTGGAGACCGCCTTCTTCGCGGTGGTGACCAACGGACTTCACCGGCCGGCGTCCTTCGTCGGAGTGCTGATCTCCATCCAGGGGGTGGGCGCCATCGCCGGGGGCCTGTCCGCGGCCAGCGCGATGCGCCGGTGTTTGGAGACCAGGTTGACCGCCATCGGGATCGCCGCGGTCGGAGTCGGCTCCGCCATCTGCGTGGTTCCGGCGTATGCGGCCGGGATCTTGCCCATGGCGGTGGTGGTCATCGCGGCGCTCCTGGTCGGATTCGGACTGCCCTGGCTGGTGGTGGGCTCGAGCACACTGGTCCAGAGGCGAACGCCGCTGTCGCTCCAGGGCCGGGTTGACGCTGCCTACGGATTCCTCTTCGGCGGCTTCCAGACCGCGTCCATAGGAGTCGGAGCGATTCTCATTGGCGCCTTCGGCTACGTGCCCTCCCTGCTCGCCGTGGGGACGGTCTGCCTGCTGGCCACCGGCTACCTGCTCACCAGGGCCGAGGCCGCTCCGCTCATCGGAGACGAGCTCACTGGAGCCACTTGTGGCGGGTAGCACTCCCGAAGCCAGGATTGGGTGGCACTGTCGGGCCTTGTGCCGCCGCCCGTTCGCGGCCTGGTCGATCCGGGCGGTCGGCTCACCGGACCCGCCGAACAGCGCCCGGCCGGGGTCCACTAACCCGGCGCCGCTGCGCCCGTCGCGGCGCTGACCCACGGGACCTACCCCGGTATCCTTCCGGCCATGCCCCGAGCGCTCATACTGGGCGGCACGGGCCCGATCGGACGGGCTGCTGCCCGGCGCCTTTTGCGAACCGGCTGGCAGGTTGCCCTCACCGGACGTGACCGCGGTCATCTCCCAGTTGAACTCGCCGCCGAGGGAGCCCAGTTCATCGCCGCCGACCGCTCTGATCCCGCCCAGCTGAGCGCCGCATTGGGAGACGGCGCCGACTTGCTGGTCGACTGCCTCTGCTACACGGCGGCCGACGCCAGCCGACTCCTGGCGCTGGCCAGCGCCTGCGGATCCACCGTGATGATCTCCAGCAAGGCGGTGTACGTAGACTCCGCCGGCAACCACTCCAACTCGGCCACCCCGCCTCACTTCCAGGGCCCGGTCACAGAGGCGCAGGCGACCCTGGCTCCGGGCGCTGGCGACCCGCTGACACGCTCCGGATACGGCGCCAACAAGGCGGCTGCGGAGCAGGTCCTGCTCGACAGCGGCTGGCCCGTGACCGTGCTCCGGCCATCCAAGGTCCACGGCCCTGGAGCCGCGCGGCCGCGTGAATGGGTCTTCGTCAAACGCGTGCTGGACAAGCGACCTGTGGTCTTCCTCCGTCGCCGCGGCAGTGGCGTGGACCATCCCACGGCCGCCGCCAATATCGCCGCTCTGATCGAGGTGGTCGCCGCCAAGCCCGGGCGCCGGATCCTCAACAGCGCCGATCCTGACGCTCCCAACGCCCTGGAGATCTCCCGCGTCATCGCCCGCCAACTCCACCACTCCTGGGATGAGGTTCTGCTCGACGGCGGCGAAGATCCTGAGCTGGGCGGGCATCCCTGGGACGCCCAGTATCCGGTGGTGCTGGACACCGGCGCCGCCCTTCAGCTCGGCTACCAGCCGGCTGGGGATTACGCGGCCACGGTGGCAGATGAGGTCGAGTGGCTGGTCGGAGCCGCGCGGAGCCCCGATTCGGTGCGCTTCCTGGCGGGGCTTGACCGCGATTACTTCCGGCCCATGTTCAACTATGGGGCCGAGGACCAACACCTGGCCGCCCGCGCGTCCGACTCCTGACAGAGCACCTCGGAGTGCCCCCTGCGTCGCACCGTCAGCGGCGACCAGCCCCGGTCCACGGCACCCACACGGGGGCTTCGCCGCAGCCCTCAGGCCCCCTGACCCGAGGGTTCGAAGCGGAAGTACCTGGCCGCCACCAACAGGACCACGGCACCTACTCCCAGCAAAATTAGGATGTCCGGCGTCACCTGGGCCAAGGTTTGGCCACCCGCCATCAAGCCCCGTAGCCCATCGCTGAAGTAGGTGAGGGGCATCACGGTGGAGAGCTTTTGCAGCCACAGGGGCGCCCCGGCCAGAGGGTAGAAGACGCCGGCCACGAACAGCTGCGGGAGGGAGACCAGATTGGACATCACCATGGCCGCCTGCTCCCTCCTGGAGAACGCGGCGACCAGAAAGCCGGCGGCCAGGAAGCACATGGATCCGATCAGGAGCAGCAGCAGCACGATCCAGGGAGATGGCCCCATCCCGACCCCATAGAGAAGATGGCCGACCCCCAGCAGGACCGCGATCTGGATCGCCACCAGCACGATCTGGGAGACCACGCTGGCGGCGAGGAAGACCCAGATCGGGGTTGGGGTGGCCCGGATGCGACGCAGAGTTCCCTGCTCTCTGTCCCCGACCAGGCGCAGCCCGGCCGAGAGCCCGCCCGCCAGCACAGCGTAGGCCAGCACTCCAGGGGCTAAGAAGGCGATGTAGTTGGTCTTGGCCAGGGAGTCCGAGCTGATCCCGCCCGGCGAGTGGACCGTCTGGACCACCGACTGCACGGCCGGCGCCTGGCCCAGGAGGGCCTGGTTGAGGCCCGCCACGGCCGCCTGGGCCTCAGCGGTCAGAGCGCCGTTCTCGGTCACATTGCTGGAGTTCTCGAGAACTTGCACGGACAGCGGCCGGGTGCCCGCCACCACCACCAGCGCGAAGGCGGCGCTGTTGTCCAGCACCCGCCGGTGGGCCTCCGAGGCCGTCACATAGCGGACGTTGAAGGACTCCTTGGGCAGCGCCCGGATCAGGATCCGGGAGTACTGAGGCGGCGCCACGATGTCCACGTTGAGCGTGCCCCGCTGGAAGAGACCGCCGAAGATGACGATCAGGAGCAGCGGCACCAGCACGTTGAACACGAGGACCTGGCGGTTCCGATAGAGGATCTTGATGTTGGCGGCGCTGAGCGCGACCAGGGGAATCCAGGGCCGGGTCCCCAATGGCCGAGCAAACGCCTCCGGGACCGGCTCCGGGGAGTCCGGCATCAGGGCCGATCCTCACTCAACTGCCGTCCCGTCTTGTCCAGGAAGACATCCTCGAGGCTGGGGGGACGCACGGTCACGTCACGGAGCGCCTCCTCCCCCAGCTCCCTGCCCAGGGCGGCCAGGATCGCGCCCACCTCCTTGGTCTGCAGCTCCCAGCGCCCCTGGCTCCACCGCCCTCGAAGGACTCCTGGGAACCGAGCCAGGTCGGGCTCCTGGGGCGCCGCCAGGCTGATCTTCGCAGCCGCGCCGAGCTCCGCCACCAACTGGGCGGGCGCTCCCTCGGCCACCACCCGCCCGCGGTCGATGATCACCACCAACTCGGCCAGCTGCTCTGCTTCCTCGATGTAGTGGGTGGTGAGGAGAACGGTGCGCCCCTGGCCGTGCAGCTCCTCAATCAAAGACCAGGTCTGGCGTCGGCTGAGGGGATCCAGGCCCGTGGTCGGCTCGTCCAGGACCACCAACTCCGGGTCGTTGCACAGGGTGAGCGCGATTTGGAGCCTTCGTTTCTGACCCCCGGAAAGGGCCGAGGCGCGGCGGTTGAGCATCTCCTCCAGGTCCACCAGACGCAGCAGCCGGCCCGGATCGGTGTCGAAGCCATAGAGACGACCGAACAGACGGATGGTCTCAGCGCAGGTGAGGTCGTCATAAAGGGCCCCCTCCTGCAGCTGCACTCCGACCCGCCGGCGCGCTTGCAACGGACTCATCCCCAAAACCAGAACCTGGCCTGAGTCGAACGGCTTGAGACCCTCGATGATCTCCATGGTGGTGGTCTTGCCAGCGCCGTTGGGTCCCAGCAGGGCCGCGATCTGGCCGCGTTCAATGTGCAGATCCAGCCCCTTCACGGCCTGGACGGCACCATAGCTCTTATGGAGGTCCCGGAGCCAGACCGCACTGTCCCCGCCGTCGGTCGGAATGGAGTGTGCGGAGATGACAGAGCTCCCGGCTCTCCCTGGTGGCCGCCAGTCACCCCCAGGACGGCCGATCCCCACCAGGGTAGCAGCGGTGCCACCAGGGCGCGGTTCCGGCGAGGTGAAACCAGCTCCCCGCGGGTCTGCCGCCTACCCTGGAGCGATGAAGAGCATCTGGGCGCGCCTGCGCCACACATTTGTGATCCGAGTGGCGGTGTGCTACCTCAGCCACAACGGTCCCAATCAGGCGACCCTGATCTCCTGGAACCTGCTCTTCGCCATCTTCCCAATCGTGGTCCTGGCCGTCACCCTGGCCGGGGTGGCCCTCCACGACCCCGCCGCCGGTCGCGCAGTGGCCAAGGCGGTGGCCTCGCTGCTGCCCGGAGGCAGGGGCTCCGCGGTGCTCAAGGCCCTGGACACCTTTCACCGCGACTCCGGCTGGCTGGCCATCGTGGGCGTGGTGGGCCTGATCTGGTCGGGCACCTCCCTGTTTGGAGCCATGGACCAGGCGTTCGCCGCCATCTCGGACGGTAAGTCGCGAAGCTTCCTCCCGCAAAAGCTCATGAGCGTGGCGATGATCGTCCTGTTCACCGTCCTGGCGGTTCCGATCGTGCTCAGCTCGAGCCTGCTGGCCGTGTTTGAGTCGCTGCCCCAGGTGCCCAGCTGGCTCCACTCCGGGCCACTGGCCCTGGTCCTCCAGGCACTGGCGGCGGCCCTGGTGGGGACTGTCTTGTTCGGCGCCATCTACGGGCTGGTGCCGCACCAGCGTCCAAGGCTCTTGGCCCTGCTGCGCGGAGCGGCCACCTCAGGGGTGCTCTTCGAGGTGCTCAGCCTCGCCTTTCCACTCTACTTCCACCTCGAACATGGATTCAGCTCCTACGGCTCCACATTCGGCCTCTTCTTCGTGATTTTGGCCTACGCTTTCCTGGCGGCTCAGATCACCGTGCTGGGCTACTCGGTGGCGGTGGTGGCGAACGGCCCGGCCGGGCCAAGGGACGGAATCAAGGCCGCGCCTGACCCTGCTCCACAGCCGACTGGCCCATGACCGTTCCTACGGAGTGCCTATTAGTGACACCCGGTCGGGACGAGCGGTCTTTCCCGACCTGGACGCTGCCAAGGTTGCCGTCGCCGTTTCGGGTCTTGCGCCACTGTTGTGGTTGCCCTCACGCC